>CAZBDA010000250.1:0-3743 GCA_964490445.1 uncultured Rickettsiales bacterium | reverse complement strand
GTGGCATCGACGAGGCCGGCGCCCTGGATGCGGACGACTGGTACATCGACGCCGACGGAGATGGTTTTGGAGTCATCGGCACGCCGATCTCTGCCTGTGCCCAGCCTGCTGGTTATGCCGACAACGCCGCTGACTGCAATGACGATCCGGCCAATGGGGGTGCGGACATCAATCCCAATGCGAGCGAGTTGTGCAACAGCATCGATGATGACTGTGATGGCACCGCTGATGACGGGGCCGTGGACGCGACCATCTGGTACGTGGATGCCGACGGTGACGGCTACGGGAACCTTGCTGCAGGGAGTCTGTCCTGCACTCAACTCGGCGGCACCGTGCAGGACAGTACTGACTGCAACGACACAGAGGTCAGCGTCCACCCGTTTGCCTCCGAGGTCTGCGATGCCGTCGACAACGACTGTAACGGGGTAATCGATGAGGGCGATGTCCTGGGTACGACAGCCCTGTGCGCGGCGAGCAGTTGCCAGGCCATCGTCGATGGCCACACCGTCGCTCCTGGTGATGGAACCTATTGGGTCGATCCGACCGGCAGTGGCGCCTTTGAAGTCTATTGCGACATGACGACGGTCAGTGGTGGTTGGACGCTCGCCTACATCATGTGCCAGGACGGTGGGGGGGATGCACGAAGCGGCGGACTGTCCCATGTCACGCCAATTACCCCAACTTCGCAGAGCCCAGTTTCGAGTATCGGCTATGCGAATGCAGTCGGGCTGTCGCCTAGCACGATTCGCTTTACGAGTGATTTCATAGCGGGCACGGGCTACCTGTTCACCTGGGCGAACATCACCTCTGGGCTCAACAGCGCACAGATCCTGTTGGACGGCACGATGTCCAACAGCAACAGTCAGTGTCAGGTTCTCGGCGCGGCCCTTTCCGGCTCCACGGGTACCGGTTGCAACCTCCAGGTGCAACACAACAACTCCGGCTCTGAGACGCACGACATACCGACTATGGGCTGTTCATGTGTTGTCTGGCAGGGCGATGGGATGAAATGGGGTCAGATTGACAGCCTCGGTAATTACAATGGCGCCTCTCACCTGGGTTCGGGTGGCTGGGATCACAGCCCGCAGACCTCGGACGGCTGCCTGCTGGTGTACGTCCGATAGAAGACTGCATCGCCGGACACAGCCGCCGACGTTGCATGAGCGGCTCCTTCCCACGAGCCCTGGCCCGGGGCAGGGGAGTCCCACCTCATCCTCAGCCGCACTCAGGTCGGTCCAGGGCGGCGTGGACGACCGGCGGTGTGAAGAACGATTCGACCTGGTCTGTTCAACGCACCCACATCAGGACGTCATTGCTATAGGTGGTGCTGGAGCTGCCGGAGGTGCTGCCGTTGGAGTTGGTCGTAATCCCCGAGGTCTCGCTGTAACCCCGGTGCGTGTTGAATACGTTGGTGTAGCCGCCTCCGTTGCAGTCGTACCAGGCGTCCAGCCCACCTGAATTACCGCCCCAATTCACACACTGAACGTAGCTCGGGTTGGTGGCGTTGTAGCTTGCGGTGTAGCGCCGACAGGTATTGTCGCTGTTTGAATAATGCTCGTAGATGCAGTTCGAGGGTGCGAAGTAGCGGTTTGTGATGTTGTTCGAGGTGACCCGGTAGCCGATCAACGTCGACGAGGGTTGGGAACGAAGCGCCAGGATTGTGCCGTCGCTGAGCTTGGCGGATCCGCCAGAAGGGGAAGACAGGTCGCTGAGCGAACCCTGGTTCCCTGAGTTGTGGATAGCGATTGCGCTGCCGCTGTTGTGATACACGAGGGTCCAGCCGCCATCATCGAGGGTCATGTCGCAGTACAACTGGTTGGGGTTGGCTCCAGTTGGGCTGATCCAGTACGCGCCATCGGCTGCAGTGGGGTCCGCGTCGAGAACCGCCAGGCAGCTGGTGGCGGGGCAGGCCGGCCCTGTCCCAACGGCAGCAATGGCTGCGTTGCTGTCATCGCAGTCGGCTGCGGTCAGCACCCCGTCGCAGTCAGCATCGGTGGCTGTGGTCGTGGAGCCCGGATCGTTGTTGTCACAATCAGCTGGGGGCAGCACTCCGTCACAGTCAGCATCGGTGGCTGTGGTCGTCGAGAGCGGGTCGTTGTCATCGCAGTCGGTCCCAGCGTACAGGTTGCTGTCGAAGCCGTCTGAGTCGGCGTCGTAGTCGCTGGCGTTGTCGCAGTTGGAGTCGATTCCGTCGTAATAGACCTCCGTGGCCAGTGGATTCACGCCGGCACCGGTGGGGGAGTCATCGCAGTCGGAGTTGTCGGCGGTCAGGGTGCTCGGCGCATCGCAAAATGCAGTTCCCGGCTCGGATGCATCGCCGTAGCCATCGCCATCGTTGTCGGGATAAAACAGCGTGGTTCCTGCTGCCCCCTGCGGATCGTTGTTGTCTGCGGTCCCGTCACAGTCTTCATCGTCATTGGAGCTGTCACAGACCTCTGTGCCTGCCGGCGAGATCGCTGAGTTCAGATCGTTGCAGTCGGTGTCGTTGGATACAAAGCCTGTGGGAGCTGTGCAGGCGGTCTGAGTGGTTGCTGCATTGCCAAACCCGTCGCCGTCCAGATCAACAAACCAGAGGCTTGAATCGGCTGCGTTGGCGCCATCAACGGTGCCGTCACAGTCGTCGTCCAGGCCGTTGCAGATCTCGGCAGCGCCAGGACTGATTGAGGTTGAGTTGTCGTCACAGTCGGTGGCGTCAGCGACGTATCCCGGCGGTGCGTTGCAGGCCGTCGCGATCATGGCTGCATTGCCGTAGCCATCACCATCTGTGTCCGCGTAGAAGGTGCCTGGGTTGAGGGCACCTGCCTCGTCGATGCTGCCATCGCAGTTGTTGTCGATGCCATCGCAGATTTCATACGCCGAGGGACTCGTCGCCGGCGAGGTGTCATCACAGTCGGTTGCGTTTGCGGTATAGCCTTGAGGCGCGCTACACGCGCTCACAGTGCTGTTGACGTTCCCGTACCCGTCTCCGTCGGCATCCGCGTACCAGGACAGCCCCCCCCCATCGTCGATGCTGGTGTCGCAGTCATTGTCCTCGTCGTCACAGATCTCAAAAGCGCCGGGATTGGTCGCAGGGTTCAGGTCGTTGCAGTCGAGGCTATTGGCCACGTAGCCGGCAGGCGCAGAACAACTGGTGACCTGGTACTGCTGACCGCCGAAGCCGTCGCCATCGGAGTCTCCGTAGAAGACGCTGCCGTCACTGAGGTCAGGATCGTCTTCATCCGTAAGACCGTCACAGTCGTCGTCGACGGCGTTGCAGATCTCGAGGGCGTCTTCGTTGACGGCGGGATCGGAGTCATCGCAGTCTGCACAGGCAGCAAAACCGTCGCTGTCGGCATCGGCCCAACCGACGGAGCCATCGCAGTTGTAGTCGTTTGCATCTTCGCAGTCGAACTCGATGGCACCTGGGTTGAAGCGCGCATCCTCATCGTCACAGTCAGCGGAGTTGCCGACATAGCCGGGCGGCGCATCGCAGCTGAACACCTCTTCGGCGGGATCCCCGTAGCCATCACCATCATCATCGAGATACCAGTCGATGGCGTCGAGGGCGTCGTCGTCGGCGCCGTTGTTGCAGTCGTTGTCCAGCCCATCACAGAGCTCGGCAGCCCCGGGAAAGACGTTCGGGTTGGTGTCGTCACAGTCCTCGGTGAAGCCGTCCCCATCCTGGTCCGCATCTGGGGAGCTGTCGTCGTCGTCGTCCTCGTCGTCGTCGTCGGCCACGCTGTCGTCGTCGCCCCTGTCGAAAA
>CAZBDA010000249.1:0-3871 GCA_964490445.1 uncultured Rickettsiales bacterium | reverse complement strand
TCAGGTCCGTCGTGGGGTCCGCCGCCGTCAGGTCCGTCGTGGGGTCCGCCGCCGTGGGGTCCGCCGCCGCCGGGGCCGTCATAGTCTACGCCGCCACCTGGTCCCCCACCTGCACCGCGGCCCGGCCCCGGTCCCGCCTCAGGTCCATAGGCCGAGCGGAACAAGACCCGCGGCTCGAAGTTCTGCATGTCCATGCCCAGCAGCGCCAGGTTCATAAACATCACCGACACGGTTCCATCCGGCAGCTCCGGAGGACGATGCTTGCTGCCGTACACCATCATCCCTGTCGGCTGGTCTTCGCTCGCTGCGATTGTGAAGGTAGTCTCCGGCCCCTCGCGCAGCTCGCCGACGATGCGGCCATCTGCTTCGACACGGGCGGCGCGAATGCGGACGGACACGGCGCCGTCACTTCCCTTGAGGGCCTCCCAGCTGGGCGCCTGTGGGCGAACTTCGGTGCGGGTCGTCACCGCGATGAACGCAGCAGCCTCTCCTCGCTGCACTTCGACCCGGTAGACGAGGCCGTCGCCTCGGCTCTTCCACTGGATCCGGGGGGGTGGGAAGCTGTCGGGATACACCGCTCCCTGCGGGGGATGAATGGTCAGCAGGTCTTCGGACGGCACCGTGTCGGCTTGCCGCAGGGTGCTGGCCTGCTCGCCGCTGACCTCGCGGCCCAGCAGTTCGCCATCGACCATCCGCTCGGTGCTGAGCAGTTGGTCCTGTCCCACTCGTAGCTGTCCGACGACCAGCAGTGCGATGCCACAGCCGAGCAGGAGACCGGCGGCCAGTGTGCGGTGCTTCATAGGCTCGCCCCGTTCTGTACACAGCGGAAGCCGACCCGACCGCGCTGGTAGCCATTCTGGCCCGAGCGGCTGTAGGCCGCGGTGGCCGGGCCCTGCTGGCCGGGCGGAGCGCCCCGCACCGAGTACATGAGTGGATCGAAGGTCACCAGCCACTCGTTTGCATTGGGATGCAGGAAGGTGCGGTCATAGGCGGAGTAGGAGTCGGCGGTCCACTCGAAGACTCCCCCCAGCAGGTCGCTGACGCCGTAGGCGCTGTCGCGTTGCGTGCACATGCCGACGCTCGTGGGTACGTCCATCCCCGCGACCTCGGGGCAGCGGCCCTTGTCCCAGTCGTTGCCCCAGGGATAGCGGTAGCCTTGCGGACCTCGTGCGGCCTTCTCCCACTCGGCTTCGGTGGGCAAGGCCATGCCGCCGCGCCACCGGCAGTAGGCCTCCGCTTCGTCTCGGGTCACCAGGATGGCCGGCTGGCGCGCCGTGCCGTCTGGGAACTGCTTGCCCACCCAGTTGTACCTGCCGGCCCAGGGAAGCTTGAGTACCGGCCCGTGGTTCCCCATCGCCTCCAGGAACTTCTGGTACTGGAGGTTGGTGACGGGATACCTGTCGATGGCAAAGCCATCCACCTGCAGGGTCTTTGCAGGCTGCTCGTCGGGCTCTCCTTCCGGATCACCCAACAGGGCCGGGCCCGCGGGGATGTAGACCATGCCCTCGGGGGCGGCGGCCTTGCCGGTGCTTGCGACGGGGGACTCGGCTTTTTCTGGCGCTGCTTCGTGCCAGGTGATCGCAGCGATGTCTTGCGCCAGGGTCCGGGAGTAGATGTCGACCACCGGCATCGTTCGTCCGTCGAAGTTGAACAGCCAGTCATTCCAGCGCTGGTTGGCCCGCCGCATGCGCAGCCTGGCGCGAATCGTGACTGAGCCCGATTGCCGGCCGACAAGGGGGATCTCGTAGCGGGCGATGTCTGTCGCGCTCGGCAGGATGGTGCGCTCCAGCAGGGTCTTCTTCACCACCGCCATGTTGTGAAGGTCGACGGGCAGGTTGCGGTGATCCAGCAGCACCTTGCGCCAGGAGTGGGCGTCCGGGTCCAGGTAGTGACGTTCGTCGAGCAGGCCGCTGGCCAGCAGTTGCTCGCCGCCACTTTCGGCCACCAGCTCGATCCACGCTTCCTTGATGTCGGTGACCCCGGTGGGGAACTCGTGGCCGCTGCCGCGGTTGGTGACCGGGACCTCAACGACCAGGAAGCCAGGCTTGGCTTGGATCTCGGCCAGGTGCAGCTCCATCAGCACGCCCCGGCGGAGATTTTCGAGCACGAGATCGGCCTGTTCCTTCAAGCCGGCCGCCGCCGCATGAGCGTGGTTGCTGCCGACAAAGCGATGCGAGTGCACCTTGCCGTCGCGTGCTGCGGGGTCCTTCGCCTCGACCAGCGGCATGTGGCAGTCCTGGCAGGTCTTGAAGTCCTCGCTGCCCTTCTCGGCGAACGGACTCAATTTCCACTCGTGGAACTGGCCTGAGATGTCCTCCTCGTCGAAGGGTGCCTTGCTGGCAAAGTCGAGTTGCTGGTGGCAACTGGCGCAGAAGCTTGGGTCCTGGAACAGCGGCCGCCTCATGACGGCCTCGCTATGGCTGGTTCGGGATGCCTGCAGCATTGCCTTGCCGAGTGTACCGGTCCCCAGGATCGACGGGCTGGGCTCCTTGATGCGGTAGCTGCCGTTGCCCGGCATGTCGCGCGGGACGCTGTCGATGGAGTGGCAGACCAGGCAGGAGACACCTTCGGGGTGGGCGGGGGCCCGGTCGGTCATTGCCGCGAACTTCGCTTCGAGTTCGCCGGCCAGCAGGGGAATGGGGTCATGGCAACCGGCACAGATGCGACTGGCTTCGACGCCGTTGTCGCGACGGAACCAATCGATGCCGGTGGCAACGTGAGGGTCGGTCGACGAGGCGCGGTGCATGGACTCGGACCACTGCTCGAAGATGTCCGGGTGGCAGGCGGCACACTCTTCGGATCGCGCCAGCCGGGAGGCGTCGATGTACTGGTTGCCGTGGCTGAGGGTGCGTGCCGGCAGAAAGGGTGAACTCTCTCCGGTTTCGGGCAGGTAGGCGGTGCTAGGGGCCGTGCGCGCCGCTTCCAGCCACAGGCCGATCGCGACCCCCACCAGCAGGACCAGCAGAGCGAGTCCTACGTGCGGCAGCCCTCGTCGCCGATCGACCGTGCCGGCAGCGCGTCTTCCGGTATGCCGGCGCAGGGCAGCGCGTACGTGCCACAGGGTGACCGGGACCAGCACAATTGCCGAGGCCAGGTGGGCGATGCTCAGCGCTGCATTGGCAGCTGACCAGTAGAAGGAGCCTGCCAGCAGGCCCAGGCCGGAGAGGACTACCGCGATCAGCACGATGCCGTTGAGTCGGGCGGCGTTGTCCATGGAGTCCGGGCGCAGCAGCAGGCGCGTGCGCACGTGCGCCACCGTTCCGGCGACCAGCGGCAGCAGCAGCACGAGGCCCGCAACGACGTGCAGAGTGCGGACTACCTGGGTGGAACTGTCGGCTCCCATGCCGGCGGTCAGCCAGAATCCGCTCAGCAGCAGAAACAGCCCGGCGAAGAGCGCAGCGTCAGTGAGACCTCGGTTCACCGCGCCATTGTGCCACCGAAGCGCACAGCTTGCCGCTCCTCAGGCCGTGAAGCACTCAGGGGCAAAGGAAGAAGGCGATGGTGAGCAGGCCTGGCGCCACCGGCAGCGGGCTGGGCCCGACACAGTCGCCGACCCCGGGCAAAGTCACCGATACGTCGATGTCCCCGAGCGTTACGTTGACGAACAGAAGGGCCGAGCCTTCGCCGAGCACGCTCGCCGGGCCGGGCTCCGGGCCGGCCAGGGAGAAACTGCCGTCGTGCTTCTGTGTGATCACGACCTGGCCATTGCTCACGTCATTTCCGGTCTCGCTGTTTGCCCACACGTAGACAAGTCCTCGGCTCGGGTCGTGCAAGACGCCCAGGAACAACTCGAACTGGTCGAGTTCTGTGGCACCGAGGAGCATGATTTTCATGTCGGTCACTTTGGCCAGGGTCTCGTCGCTGAGGTTCG
>CAZBDA010000248.1:0-3907 GCA_964490445.1 uncultured Rickettsiales bacterium | reverse complement strand
CAAGGTGGGGAGACCAGTGGACGCAGGAAAGCCAGGAGAGGATTGAAGCACTTAAAAAGGCAATGAAGGATGTTGTCCAGAAGGCAAAGGATGAGAAGTACAAGATGGAAAGACCAGTGCTAAAGGAAGTGAGGAAGCTATTGCATTGTCTAAAAGATGACAGGAAGTTGGGCCTAGATCATTGGAGTCCCAAAGAATGGAGAGAACTCCCAGATGATGCAATTGAAGGGCTAATAGATATCCTCATGTTGATTGAAGAAAAGGTGGCCTTGCCGGTACAGATCCTCATCAACCTGATGGCCCTCCTGCCAAAACCACAAGGAGGGGACAGAGCAGTGACTTTGGCAAGCCTACTGTATGTGCTATGGACTACAGTCAGAGGAGAGGAGTTCAGAGAGTGGGATGAAGGCAGACAGAAGCACTGGGATGGGGCCATCAAAGGATCATCAGCCTTGAAGGCAGCCATCAGAAGGAGGATGTTTGATGAGGTGGAAGTGGTGTTAGGAGGCTTTGTGGCGGGAACTTACTGGGACATGGATAAATTTTATGACTCCATTGACCCAGCGAAGCTGATTGCCATCCTGGAAGAGCATGGAGCAAACTTGAAATTGGTGGCCATTGCAATGCAATGCCACCAGGCCCCAAGGGTTTTGAGGAGTCAAGCTTGTTGCTCAGGGGTGATCCAGGTAACAAAAAGCATTTTGGCAGGGTGCAGAAAGTCCAATGGCTTTGCAAGGAGCCAAGTGTACTCCATTTTGGAGAAGGCCACATGGCAAGCGTACAGGCAAACATTGATAGAACAGTTTGTCGATGATGTGGCGCAGAACACCAGAGGACAAAGCAGGACAGAGGTGCTGGAGGAAGCCATTGAAGTCACCTTGATGCTGGCTGAGGAGTTTAAAGAAGAAGGCCTAAAAGTGTCCAAGAAGACCACGGTAGTGTGCAGCAACAAGGACATGCGCACGAAGATCCAGAAGGTCTTGAAGCAAAATGGCCTACAGGTTAGAGCAGAGATCGAAGTGAAAGACTTAGGAGTAGACGCAGCAGGAGGAGCAAGAAGAAGTGCGAAAACGCAAAAGAAGAGGCTCGAAAAGATGAAAAGGAGAGGGAAGAAGGTAAGCTGGTTGAGGAAGAAAAATAAGAAGGCCACAAAGCTGTACAAGAGCAATTTGTATCCAGCAGGTACCTTTGGGATTGCCAACCTTGGGGCAGCCCCATCCATCATCAAGCAGATCAGGACAACCTGTGCTGATGCAGCCCTTGGGGCAAAAGGCCAGTGTGCCACTATTGCCATCGACTTGGGCATAGGGCAGAGTGCTGACCCTGAAATCGCGATTAGGGTTACCACCATTGCAGCCTTTGTTGAGCAGTGGGCCCAGAGCAGCCAGGAGGAGAGAAAGAAGATAAGGAGAGCATGGAGGAAGATTTTGGTTAGGAAGTATGACACTTACAGATGGAGACAAGTCACAGGCCCAGTGTCGGCAGCTATGATGACCCTAAGAGACATGGGGTGGAAGACTCCAGCTCCGGATGTGTGGTTTGATCCCCAGGGACAAAGATGGCAGTGTGAAGAAGGAAAGGAGATCAACGTCCAGGAGATAGTGGATGCCATCACAGAACACATCAAGAGCAGGATTTGGAGCAAGGCTGCGAAGCACAGGAATGGAAAAGGCATGGAAGGAGGGATTGATGCCACAGTGGTAAGGAAGCACTTGGCGGACCTGGACAAGAAGGGGCTGGAAGGCAAGGAGATGATCCTGAGGAAGGCTGCTGCAGGGGCACATTGGCCAAGGCAGAGGAAGTTTGAGGCTGGACTGATAGAGTCCCCAATGTGTCAGAGATGTGGCATTGAAGAAGAGGATGAGATGCATAGGATTTGGAAGTGCCCGGCCAATGAGAGACTGACTGAGAAGGCTATCACAGGAAGCAACAGGCTGAAGGAGGAGGCAGTAGCAGATGATGGTCAACATGCCTGTTTTTGGACAAGAGGACTGGTGCCCAAAAAGTGGACCAAGGCCAAGGTGGAGGAAGAGGCATGGGTGATGAGGTTTGGAAAGCAGGATTGGCAAGGAGGCACTTTTTACCTGGATGGCTCCGGAGGCAAGAACACTAAAGATAAGAGGCTGAGGAAATGTGGATGGGCAGCAGTACAGCAGGATAGTAGTAGCAACATAACCAAGTCAGTGCAAGGGATCTGTGGAACCCTTACAGGAAGCAACCAGACAGTGCCAAGAGCTGAGCTCACGGCGTTGATCAAATTGCTTGAAATGCACAAGGGTTGCGGACAAGACTTGGATGTGGCCACAGACTGCCTGTACGTGTACAAGGGTGCCAACAATCTGCAAGGAGCAAAAAGGATGAAGAAAAATGCAGATTTATGGATGAGGTACGTGGAGCTGCAGAAGGAGGCAGAGGAGAGAGGAACAAGAATTAGTGTAAGGAAGGTCAAGGCCCATGTAGATGTGGTGGACATCTATCTGGGCAATGCAACTTTAGATGATGCCAAGGGCAACTTTTTGGCAGACGCATATGCAGGCCTTGCTGCCAGAGAGGGCCAGGTCACCAAAGAAGAAGAGGAGACTGTGAGGAGGTGTGACCAAAAGGCATGGCAGGTCCAAAATAGGATCATTGCAATAACCCTGGCTATCATGCAAGGGGAAGGTTTGAGCGAGGAGGAGTGTGAAAAGATTGATAAGGAACAGGCAGCAGCAAAGAAAGAAAGGCAAAAAACGGAGAAGGAGAAAAAGCAGAGGACAAGGCAGCTGCTAAGTAGAGGATGGGCAAAGGCTGAGGTGGAAATTATGAAAAGGCAGACAGACCATGACCTAAGTGAGGAGAAGGTGTATGGCAAGAAAGGAGTGAGAATAAGGTGGAGGTGCCAGCAATGTCTTGGGGTAGTAGCCAACAATAGGCTAAAAGAATGGTTACAGAAAGGGCCATGTAAGGCAGGTCACCATAAGGCAGGACAGCAGCAACAGCAGGAGACCCAATGCCAAGATGAATTTGAGCTCGACCAAACACAAATGAAAAGGAGTGAGGAGGAAGGGAACACTGAAGAAGAAAGACAGGAGGATGAATATGAGGATGTGTTTGGCTATGCCCATCTAGGGCTTGATGAGCCAGCAGGCAACCCCCCCCAAGACACGCAAGATGAAGGTGAAGGCCAAAAACCAGAAGAAGCCTCAGTTGGGAGCAGCACTGAGGTGGAAAGCAACACTGAGGGACAAGGGCTGGAGACAGCCAGACAAAGGTTGCAGAGACTGAAAGCCAGCAAGAAGGCAAAGGAAGAGGCAGCGGAAGCGAAAAGAGAGGAGGAAAAGAGAAGGGCTGAAAGGCAAAAAGATGAGGAGAGGCAGAAGGCAGAGGAAGAAGAGAGGAAGAGGATAAAGCAGCAGAGAGGGCAAGGAGTTCACATTGATGAACTGGACCTAGGCGGTGCAGAGCTCCACCCCAGCCATAGAATGCATTACAAAAGAGGAGTAGTCTGGTGCTGGGAGTGCGGGGCAATGGTAACTCAAAAAGCCAGAGGCCTAGGAAGGCCTTGCGACCTAAAAGCCACCAGAGGAAAACAAGGGTGGCTGAACAGACTAGATGCTGGCGACACGCCCAGGAAAGGCATGGAGTGGCCTTTACAAGAGGGCATAGGGCCACCAGAAGGCAAAGTATCGGTGGACAAATCTGCCAGGCAGAGGCTTGCGCAGCCAGGAAGTTGCAGCAGTGTGCAGGTGCAGCAGGCAGGTTGCGTCCCAGGCAGTTTTTTGCAGGCACAGCAGGCAGGTGGCAAGGTGCCATAAGTCGGCTTCTATTGGGGCCGCAGCGCGGATAGCTTCCCCCGTACGGTTGGGCAACTGTAATGGATGCTATTGGCGCTTTATAGGAAAAAAAAAAAAAACAACAACAACAACAA
>CAZBDA010000247.1:0-3913 GCA_964490445.1 uncultured Rickettsiales bacterium | reverse complement strand
GTGGCAATGCATGGCTCCGCGTGGCTACGAGAGGCCCTGGGAGGCGGGTCCGTGAGTGGTGGTAGGCGGCTCACCGCGAGCGCCATTCTCGGGGACCTCTCCCTGAAGCCTCCGCCCCAGGGCAAGGGCACCTGCGAGGGCGAGAGCTACCGGACCGCTGCCGCCATCTCTGCCGTCACGCGTGAGCTGCGCACGGAGCGCGAGTACTACATGAAGGGACTGGTGGGCAGCTTGGAGGAAGCTGGAACCATGAACGAGCGCTACCACAACCATGAGCGCACGATGCACCGAGCACGGGTTGCCGAGCGGCTAGAGGAGCTTCGCTTGCGCGCTCAGCAAGACCCCGACCTGCGCTGTGGCCGGGAACTCCACGCGCGTCTCTACGAGGTCCGCCCTGACCTGCGCACCAAGAAGGCTGCCCAGCGGGTGCTCGTGAGCAGTGAGTGGCCGGGGCTCACGGTCACCTCGTTGCCCGATGACATCGTGCACTACGAGTCCGGGCGGATACCAACCGTGCGAGAAGTCGCGCGCCTACAGTCCTTTCCAGACTGGTTCGAGTTTAAGGGTGTCCGAACGACTGGCGCGGAACGGCGCAAGGCGGGGATCTACGTGCCCCAGTACACCCAGGTCGCGAACGCCGTGCCGCCGCGCTTGTCCTTTGCGCTCGGCCTTCGGCTGCGTCACTTCATCCAGCGGCTGAAGAGTGATCCTACCTGCAGCTTCAAGCTGCCAGGCGGCACCTTTCGGCGCCATACCACTGGATCCGATGCGAAGAAGATCGAGGATCTTGCACGCCTCTTCGCGAGCGTGGATGACTATCGCTTTCCTCGCCCCACCATTTCTGCAGTTGCTCGGAGCTACTTGCGCGTAGCCTAGTTGGAAGCGCTCGCTGCCTCGGATAGGTGGTGGCCGCTCCCGGGGCACACCTGCAGCAGCGGGCACTCGGGGCAACGGGGCTTGCGCGGCCGGCAGACCATCGCTCCCAGGTCCAGGGCGGCCCAGTTGAACTCGCGGGGATCGGTGGCGGCCTCGACCAGCTCGGCTGCAAGGCCGTTGATGTGTGGGTCGTAGCGGATGTCGACCTTGTGGCGCGGCCCGAACAGGCGCTCTATGATCCGAGCGAGGTTCACGTCGACGGTGGCGACCCGGTCCTGGTGCACGACGCACAGGTACGCCGCCGCGACGTAGGGTCCCACTCCAGGCAGTGCCTTCAGTCCCTCCAGGTCGCGCGGGATCTGCCCGTCTTGCGCTTCGATCGCAGCAGATAGCTCGAGCAGTTTCGCGGCGCGCTGGCGCTGTAGGCCGAGGGGAGCAAGTTGCTCCTCGAGATCACTGCGCTTCGCTGCGGCCAGCACAGCCGTGGTGGGATAGCGCGAGAAGAAGCTCTCGATGAAGCGGGCGACGCGTTCAGCCTGGGTCTGCTGGAGCATGATCTCGACTACCAGCACCTGCCAGGGCTGGAGCGCGTCGTGTCGCCAGGGGAAGTCACGCTGGTGCACCGTGAACCACTGTTCGAGTCGCTCCAGGACAGCTGTTCGCGTGCTGCTCGCTAGTGCCATTCCGCAGACCTTCCCAGGCAGTTTCTACACTTGTACAGGCCCTGTTTCCAGTTCTCCCGGGGACGGCATTCGGAGACCGAGAACCTCGTCTGCCAGCAACTCCATCCGGGTGGACAGCACCGGCCCGAACAGCCGGTGCGAGCCCCCCGCGGCGGCGCTCGCCAGGTTGCCGGCGAGCTCGTTGTGGAAGTGGTCCGGCCGGCCAGGGTCTGCCCCCGAGACCAGGACTTCTCCCGCCCACTTGCCCAGCAGCGGCAGCACCGCCAGCTCGCCGGCGCCGAGGTGGCGATGTAGCTCTGCGAGCGTCCAGCTGCCGGTGGGCGGGTCGATGGGCTCGAAGTTGCCCCTGGACTTCGAGTTGGTCGTGATCAACCACGACTTCTTTTCTCGGATCCAGTCGTTCTCACCCGTTCTCGTAGCCATCATCGTGCTCCTCCATCCAGTGGTCCTCGGAAGAAGGCGGCCGCACCGCGCGCGGACTGCTCCGCCGCCTCAATCGCGTCTTCGAGGCTCGTGCACAGGCCCTTCTCGAGGGCGTCGCCACTGGGAGCCCAGCTGATCCAGTGCCCGCTGGCACGCACCGTGGCGGCCATCTCGCCGCGAGGCCCCACCAGGCGGATGGAACCACCGGGGCAGACCGCTGGGATCCAGTACCAGGTGCCCGTGGCCTTGACGATGGGGCACGCCGAAGCCAGCGCGTCGTCGCTCGGTTCGACAGGCACACCAAAGGCGATGAGCCGCTCGGCCTGGTCGCTGCTCAGCGGAACGATCCCCTGCATCCAATCCTCGCCATCGGGGTACTGGCAGCAATCGACCTCGAGGGTCGCCAGCACGCAGTCCGCAGCTTCGTCGATGCTGCGAACGATGAGCTCCCAGTTCGACAGGTGCGTGTCCTCGTCCGCGTCCTCGTCGACCTTCGAGAAGCCGATCTGCGCCAGCGCCTCGGCACCTTGCTCGTGGAGCCCCGCGGCTCGACCGTTGCCGGCCAACTTCGGGTTGAGAATGACCTCCATCTCGGTGCTCATCTCCCAGCCCATGGCGGGGCCGGTACCGTGGCCGCCCTTGCTGGGGCTTGCCGAGGGCAAGGGGCGGACGGACAGGTAGAGGTCATAGTCTCCACCGCGCACCCAGAAGAAGCTGTAGCTGCTGGGAACGTCCTCGAGCCAGGTGCCTCCGGGAGTCTGGGTGTCACCCAGTTCCAGGCCGCGCCGGCGGAGCGCTGCTGCGAGTTGCTGGCGTGCTTCCGTGCGCGAGGTCGCCAGGGTGGTCGGCCGTGTCGTCGTGTCCATGTGCTGTTGCATCGTTTTTCCTCCTTGCTTCATGGTCATTACGGCGCGGCTGGAAAAATCGAAACCTCCCCCTGGTGCATCCCCCCAGGTTGCCCCTGCTTGTGGGTGGGCGACTAGATCCCACCCCCGTTGGGCTAACATCTCTGATTAGAGAGACCTGCAGGAGGAGTCATGAATCGAAGGGTCTGCTTTTTGTTGGCCGTATGCTTTGGACTCTCGGGTTCACTCACCTGGAGCGCCCGTGCGGCCCCACCACTGAAACCGGGTACCAGCACGATGGTGTCGGATGGGGTGGAGGGAAAGTACGAGGTTGTTGCCTCGGTGATGATTAAGGAAGGAGGTCCCGGCATCTGCATGGAAGTCAGCCAGGACGCCTACTGGGAGTACATAGGAGTTGGCTGCCTTCGCTGCGATACCGGCCAGCACACCATCAAGTGGCAAGGCCCCGACGCGGATACGGGGCCGAATAGGGTGCTTCCATTGCTTGTGCAGAAGTTTTGTGGAGCCGGTTTCGATGCGGCTCGGGAGCAAGCAAAGGAAGCGGAGCAGAAGGCTGAGCAGGAGTTGTATGGATTAAGACACGAGACGCACTGTGATTGGTGGAATTTCTCGATGGCGCAAGCGAGGACCGAGCAATGCACTTACTGGGCAAAGCGCACTAGTGGGAGCACGTTTCGAATGACGAAGCTCGTCTACGAGGGTTCCTCCTGGTCGTGTGTTGGGGAGTCCAAGCGCCTCACCTGCACTGACGGTTCCGTCACGGTTTCCTCGTACAATGGATGGTGCCTGGATTTGCGGACCGACAGCGTATGCCCACGGGTCTACGGTGGTCATGTTCCTTGATGCCCTGGGCCTGCCCAGGTAGGCAGGCGGTATCGTCGCCGTACTGACTTCGCCGGTCAGGCCCTCGCTGAGGCCCGCGCTCTGCTTGGCCCATACCCCCCAGCCTGTGACCCAGTCCTGCTCACAAAACTCACGCGCGCGTGAAACCAGTCAGCAGGCGCTCGCTCGGCGCATACCCCCCAGGTCCAGCCGAGGGGTCTCCACCACTTCGTGTACTCGGTG
>CAZBDA010000246.1:2721-3970 GCA_964490445.1 uncultured Rickettsiales bacterium | reverse complement strand
ATACGAACTTAAAGCCCTTGTTGGCCTTCACATCGAACTGTTTCATGTCCATCACGTCCACCTGCCAGGTCATCCCGGCTCTCGTGGCCACGACCTTCCCATCGCTCCTGGTGCGAGGCTGGAAGACCTGGGCTGACGCCTGGGCCTTCACGAACTCCTGTACCTGTTTGCGGGTCACCACCAGGCCGCTCTTCAGGGCCTTGTCATAGACCTTCTCGACCCCTCCCCGTCCTGAATCGACCCAGGCCTGTTTGAGTTGCGCTTCTGTCATTCGCGTTTGAAAGTGGCAAAAAAAACGCAGCAACCGCACGTCGGCTCGCTGCCCTCAGACCACAGAGACGTTACACCCCGCCTTGGCCCTGGAGAGACCAACATAGAGCGCCTCGATCGAGAAGTGCCGCGAGGTCGTGTCCCAGAGCCTCACAGTGCCCTCCAAAGTCCTCCCTTGGATGGCGGGGTAGGTGACTGCCCACCGCAGTCGAGTGTGCTTCGCCACCTGCTCGGGCGTTAGGGAGAACTCGACCATCGTCTCGATGTCTCGAAGCTTCACATTTTTCTCCTCCCCTTCGACCGCCAGAACATCCAGTAAGGCCCCGTTCACGATGTACGTCGTCGCGTTGTCGCTACCAATGAGGCGAGTGCCTGGCCATAAATCGTAGGCCTGTGCTTTATTCTTGCAGAGTCTTCGCTTCTTCAGCGCAATCTCCTCTTCGCCCTCCTCAATGGGAGCTATGCGAACTATGGCTGTGCCACCTCCAGCCTTGTAGGCGCGAGTTGCCGCCTCTTGGAGGTCTTCGTTCAACTGCGTGCGACGATAGTGAGAGATCGTGAGGTTCCAGTCCGCGCTAGTGCCAGGCGCAACGGGATGCCTCGCACGCGCATCCACTATCGCAGTCTCAAGGTCCATTGCGGGGACCTTGCAGTAGTAGTCGAAGTGGGGGGTATCACATCGCCACCCCTGAGTCAGGCGAAGGATCGTGCAGTCACACCAGGTCTTCATGAGGCGCGAGTGCTGGAACACTCTGGAATCGACAGCTTCCCCCCTCCAGGAGTTGTTTATGGAGGGTAGTTGATCGAAGTCCCCGAAGCAGAGGATCTTGACCTTGCCCAGCATGAGCGTCTCAAGGTGGGCCAAGAGAGGCAAGGTCATCATCGAGATTTCGTCGATGAAGAGCCAGCCCTCATATCGACCATTCTGGACGAACCCATGGACGAAGGAGTGCGCAGTCTGGCCCTCGACGTTCCTGGC
>CAZBDA010000246.1:0-2621 GCA_964490445.1 uncultured Rickettsiales bacterium | reverse complement strand
GCAGTGCTTCCGAATGATGTACAGGGCCCTCGCGACATTCAGACGCTCCGCCTCCAGGCAAATCTGGTGGATGGGACGCATCGAGGTGAGCTTTAGTTGCCTCACCTTCGAGATGTAGTCCTTTTCGTCGCCCGTGCCTCCAGGAGTGTCCCTCACAGTCAGAGGGCCGTCGAACAAGATATCGGATGGATCACTGGACACTTTCAGGCAGTATGTGTGGAGCTCGATGGAGGCCCAGATGCCAGCCATGGCGTTGATGGCCAGCTTCGAGTCGAACTCGAACCCTTCGGTCGCTTCGGCCCAGAGTTCCTCCAGGGTCTCCATCCAATCGTGGAGACGCTTGGCGGGGACTCTGGTGGTCGCGTTGAAGGCGAGTTTGATGTCCGGAAGGCTTATGATCCGGTGGTCGAGCAGGTAGGCGCACGTTGCCTTCCCGTACCACCCAGGACCAAAGTATGGCAGGGAGAGGAGCGGACTGCGACAGCCCGCCTCGACCCAGTTGTAATCAGCCAGCTCCCCGAAGGTCGATGGCACGACTTCGTCCATCGGAGAATAGACGGGCAGGTCGATGACGTTCTCTGCCAGGCCATTTCTGCGACATCGAGCCACGTCAATGTTCCAGACCTCTGCGTCTGGGTTCGCCTCGTGTAGCAAACAGCAGATCTGAGGAGGCTTGGGCTTCTCCACGAAGGCGGCATAGGTCTCCTTGGAGAAGTGGCTCAACAACAGGTTTTTGTCTTCGACTCTGGTCATATTCTCGGCCCTAGTCTTCTCAGTATGACAACCTTTGCAACAGAAAGCCAGGTTGTGGTGGTCATCGGAGCCGAAATCAGACCGAGCCACACGATGGTCCAGGTCGTCACCCACGTCCACAGGAGAATCGCAACGAGCACACAGACCGTTCTGGCGCTGTAGGATGGCGAGTCGTTGGTCGAGTGTGATCCTGGGTCTGGCCCCTGGCAAGGTGAGGAGTTCGAAGGCCTTAGAACCCAGGACACCGAGGCTCTCTCCCTTGTACTCCAGGGCTATCCCGGTAGCGCGGGTGAAGAGATCACAAAACATTAGGCACACATCGAACTCGGGGCGTCGCTTGTGAACTGCCCAGGGCATCTTGTCCCCAACGCGAAGTTTGGTGATGGTCGTTGGGTTGCCCAGGGTCACACGAGGGCAGATGCCGTCCTCGTGCAATCGCATTCGAATCTCATCGAGGTCCTCCCAAAAGTAGTGATGACCTGGCTCGCACTCCGACAGATCACCAGGAAGCCACTCCCAATCCTTAGCAACAGGATCGTCAGACCGAGCGGCTATGGCGACCCTGGTCGGTGTATCGGGGGTTGGAGTGTGGATAGGGAGCTTGGAGATCAGCTCCCTCGTCTTGGAGTTCGCATAGAAGTAGGCATGGTCTCCATGGATCGTCAGGGCCACTCCTCGAAGAGAGTGGTGGTCCCTCGCCTCTGGGGTCCAGGCAGCGATCAAATAGCGGCCCCAGAGAATGTGCACAGGGATCTCGTGCCTCTTGCACAGCTCCATGACCATCCTGGCAGTGCAGCCATGGTCGCCCAGCAGGTCGTCCAGGTCCTCGTCGGGGTATAGCTCTGAGGCGATGTTCCTCATAAGCACCTTGACTTGCTCCAAGCTCCAGAGGGGCACGCCATTCCTTGTCACGAGCGTGTGTAATTGATGGGGGACGCAGCTCCCATCCGTAGGATCGAAGGCCTCGGGGGCCAAGCCCTCGGGATGGAACAGATGGAAATGTTTCCAGGGCTTGGCCCTATGAAGGGGCCTATCGAGCGTGGTTTGCACGCTGAGTTGACCATCGGGAGACCTCATGATGTCCTGGCGATCGAAGAGGATGGGCCTCGACGCATCGTAGGTCCAAGTCTCATAGCCATCACTCATGACGCTCTCGCCCTCCACTACAGGGGCTTGGGCGATGAATTGGTTGGCCTTCCGTCGAACCTCAGTCTTCTGGTCAGCCTCGGACATAGTCGAGGGTAGGTGAATCTCGCCCAGGTCGTTGGCAGAGGAAGGCAGGTAGTCCGTGCGGACGTAGTAGGAGCCGTCCTTGCGACGCAAGTAGACCTTAGAAGGAATCTGGACCAACCAGCGATCGGTGTGGTGTTTATAGAACTCCTTGCCAGTGGCAGTGAAGGAGTATGCGTTAGCGCGGGGCTTCCATGTCCTCGCAGTGGCCTTGGAGCCATCCAAAAGCTGGATCTCCTCACGCCTCCCCACCCTTACAGGAACTTGCTCGTAGTTGAAGCCTCTGTTAGGGGCGGGCGTGCCAACTCGGTCCCAGTAGTAGGTCCCGAACTTCGTGGTCTTACCCTTGACATCGACCAGGGTGCGATGACGAGCCCCGGGAATCGAAAGGATGAGACCCCTAGCGCCAGGAGGGGCATGAGGTACATTGTTGGCCGTGATGGCAGCATCAAGTCCAGTGCGCTCGGCCGCGTTCAAATTCATTTGAACGAATGGATTATTTAGTTGGAAAAGCGGGCAATTGGATTGTGCACGCTCTCAGTCTCAGGACGCGTTCTAGAGAGGTAATCTAAAAGGCGTATACAGCAGGTATGGTGGGGGGGTACCCACCGAGGTATTTCTTGTATACCAGGAAAAAA
>CAZBDA010000245.1:3311-3990 GCA_964490445.1 uncultured Rickettsiales bacterium | reverse complement strand
ATGCATGCACGATATATGACATGGATGCCTTGGTGACTATTGCGACAGCATGATAGCAGTTTGACAGCATGATAGCAGTTTGATGGCATGTGCATACGTACGTACAGAGGGGCATACGACACAACGCGCCATAAACGCGCGCGCAGTACGCACGCGTACAAGAGCACGGGTAGAGCGCATATATGGCGCGTGTAGAGCGCGTATAGAGCGCGTATAGAGCGCGTATAAAGCGTGTATAGGGCGCGTATTGGGTGAGTGTGGAGCGTATAGTCGCTCCACGCACGCTCTATGCGCGCTACATACACCACGGACGTATTGTATACACGCTTTGTGCGTGCTCCATGCACGCGTGATGCGCGCCCTATTCATATTATACACGCGCCCCAGTCACACGCGTGCATAGTTTATGTCAGCATATGTATCGGGTGTGATGTCCCATCAGCATTTTGCTCAAGTCAGTTTTTTGAATATGTCAATGTGATGCAGGGTGTCGCCGCGTGGAGGTTGTTGATGTTTGCCATCGTTCGAGCTGCGTTGGCAGCACAGGTTGAGAGCGACCGACCACCATGAAACGCTGTCAAACAAATAAAAAAATCAGTGATGGGATTTTTCTGGAAACGCATGGAACCGTGTACAAACAAACATCCGATAGAAAGGACCCCACCAGAAAACCACCGAA
>CAZBDA010000245.1:0-3301 GCA_964490445.1 uncultured Rickettsiales bacterium | reverse complement strand
GAGTTTTCTTTAAACTCATGGAACCGTGTACACTCAAGGTTTAGTGTACACGGATCCATGTCTTTGCGGGGCGCCTCGTTTGTGATGGTATGTGTGCTTTTGGCTGTGTATCATGTGTTGGTGGGCGGTCGCGCTCACATACGTAGGCCCCCGACACGACCACCAGCCGTGATGCAGGTCGTCGCGTGCGACATGCTCTGGACCCTAGGCAGTGTCCGAAATTGAAGGAAGCATTGGAGCTGGGCGAGATGGTCTACAGTGCGATACGTGAGCGCGAGCCCCATGTCGGGGATGAGCCGATCAACTTGAAATCGCCCCGACGGGGCTTCTGGACAGAGTTCATCCGCGACGACCTCGGGATGGTGCCCAACGCCAGGGTGCGAACTCGCGCGCAGCGTGCCTTGCGCAAGTTCTGCGCAGTGATGGAGGACGGAGCTCCCATAGGGCGGTTGGGGGAGCGACGAAAGTGTGACGGCGGCGGACGCGAGAAGAAGATGCCGTGCATTGGTTTTCAGTTGCTCCAATATTTTGTGGACGAGATCGGGTCATTGATGACACGAGCCGACTCCAAGCTGCTCATCAAACGAGCCGACGAGTACAAGGGTTGGCTCATTGATGAGGGGTGGCCCTCAGAACTGATGCCAGCCATCAACAAGGGATGGCTCCTTCGATGGCGCACGGAGTATGGCATAGCCAAGAGGGCCATCACCATGAGATTCAAGGTCAGCATGGCCAAGGTGATGCGCCGCGTCTCCCTGATGCTCGGCAACATCTTCCGATTGCGCAAGCTGTGGCAGCTGTGCCACGGAGACGCATTGATGCGTTGGCTCAGCATCGACCAGAAGCCGAGCTGGTTCAACAACGTCGCCGAAAAGAACACGTGGCGCATGAAGGGCGACAAGAAGCCCGCTGCCAAGGAGAACTTCAATGCCTCCAGGGCACGTTACACGATATGCACCGTGATGCAGAGTTGGGGTGATGACCGCGGCTATCCAAGATTGGCCATCTTGTTCAAGTGCTCTGGCAAGGGGAAGGGGGTGCGGTTGAGACACAAAATTGTGGCGCCCGCGTGGCTCAAAGTGCAGTTCCAGGAGAAGGGGTCGTATCGGACCGAGGATGTCGTGGACTTGCTCAGTTGGCTGCTGCCCCAAGCGGAAACGTCCGAGGACAGCATCGTCGTGATGCTCGACTGGTTCGCGGCCCACAGGGCGGATGAGGTCAAGAAGTTGATCCAGGACAGGGGCCACGTGCTCTTGATGCACGGGGGCGGCGTCACGGGCCTCGAGCAGGTCAACGACACCCACTTGCACGCGATCGTGCAGCGGATCATGTGCGATCTCGAGGTGCGCGATTCACATGCAGCGCGCCGTGATGACCCTACTCGGCTGCCCCCCAGAGACCCTCAGAGCATCATCGACGAGGTAGTGGAGATGTGGCTGCAGATCGACCATGAGCAGCTCAGCGATGCCGCGTACATGGAAACTGGCCCCACCTTGCCCATGACTGGTGAGATCACAGAGGACATGGTCTTCCGTGATTTGTGGCCTATCTTCGAACGCATCGATGGACGAGGCATCCGTGATGTTGCGGCCCAGCAAGTGCAAGATGATTATGATAGAGGCTGGCTCCGAACTTGGAAAGACGCGCACAAAGTCATCGAAGAGCACGACGAGCACGCGGGCGTGATCGAGGGCCTCGAGGGCGCGCAGTACGACATCGTCCCTGATGGTGATGACGACAACGACGGCGATGCGGGTGATGGCCATGATGGTGATGCCGCTGACGACGACGACGATGATGATGATGATGATGATGATAACGATGGTGACGGCGAGCACGGGGCTCACCCCAACGCCGCCATTTCCGATGATGAGATGCCCGTGGTCGCCCGCGGCGGGGCGGTTGGCAGCGACATCGTGATGGCAGTGAACACGGATGATGCCTACTTGGACGCTCTGGAAGTGCTGGCCTCCAAGTCCAAAAAGTCCCGTGACTACTTGCTGTACAATTTGTGCCACAACCGGCTGCAACGGTCAAAGAAGAAGAAGAAGAGTGATGCGAGCCTCCCCGCGCAGGTGTTGGACCGCCGCGCATCGGCGGAGCGCGATGCCTTGGAGCAAAGACGTGATGCACTGCAGAGGGAGAAGCAGGACGCGGAGGCAAGGACCGTGGAGGCCCAGCGAGATGCTGCTGATGCGAAGCGAAAAGCTACGGAAGCCAAGCTGGAGCTTCTGGAGGGGAAGCGACAGGAACGGTTGACAGCGGCCGCTGTCCGCCTTGATGAGGCTCAGCGTCGCAGTGATGCCAAATGGCTGCAAACCGAGTACCCACTCGCCTTAGCCAAACGGTTGATGCACGAGCGCGCTCGCATGACGAGTCACGAAATCGCTGATCTGGCGTCGGACATTCGGCGCCTGCCGACGGAGGACCTGGCGCAAGAATTGCTGATGCCTCCCATTTGGGAGACCAATCGCCACCTGCTGCACCGCGTAGGGACCCAGCGCGGCAGAGACATGGAGCTGCACAGCGTGATTGCGGGCGCGACCTTTGAGCAACTCTTGGTCCACGAAATCCGTGACCCCCGGATGGAAAATGAGTGGTCGCGCAACTTGCTCCGCCTCATGCAAAGGATTATTCCTGAGGCGGCGCGGCTGTTCAGAGACACGCGCCACTCGATGGTAACCCTGATGCAGCTCAACGACTGGTGTGTCGAGAAGACGTTCATCTGGGCAGTGATGGCGGTCAGCAAATGGTTAGGCCCCGAGCGTTTTCCGCAGGGCATCCATGAGTGGCCGCCAGTGCGTCCAGTGATGACCGCCGCGGCGGCCTCCACGGGCCCTTAGTACGAGCGAGACTAGCGTGTGATGTGCCAGGGGTCAGGGAATCCCAGCTCCGTGATCACTCTGGGGTCGCAGTGATGCGCGTAGGCTGCTATGGGGGCACCGCACGACTAGGCCAGCTTCCTAAGAATGATGCAAACAAAACAGCCATACGTATGTGCATGCGTGTGTGCACGCTTTTAATAGTGGAATCTCCGTACGTACGTACGTACGTACCCATTGAAATGCATCCTAGCCCAAAGGTGGCCTGGTTGTAATTCTCGGGGCCCAGCGGGAGGACTACAGGAGGGGGTGGCAGAACATCTCGCACGCCTCAGGACCATTCAAGGGGTCGCCGGATTAAGTGTAATATTGTCCGTGGGTCCATGGGCCCATGGGCACATGGGCCCATGGGCCTTTGGGCCCATGGCCCCATAGGCCCATGGGGCCGTTGGGCCAAGGGCCCCAAGGCACCAAGGCAC
>CAZBDA010000244.1:0-4005 GCA_964490445.1 uncultured Rickettsiales bacterium | reverse complement strand
TGGTGGCGACCAGGTCGTCGCAGTCATCTGCGTTGTTCACGTAGCTGGCGGGCGCTGAGCAGGCCTGCTGGGTCAGGAGCTGCCCGCCGTAGCCATCGGAATCAGAGTCCAGGTACCAGGTCTGACCATCGACCGGGTTGTCATCGACAAAGCCATTGCAGTCATTGTCGATGCCGTCACACCGCTCTATGGCCGAAGGGTTGATGGTGGGATCGGCATCGTCACAGTCCCCTCCCCCAGCCGAACCGGGAGCGTAGCCGTCGCCATCTTCGTCCGGTCCGGAGACCGTGTCATCATCACCGGCGGTGTCGTCATCGTCACCGGCAGTGTCATCGTCACCCGCGGTGTCGTCATCGTCACCAGCCGCTGAGTCATCGTCGCCGCTGGTGTCGTCGTCGCCGCTGGTGTCGTCGTCGCCGCTGCTGTCATCGTCGCCGGCCGTGTCGTCATCTCCGGCCGTGTCGTCGTCGCCACTTGTATCGTCGTCATCGCCGGCACAGGCCGTGGCTACCGCGCAACCGTCGTCTGCGCAGTCAGCAGTACCGTCCTGGTCGTTGTCCACGCCGTCACTGCACTCGCCCGCTTCATCACCCTCAACAGTGGCATCGCAACCGGCCAGCATCCCCAACAGACAGGCAAGCACCACCATCCACAACTTTGTGATCTTCATGACGACCTCCAAACAAGAAGAGTAGCGCAACAAGAAAATCGAAACGAAGCGGCAGTTCCCTCGCCGAACCGCACCTTGGAGATTGCAGGAGACTGGCCATCGGGTGCTGGGCAACAGCGGCCAGGGAGGGGTCGCCGGCTTGGTCTTCGTGTCCGGTAGACTCTGCTTTCACAGGGAGGGTTCTTTGTATGTCTCGTGACTATCTCAGCTTGTTCACTCGGCGGAGCATTCAAGCGCAGCTATCCGCCTGCGCCGGCTTCATGCTTGCTTTGTGCTTTGTTTCAGGATGCGGCGATGGCGCAGACAAGATCGCTGAACTCAAGACTGAACTCAAAGAGAGCCAGGCCGAGGTCGCGCGGCTCACGCTCGAGCTGGACAAGATCCAGCCGAACAAGAAAACAAGCTCATCTACGGGTGAGGCGGGAACACTGCTCGAGAAGGTGCTGTTGGTCAAAGAGAGCGGCCAAGCAGGCGTAACTACCCACCTTGTGAACATCCTGGTCGACCAGCCCACCTGGCAGAAAGGCGGCGCTGAGCTTCTTGTGCCCTATGAATTCTCGGTACTCGATGACTCCACGCTGTCTGCTTACTGCGCCAAAACGGGTCGCAGATATTATTCGCGCCAGGGTCAGGGTTGGTGGCTCCAGCTCGGAGACGGTTCCCGTTTGACGGCTCGCTCTGACTCACAAACCGAGTTGACGCGACTAAAAAAGAGGAAGCAGAAGTGCGCCTTCAAAATGACGGATGACATCACGCCGGAACAACGCACAGGGATGAAGTTCATCTACGTGCCTTCCCTGCCATCGGAGAGCGCCTGGCCCAAGGATGAATTGAACCGGTCCAAGGCGATGGTGAGCATTGACCTGGGCGACATCCCCCTCCCCGTCGTGGCTCCCAAGACCGAAGAGACGAAGCCCGACAAGGAAGCGCAGGCTGGAGAGCAGGCCGGATCCCTAGCGGGCACGACCTGGCGCGGCAGCAACTCCTACGGCGATGACCTTGTCTATCGTTTCCACGCTGGCGGCTTGGTTGAAGCCAATTGGACCGAGGACGAAGCGTACTGGACCCAGAAAGGCAATTCCGTTCGCATGGAATTCACGTATGCCGTGGAAGTCGGCAAGATCAGCGCAGGCCGCCTCAAGGGCAAGGGAACCGACGAGGGGGGCGACAGCTGGACCTTCCGACTGAAACGGAAGTGACCGGCCCCTGGCGGGTTCTGACCTGAGAGGTTGAGCGCGACACGCGCGCTACTCGCAGGGTTTTAGCTGCCCACTCTCGTCCCAGCAGCGCTCGACCAGCAGCTCGCCCTCGTCGTACTCCTCGGAGGTCCTCTTCTGGCCAGTCTCGTCCCACCAGGTCCAGGTGCCGTGCTGCTTGCCGCCCCGAAACTGTCCCTTCCACTTCTGCTGGCCGTTCTCGTGCCACCAGCCCCTGGTGCCCATGTCCACCCCGTTGTCGTAGATGGGGTCTGTCTTGACCGTCCCGTCGGGCCACCACAAGGTCCAGGTGCCGTGGCGCTGACCTTTTCGATGCTCTCCTTTGCCCCTCTTGCGGCCATTTTCATACCAGTCGGTGAAGCGGCCATGCTCCTTGCCGTCCTGGTACTCCGTTTTCTGGGCCTTCTTGCCGTTCTCGTGCCAGGTGACCCACTTGCCTTCCTTGTGACCATCCTCGAACTTGCCCTTCTGCTCTTTGCGGCCATTCTCGTACCAGCTGGTGTACCTGCCGTGGTAGTGGCCGTCCTTGACCTGGAATTCGGCGTATAGCTGGCTGCTGCTGTGCCTCGCGAAGCCCCGGCCGGTGAACAGTTCATACTGCTGCGACCCGCTCTGCCCCGACGGGTTTCGAACGGCGTAGGCGAGGCCCTCCCGCCACGACAGGGGTTGATCCTCGCCATAGCGAAACATGCGCTCGTACACTTCAGCCAACTGCTCGCCGATATGGGCAACAGCCGGGCTCTCGGGGTTGGCCTTCTGCTCAATGCTCAGGGCGCGCTGATAGAGAGACTCGGCCTTGGGGTATCTACCCTGGCTCTGGTAGAGCCCGGCCAGGTTGGCAAGGGTGGTGGCAGCCATCAGGCTGTCCGAGCCGGACTCCTTCTCGTCGATCTCCAGGGTCCGCCAGTACGCGGCCTCGGCCTCGTCGTACTTGCCGAGCTGCTCGTAGACAGAAGCCAGGTTGCCGAGATGCACTGCGACCATGAGGCTGTCGGGGCCCAGGGTCTTTTCAGCGATGGCCATGCACCGCAGCAGAACGGGCTCGGCATCCTCGTGCCTGCCGAGCACCAGGTACAGCTGGGCGAGGTTCGCCAGTGCGCTGTCGACCCGTGGATGCTCTGGGCCATAGGCCTTCTCTGCAATGGCCACGACTCGCTGGTAGAGGGGCTCGGCCTGCTCCCCTCGTTTCATGACCTGGTACAGCGTCGCCAGGGTATGGAGGGTGGCAGAGACCTCCAGGCTGTCGCGCCCGTACAGTTTCTCCTCGATGGACAGCGCTCTTGTGACGACAGCCTCGCAGTCATTGAACCGCTCGGTGGCCATGTACACACCACACTGGTTGTGCAGCGCTGTGGCGATGGCGAGCGCCTGGCCCTCGGCCTCAGCCGCTTGGAGGGCCCCTTTGAACACCTCCTCAGCCTGTTCGTGTTCGCCCTTGTCGAGCAACTGCTGTCCCTGGCCGAGCAATGTCCATGCTGGACTCGGCTCGCCTGTTGCCGGATTGACGAACTGAGGCGGTGGAGCCGAGGTGTTGCTGGCGACGGTCTCTGCGACCTCGACATCGGCTTCGACCGCGGGCTCACAACCGGCCAGGCTGAACAGGCCCAGGGCCAGCACGAGCACCCAGGACCTCGCGATCTTCATCACCACCTCCGAGCACGAAGACTAGCGCAGCCAATAAGAACTGGCGGGCGAAGCAGGTAGGAAGGAGCGACGCTCTTTTCTCGCAACGGCTGCCCCTGCCCGTGGCGGTAGAGTTGGCATAACCCGTGTCGTCGGAGCTCTGCACCGACACCGAGAGGAGAACAAGAATGGACGTCATCTTTCTCGTGGTGTTGTTCGGCACCACATCGTTGCAGCTCCTGGGGCTATGGCAGCCCGGCTCGTACTATCAGCTTCTGGACGACTACCCGGAGCTCCTGAGGGCGATACCCACGGCACACCACCTAGCCCTGTTCCTTCTCCTGGCAGGGATGGTCAAAGACCGAACGGGGCCCGTGCGCAGGGCTCGCATACGTGATGACTACGACGACTAGAGCCTGCTGAACTGGGGAACAAGCCCGGGAGCAAGCCGAGCCGAGGTCATCGGCTGGCGGCACGCTTCCTGCGCACCCGCCG
>CAZBDA010000243.1:0-4030 GCA_964490445.1 uncultured Rickettsiales bacterium | reverse complement strand
GGCAGGTGACGACGACACGGCAGGTGACGACGACACGGCAGGTGACGACGACACGGCAGGTGACGACGACACGACAGGTGACGACGACACGGCAGGCGACGGCGACGACGACACGGCAGGCGACGACGACACGGCCCCGACCGCCCTCGATGAGGACGGCGATAACGTTCCATTCGGAGAAGATTGCGACGACAGCGACCCCGGTGCCGCCGCGTACGAGTCCTGCCCTGGCATCATCTACGAGGTCGACGAAATCGACACGGCCTCCGACCTGGAGGCGCTGCGCTGTTGCAATGTCGTGGATGATCTGACGATCTCCCACACCACGCTCACTGACCTCACCGAGCTCGCCCACCTGACTGTAGTGAGCGGTGATCTCAGGATCTTGAACAACAGCACCCTTCTTCTAAACCTCGGCGAGCTCAGCAACCTCGTGGAGGTCGGGAACTTGTACATCGAAGACAATGCTGGCCTGCAGAACCTCAGTGGCCTCGCGGGCCTCAACACGGTCGGTGACCTGGAGATCATCGGCAACAACAACCTTGCCAGTCTCAATGGCCTTGACGGAATCACCACGGTGGATCTCGATCTGACCATCTGGGACAACGAAGACCTCAACGACCTCGAGGCACTGGAGAGCCTTACCGAGGTCGGCGGGGACATGACCCTCGAAACAAACACCATCCTGCGGAACCTCGACGGATTCGACCAACTGCAGAGGGTGTACGGGAGCCTGAGCATCTTGGGCAACACGGTCCTGGATGACCTCAGCGGCCTCGGCGCGAACACTGTTGACGGCTTCTATGAGGTCTACGACTCATTAACCGTTAACGGCAACCCAGCACTGACAAACCTCGCCGGCCTGGAGACGATCACCTATCTCGGCCTCAACCTGAACATCACCGACAACAACGGCCTCGTTTCCCTGGGTAGCTCGCAAGGCGGAAGTCCCGGCCTGGCAATCGGCCAGGTCCTCGGCTCGGTCGTGATCGAGAACAACGAGGACCTCGTGGACCTACGTGGCCTGGACTTGCTGGACAACGTGGGGGCGGACCTGACCATTCAGACCAACAACGACCTTCTTAGCCTGAATGGCTTGGAACAGCTGACTACGGTCGGTGCCGACCTGGAAATCCACGGCAATCCTGACCTGCTGGACCTGAATCCCCTGCATCAACTCGATTCTGTCGGCGGGAACATGTCCATCGACAACAACGACGCGTTGCCCAGCTTGGATGGCCTGCAGTGCCTCTACACTGTGGGCGCGGACCTGAACATATTCTCCAACAACCAGTTGGCAGAAATCTCTGCACTCCGCGTCGACCATGGAAACCAGTGCTTACAGGCAGGCCTACCTCCACAGAGACAGATCGGGGGGCAAGTCCTATTCGTCAACAACGTCATGCTCTGTGAGTTCAACGTCTGCGACCTGTTCGAATCTGGCGCCTTTTCCCCCATCCCCAGCCTTCTCACCAACATGGGCAACGGCGTTTTTGCCACGGGATGTCCTCCTCCTACCTGTAGCGGTGGCGGTGGCGGTCGCGGTGGCGGTGGCGGTCCAATAATTGACTGAGCTTTGAGTCCTGCTGGAGACGGCAGACCCGCAACGACGCGTGCTTGCCGACACAGTCGAACGGCAGCGCACGGACCAGGCGGCTGCTCGTAGGCTAGCGACCCACTACCCCGAGCCCCTGCGCGCCTCGCGCCGCGTCTTGAACGCTGCCTGCAGTTGCGCTCAGTGCTCGTGCCGATGATGCAGGTCGGGCCGGTGCGGGTGGTTGTGTTCGCTGGGCTCGTGCTCGTGCTCGTGGGTGTGTCGATGTGAACGCGGCAGATCCTCGTGGACATGGTCGTGGTGGCCGTCGTCGTGGCGGTGACTGTGGGTGTGTCGCATGGCCTCGTGGATGTGGTGGTGGCTGTGCGGCGTGAACAGCATCAGCGCGATGCCAGAGGCCATCAGCGCCCCGGCCAGCAGCTGCACGAACTGAACCTGTTCGCCCAGAGTG
This sequence comes from uncultured Rickettsiales bacterium, assembly GCA_964490445.1. Lineage (GTDB taxonomy): Bacteria > Myxococcota_A > UBA796 > UBA9615 > UBA9615 > UBA6601. Next base: position 2,024 of record CAZBDA010000243.1, on the reverse strand, counting down.
ATCCACGACAACAGCAGGCCGAAGAACGGCGCCGCCGCGAAGATCAGTTGACTGCGGGTCGCGCCCAGGTGTTGGGCACCGCGCACATACAGTACCAGCGAGGCTCCGTAGCCGAGACCTCCCACGGCAAGGGCAGCAGCCAGCAGTTTCGCTCCGGGAACGTCGAGGCTTGGAAGCCCCTCGATGCGCAGACCCAGGGCCAGGTTGATCGTGCCGGCAACCGAGCCCTTGACCAGCGTCGACTGCGCCGGCGTGAAGCCGTCGATGAGAGAGGTCAGGTTGTTGTCGAGGCCCCAGCACAGGGCTGCTCCGGTGATCAAGGCCACCGCCACCAGGGTGGATGACTCGGGCGGTAGGGCCAGCACCACACCGCCAGCAAGCACCAAGGCCACAGCCAGCCAGGTGCGGGCACCCATGTCCTCCTTGAAAAACAGCCAGGCGAGCAGCGCCGTGCCCACCGTCTCGAGGTTGAGCCACAGCGACACCGAGGCCGCCGAGGCCCGCTGCAGGCTGAGCAGCAGCAACAGCGGCCCGATGATGCCGCCGAAGACCACTGCACCGCCGAGGAGCAGCAGATTGCGGCGGCCCGTGGCGAGGGTCAGCGAGCCTCCCGAGAAAGCCACCGGCAGCACCGCCAGGGCTGCGCCCAGGTACAGCAATCCGGCAAGGGTGAACGGCCCCAGCCCGTCCAGCAGCACCTTGGCCACCGGCGTCGAGGCGCCGAACAACAGCGCGGCGACAAGGCACCACAAGGTGGGAGCGCGAGCGTTGAGTGCGAGTCGGTCGGTCATGGCATCCCTTGGCGGAGATGATCTCATAGGGGTATCGTCGCGTCCTGTCGGTCCTTTCCGGAGCGACTGCTCGAAGACGATGCTGGAGCGATGCGAACGTGAACATCCCAGAGATCACGACTTCCGTCTCCTCGGTCAGGATCGTCGAGAACAACCTCCTTCACTGGGTCTATTCGAAAGACGCAGTAGTCACGCTCAAAGAAGCCGAGGAGGAGGTGGCCAGAGTCGGCACGCTGGTCGAGGAGAACGCGCTGAAAAGCACCCGGTTGCTCATCGACATCCGTCCGCTTTGCTCGATCGACCGCGCCGCCAGCAAGCTATTTTCCTCCGACGAAGTCCATGACCGCTACGGTGTTGAAGCCCTCGGGCTGCTCATCGAGTCCAGGGTAAGTAGCGTCATCGGCAACTTCTACATGAAGGTGCGACAACCGAAGCACCCGACCCGCCTGTTCACCAACGAAGACGATGCCAGACAGTGGCTCGCCGAGTTCACCTAGCGCACACGCTGCCCCCACCCGATCTGCCAGGAGCACACCACGTGACTGTCCCGAACCTCCCATTCGCCATGGCCGCACGTTCATCCGCTTTCCTCGTCGTACTGGCCTTGCTGTGGCTGACCACGGCTTGCGAGACCAGCAACGACGTCCCCGGGGACGAGTTGCCCGAGTGCTCCGACGGTATCGAGAATGATCTCGACCAGCTGGTGGACTTCCCCGACGACCCCGAGTGCTCCAGCGCAGAGGACGAAACTGAGGCCATCCGCGAGCCAGAGTGCTCCGACGGCATCGACAACGACGGCGACGAGTTGGTGGACTTTCCGCTCGACCCCGAGTGCACCAGCGCCAGCGACGACAGCGAGCTCGAGTCCGACCCGCAGTGCAGCGACGGCATCGACAACGAGGGCGATGGCCTGACCGACTACCCCGAGGACGACGACTGCTCCTCGCCCTTTGACGAGCTCGAGGGAGCCTCGGCCTGTGGCGACGGCATCGACAACGATGGCGACGGCGCCGTCGACTACCCCGCCGACATCGGCTGTACCAGTCCCCAGGACGACAACGAGATCAACCCGCAGTGCATCGACGGCATCGACAACGACGGAGATGGAGTCATCGACTACCCCGCCGACCCCGGCTGCGTCACCCCCGCCGACGACGACGAGTTCGACCCACTCCCCGCCTGAGCGGACGCCGACGACAAAGACCGCGACGGCCACGGCGCCTACCCCGACGC
>CAZBDA010000242.1:260-4036 GCA_964490445.1 uncultured Rickettsiales bacterium | reverse complement strand
CTTCTATGATAAGGGGATTCAGGTTGCCATCAGTCCCATGAGCAAGTCCAAGGGCTACAATGACCGGCTGGAGCACACTGATGACGGGGATTTGTTCATTCAACAGAGAATAGAGGTCAAAGGACTGTCAGCAGACTTCACTAATGGCTCGGATTGGCCCTTTAGAGACGAGTTTATTGTCTGCGCGGCACATTCCTATGACCGAGCGAAGCCGAAGCCTTACGCGTACATGATTTTGAACCGTAACCGCACCCACGTTGCCATTGTTTACGGTAAAAGCCGCCCCCAGTGGACTACTAAACGCATCAAAGACGGACGCTATGAGGATATGACTCAAGAGTTCTATTTATGCCCCCTTGAACACGTTGATTTTAGACAATTATGAAAGAAGACAAAGACCGATTATTTCAGTTTCCATTCTATCCGGCTGACTTCCTGGTAAGCACCATGCTAATGAAACCTGACCAGCGCGGGGCATATATTACCTTGCTCTGCCATGCGTGGATTGAGGATGGTTTAGAGGATAATGAAGAGACTTTATGCGCCATGAGTGGACTCAAACCGGCGCGATTGAAAGAAGTTTTGAAGCGATTCGCACGCGATTCTGATGGAAAACTGCGTCAACCACGAATGGAAAAGGTTCGCGATGAGATTAAGGTGCTTCGGGACAAAAGGGCAAAAGCCGGTAGAAAAGGTGCAGAAGCTAAATGGCAATCGCATAGCAAAGCCACCGATTTGCCAATGGCAAAACGATGCGATTTGATGGCAAGTAAAACAAAACAAAGCAAAGCAAAACAAAGCCCCTCTATATCTCCCCAAATTAATCATGGCAAAGCCATGAGTACAGCCGACCGGATTGGCATGGAAAAGTCTCTTGTCCTCATCAGCGATGAAATCAAAACCATCCTGAACAAAGCCGGACGCAACGCGATGCAAGAAGTCATTAGCTGGGGTTCCCCCGATGATCCCGAAACCCTGAAAGGCTTGCGAGCGCGAGAGCGCGAGATCAAACAACAGCTAATGGGCTTCTCCCCCCGCCAGCGCGAGGAACAGGTTCCTCAAGGCATGGCAGAGCTTGCCAGCGAGTTAGCTGATGAGATGCGACTCTAGGCATAGCTCTATTTGCCCTTCTTTGCCCTGCTCACGCCTTTTAAAGTGTCACTTGGTGATACAGTGGCGGGAGGGCAATTAGGATGCGTTAGAGGGGCGTTTAAGGGCTAAAGAGAAAGGGCCGACCGCTCGCGCAGTCGACCCGACTAGGATTCCCCCAGGAACGGGGGAAAGGGGTTAATCTTCATTCCATTCAGCCCAAATCTCTTTGGCTTCATCTTCAATGGCTTGCAATGCTTTCCAGAATTCGTCCAATTCAAAGGGATATTTTAGATAATGAGGGGTGCAATCCGCGTCCGACCCTTCCACTATTGATCCCACGGCAATACCGTCCGGCTCACTTTGTATCCACGCTCCGCAATCTGTATATTTAAACGTGTTTTTTTCTACTTGGTGGAATTCGGTTTCACCAAATCCCCTTGCGTCCATAAATTCAGCAAGGTTATTAATTGTTTTTGTCTTGGTTTTCATAAGTCTCCTTCTCTGTATCTTCCTCCGGCTCAATCCAGCCTAATTCAATTGCTGCTTTTCGGACTTCTGTTAATTTTTCAATAGCTTGATGCCCGCGAGTTTCTTCTTTTTCAAGAAACTCTAAAGCCTCGCTTTTTGAGAGTTCTTCGTAGGTATGCAAGTCTCTGCCGATCCATTCTAGACGGTCTGCAAGGTCTGGGTTTGGTTCTTCTAATTCAAAAGCCGATATTTCCTCGACCCACGCAATGAATTCAGGTCGAGAACCGAACGCGAACCCTTGCGCTCGCCGTTGGTGCGGGACTTCCACAAATATAATGCCATCGTCAATTTCAGTCTTGGTTTTCATAAGGTTAATTTTACTGGGTTTTGGGTTTGGGTTAAAGGGGTTAATACAGTAATTCGCTTGCGTAGCCGCAAAAGTATTGACCGCGTACGCATCCGGCCATGTCTTGCCATGTCTGAAAATGGAATTGATCCGGAAATTTTCGGATATATTCCACGCGGTCTTTTACGTCGTAACAGTCCTTCCAAACGGTATCCGCCTCTTCACTTTCAAGTTCCGAAAAGTGTCCCTCATCAATCACGGGGTAATCCTCCAAGGCGCAAGCAATTTCAGCCGCCGCTTCTAAATGCTTTGCCGCGTTTTTATGGATAGCTATCCATTCAATCCAGCCGCAAGCCCAGTGACCCTCTCGGACTATTGTCCAAGGCTCAACGTCGCCGCTATCATCTCCCCAAGCTAACTCGCCGCTATACTCTGGGGAAATTTCCTCCATAGCTTTGACCGCGCAAGCGAAATTGCTACGCTCCAAAGCGTCGGAGTCTCTATTCTGACTGACAAAAACATAATGATTTTGCCATTCCGTGCCTCCCCAACTATCGGGCCGCGTCCATTTTTGGAGGTATCGCAAGGTGTTTTCTTCTAAATGTTCCAAAGGTTTCATAATTCTAATAGGTTAAGTTTTGTTCCTGGTGGAATATCCTTTGCCCAGTGGGGCTTGTGATATGGTAAATCGCCCGTGTTCGGGGATCATAAGCGCAAAGCTCGCCCCGCCGGATTGAATAGCCGGTTTCTAGGCATCGGCTAATGAATCGCGCTTTGATTACGCGGGGGTCGGTTACTGTTTGAAAACGGGTAATCATGGCTTTTAGTCTCCGTTGTATTGGTTTTGCAGTTGGTAAAAATCCGTTTGCCTTGGGATTGATCCATAGTCGGCCAAGGTTAACGGGGAAAAATCCGCGTGCCTTGGCGTGCCAAGAATGCTTTGCAAGAAATCTTGGCGGCATTCTTTAGAGCATAGGGGCAAGCTCAATTTAGTGTTGCTTTTCGTTTGTTCCCCGCATTGTATACAATTGTGAATCATGACTTTAACCTTTTGCTATTTCACCGGCTTTTCGTTTGCTTGCCCCATGAGCCGGAAAACCGACAATTGCGCTTCGTTGCTTCTGGCAAAGCTGGCAAGATTCACAACTTGCGTCTTTGCCATCAATAGTGGCTGGGCATTGGACAACCCTGCGCCCTTTTGGCGTTTCGGTGTTTCCCGTATGATCCACCGGCAAAACACAAACTACCGGCCCGATATTTAAATCTGCGAGCTTGTCAGCTTCGCGCAGATTGTTTGCCGACAAATTAACCGTGAAACCGGCTTTATTAGCTTTTTGAACTAATTGCCTATTCTTGGCGTTTTTCAATACTGGCTTGTGGGTATAGGTAAATCCACGTTTGCCAGCATTGGCCTTTGTCAATTGACGTAACAGATTGCCGTCAATGTTGTTGTCAAAACCTGGTAAATCACCGGCTTGATTATGCCGCCAAAATTGTCCGTCTGGTAAACCGGCTATTTTGCCAAGAAACAAACGCCAGTTTTCCCCGCGTTGTCTTTTGGTTACCTTTAGCCAATGCATACCCAAAGGCCCACCATCAGCATAACAGCCATTTTTCTTGAATGGACAAGCTGATGGGCAAGACTCCGCGCTTGTCGTAGTAACGGGGATTTTCCCCGTTTTTCTATTTGATGAAACCAACGTCAAATGAACATTGGGGATTGTACGCTTTTGCATTTTGTCCTAGTCTCTTTTCCCCTTGGAGCGTGTTCTAGCACGTTGCCGGTTGTTTACTGTCCTAGTCGGCAACCGGCGTCCAAGGCCTGTGCCGACTAGGGTTGTGGTTAATCACACAAGCTCGCCCCCTCATT
>CAZBDA010000242.1:0-250 GCA_964490445.1 uncultured Rickettsiales bacterium | reverse complement strand
CCAGTGTTCCTGGTGCTTGCACAATGGGATTAATCGCGGGTTGGCATTAAGATGCCTTTTCCGCCGGTTGTCTTTTCTTCAATGATGAGGGCGGCGCGTGGATCAATTTGACCAGTGGCCGGATTTGTCTCTATTTGCAATTTTACATTGTCATTAGGGCATCCTATGGCTTGCGCCAGTTCAAACAGGTATTTTGCATTGAAGCTGATGGTTTGCCGTGGGTTGTCATTAGGCGGAACAACTTGCAGCC
>CAZBDA010000241.1:0-4056 GCA_964490445.1 uncultured Rickettsiales bacterium | reverse complement strand
ACCGTCCGACACCAACGAAGCGGACCCTGCCTGCTCCGACGGCTACGACAACGATGGCGACGGCGACATCGACTACCCCAGCGACCCGGGCTGCACCAAACCGTTCGATAGCAACGAAGCCAACCCATAGTGCAGTGACGGCTATGACAACGACGGCGACGGACTGACCGACTTCCCCGCCGACCCCGGCTGCACGAGTCCGGCGGACAGCAACGAGGCCAACCCCCAGTGCAGTGACGGCTATGACAACGACGGCGACGGACTCATCGACTTCCCCCTGGACCCCGGCTGTACGGGTCCGGAAGACAACGGTGAGACCCAGCCGCAGTGCAGCGACGGCTACGACAACGACGGCGACGGGCTGGTCGACTATCCCAACGATCCCGGCTGCAGCAGCCTCAGTGACAATGGCGAGCTCGATCCGCAGTGCAGCGACGGCTACGACAACGATGGTGACGGCTTCACTGACTATCCCGATGATATCGGCTGCAGCAGCAGCGGCGACAACAGCGAGATCAACCCACGCTGTTCCGATGGCCTGGACAACGACCTGGACGGCTTCATCGATTTCCCCGATGACCCCGAGTGCAGCAGCCCGACCGACAACAGCGAGTAGGGACGAACTCCCACGGCGGGTTCAGACCCCAATCACCTCGCGCAGGTAGGCAAACAACTGGCGAAAGGCCCGGGGTCGACGCTCGTCCTTCACTGCACGGCGAGCCGCCATGGCCAACTGCCGCAAGCGCTGCCGGTCAGCCTGGGGATGTTCGGCTATGAACTCGTCGAGGGCGCGATCGCCGTCCCTGAGGATGCGCTCCCTCCAGCGCTCGACCGCCATCAAGGCCAACTCGCGATCGCTCGGACCACCCCGCTCTTCGGCGGCAGCTTCGATTGCCGCCACGGTGTCGTCATCCTCACGACGCAAGAGACCGGCGATGTGCAGTACGTGCCTGCGAAGCCCGCCGCGAACTCCCGTTTTTTGCTGCAGACGCCGGCCCTCGACGAGGCCAGCCAGCAGTTGGTCACTCAGCGGCATCCCCTGCCACTGGGCGGGCTGCAGGCGAAGCAACTCTCGCACCAGAGCGTCGAGACGATCGGCCTCGCGCTTGCGTTGACTCCGGCTGGAGTCGCGGCGACCGCTGGAGAGTTCTTCTCCATCATCGTCTTCGCCATCCCGCACCCATTGGAACTGCTTCTTTGCCACGCTCAGCAGGCTCCGTAATTCAGTTGCACCGGCATCCTTCGATCACGGTTCCCCGGCACCGTATCGCAATGCCGTGATCTCCAACTCGACGAGTCGATCACCGATCCGCACCCGGGCCTCGTCTCCCACCTCCTTGCCGAGCAGAGCCCGGCCGACGGGGGACTGTACGCTGATCCGGCCGCACTTCGGCTCGCTCTCTTCCTTGTCCACAAGGCGGTAGGTTTTTGCCTCGCCGCCCTGATCCTCCACCGTCACGACCGCACCGAACTTGATCGTGTCGTGGTCGATCATCTGGCTCAGATCGACGGGAACAACCTCGTCGATTTTCCTGCTCAGGTAGCGGATACGGCTGTCGATCTGTCGCAGGCGCTTCTTGCCGTAGATGTAGGCAGCATTCTCAGATCGGTCGCCCAGATCAGCGGCGTCGGAGACCTCCTGCACCACCTCCGGCCGTTCCTCGCTCCAGAGCCGGTCAATCTCCTCCTGGATGGCCGTGTAACCCTGCAGCGTCATGGGCCGACTCACAACAACTCCAGGGCTCGTTCGAGGCCTGCCAGCCCGGTTTCGTCGAGCACCGCCAAGACCCGATGCACCAGAGAGCCCTCCGCGTCGACTACCCAGAGTTGGGGAACAGTCTGGCAATCCATGGAAAGCCCGTCGAACAGTTCGTCGGGATCCGCATCCACGACCAGTGAGTTCCAGGGCAGGCCGTGGTGACGCGAGGCGCTATCCACTCTCCGGAGCAACTCGGCACCGCGGGCTGAGCCCTGGAAGCCGTCCCAGCTGATGCCCAGGAAGTCCACCTTGCTGGCAACCCGGCCGTGCAGTTCGACCAGCAGCGGCAACTCCTAGATGCAGCCGTCACACCAGGTCGCCCAGTGATTGACCAGCAGTGGTTTTCCGGCGGCGAAGATCTGTTCGTGTATAGCTTCCACCGTCGCGAGGCTGCAGCTGACGGTGGCGACGGGCGCTGGCTCGCTGCCGGCATCGGTCCGCGACGGCAGGTCCGCGGCTGGGCGGCGCGGTTCGGGGGCGACCGAAGCGGTACGCCCCGCCACCCGTTGACGCACTCGACCTGCCAGCTTTCGGAGAACTCCCATCGCGGCCTGCAACCTCACTTCTGCCAATGGTGTGGCAGGACACAGGCATAGTCTCACGCCAGCCTGCCAGTACGATAGGAACCCCGATCTGCCCAATTCCATAAACAGAAACCACCATCATCACGCGAGCACCTGCTGACAGGCTCATTGCGGATTCACGCCACAACTCCATCCGGGTTCCTTCACTCAGCTACACTCTCACACGGGCTTGATGGTGATCTTCCGACTGACATGCTTGGTAATCGTTTCACTGGTCGCGAGCGGCTGCTCGGAACAGTGGCTGGCTGTGGATGCAGGCAGCCGCTGGTCCTGTGGGATCAACAGCGCCGCTGAGATCCAGTGCTGGGGGCAGGTCGAGCCGACCATGGAGCCACCCACCGGCGCGTTCGCCTCGCTGAGCATCGGCGAGAATCATGGCTGCGCGCTCAATGCTGCAGGTGCGGTGGGGTGCTGGGGACACGACGAGCACGGCAAGGTAGGGCCAGTCCGCAATGGCTTCCTCGTGGTCAGCGCCGGCCTCAACCACAGTTGTGGGATCTCAAGCGGCGACTACGCCCTCGAGTGCTGGGGCCGCGATGACGACGGTGAGTCGACGCCGCCCGAAGGCAGCTTTGCTCACCTCAGTGCCGGCGGCGCTCACACCTGCGCCGTCGACCGCGACGGCGCGATGCACTGCTGGGGGAGCAACGAATTCGGCCAGGCCGAGCCACCACCGGGTACCTACAGCAAGGTGAGCAGCGGCAACCATCATAGTTGCGCGATTCGCACCAACGGCAGCCTGGACTGCTGGGGAGCCGGTAGCGTCGAAGGTGGCAGCTGCCGAGGCGACGAAGGCGGAGTCGACTGCGAACAGTCAAGACCTCCCAGCGGTGACTTCACCTCCGTCAGTGCCGGCGGATTCCATACTTGCGGAGTCGACCGCGACGGCGTGCGCTGCTGGGGCCAAGGCGACGACGGTCAGACCACGCCCCCCACTTCAGGCATCCTCGAGTCCGTCACGGCCGGCGAATCCCACAGTTGCGGCATCGACGAAGAAGGCGCGGCTGTCTGCTGGGGCGCCAACTGGCAGGGCCAGGCCAGCCCCCCCTGAGCGCGGAGCCGGGCAAACCTGCGAGCAGCGTGATCGACAAGCCAGCGGACATGTCAGCGGAGCTCTCTCCCTGGCCTCCCGCCTTTCACGTTGAGCACGGTCCCGGGCACCTCGTGGTGCACTGGCGCTGGCGATCTCGGCGAAGCTCTTACTGGTTAACTACAGCGCTGACGGTCCTGGCTGTGATGCTCGGAAGCTTCGCGTACGAACTGCCCCCGCTCCTGCCAACCGACAGCCCACAGATGAGACCAGCAGGGATCTTGATCATCAGTTGTCTGCTGTATGCCGCACTCGCCGCCTTGCTGGGCATCGAGGACCATGCCGTTGCGGGAGAACGATTCAAGGCGCGTGGACTGTCGAAGTATCGTTAGCTCGGCCGCGCCCGGCGACGACTGTGGACATCCAGCGCAGCTTCGTTACTCTGCGCCACTGCCGACACGGAGACACGACTATGACCTTCGACCGCTTCACCACGCTCCTTGTGATCACACCCCTGCTGCTCGCGGGCTGCGTCATTATCAGTGACCCCGACACCGTAGAGGGGCAGAATCCAGGTGATTGCAGCGACGACGCCGACAACGATGCCGATGGACTGTACGACTGTGATGACCCCGACTGCTCGGGCTCGGACACCTGCTCCGGCGATGACGACGACACCACAG
>CAZBDA010000240.1:0-4109 GCA_964490445.1 uncultured Rickettsiales bacterium | reverse complement strand
GCATTTGCGAGCAAGATGCTGAACCATTCGATTGGCGGCGCCTTCGGCATCAATTGCTTCACCAGCGCCACGCCGCGACTGGCAGATGCGGTCCCTCCACAGCCACAATGATGAGTGATTTCCAAAATCTTCGTCAATGTCTTGACATCAAGCTTCTTAAGAAAGCGGGGCATATCCTTCACCGCGTGCATTGGCTTACGAAATTCTTCAATGTCTCCGCCCATCAAGTCATTGTGGTCATAGACATCTCCATCTGAAGAATCAGCTTCTGAATCGCAGCCATCTAAATGTGATTCGTCTGAATCGCTATGCGTAGCCACAGCGAAATCAGGCACTTCGCAATCCATGTCCGTGCACGTTGTGCGGAATTTGCTCTGCAGTGCTTCCACCCTCGCCTGCTCGACCTTTCTTGTCAAGTTTGTTTCGGACGCTGCATTGCGCATCTGTGGCCCTGTTAAATATAGCGCATACCCATGGAAGCGTCGATGCGCTTCCGCCATTTCCAACAAAGCTTGGTACGGAGCGTGTAAGTCTCGTGTGCTAGCATAAGCCAAGCCATCCCAGCAACCCAGAAAAGAATCTGGATCCTGCAGCGCTCGAACAATGAATGCAAATCGGTATGCAAAGTATACCACCTTACTCAAACACCACATTTGACAACCAGCAGCAAACAAGTCACAACCAAACTCCTGTTTCAACGCCACTTCAAATTCAGGGCTGTAAGTACAAGAATTGCGATCCAACCATTCGGTCACATCTTCGCCACTCGGAGCACGGTGTTGTATATAATGCGCAAAGCGTCCGTAGAAATATTGAAGGTATGGATGCGATTCGAAATCATTTTGTGTGATGCGGGTATGTTCTCGAAACAAGGACAAATACTCCGCAGCCTCGCATCGCTCTGCAATAGATCCCAAACGCACAATGCACAATTGTGTCAATAAGTGCGTGGCGCTACCGATATCATTCCCACGCAATTCATAATCACGGAACTCCGCCTTCACGTCTTCGCGGAGATCTCGCCAGTAGCTGGTCGAAGGGTGGCCAGTGCCTGACCATTTGCACCGAGGGTTTGCAATCGCTCGACGAAGCTCGTCGGTGTTGGCGAAAACAACAGAGTCGGTCAGTCCAACGATTTCGCGAAGACGTTTATAATACGGCACGTGCCTCGCCACTGCTTCACATATGCGTCGCTCCTCCTTCAACTCTTCCCTTATGATTTGTTGTCTCGCCACCTTTTTCTGACGAGTTTGCTCCTCCATGATCGCTATCATTCTTTGCGCACCAAACCGACGGCGCAATTTCTCATAGTCGACGTGCAGAATAGCCAATTGCTTTAGCGGATCACCAGCTATGGGTTCGCCGCCCAACGCATGTCGTACTTGCTGTTTTGCCGTGTAGGGAAACACGAGAGATCTGTCGAAACAGAATTCGGTGTATTGGAATGCTGCGTTGGATTTATTCGATGGCAAATCGTCTTGACATCGACGCTCCATACCAATGCAAGTGATTGACAAGCACCGTGATATACTTTCCCGTGCAGCCGCGCATCGAAGAGACAAGTGGTAATACATACCCCAAGGGTAACCGAGCCCCCTCAACGCAATCCGAGAGCATTGCTGCTTGATTAAACCGACAACAGGATCCATTCCCTCAACTTTCAGCGCGATTTGTACAACCAGCGTGTCGCTATCACCACAGGTTGCGTCGTAGCCTTTGATATTCCAATCGTAATGAACAGTTTTGTTTTCAATCGTGTGGCCCTTCCTGATCCATGTATGAATCGCCTTTGCCACGTCAGTCGTCACTTGCGATGTCACGAAAGATTGCCTGACCAGCTTTACGTCACTTGATTCTTTCGCGCCAATTCCTGAGAGTTCACATTTCTGCAAAGCCTTCCAGAATTCACCAGCCCGATTAAGGTGTTGCAGTTTAGGCGATTGGAAACAATGGAGACATAAATCATCAGCCATTGCAGCGGAAAAAAATATGCAATCACACGACAAAGCTTGAGAACTGACGTGGACGAGCTTGGAGCGACAGAGCTGCGCAACTAAGCATCGAAGACTCACGCAGGAGATTTAAAACAAGGTTCCGAAATACGACACCCATCAAATGCATGTCATGTATTTTCATACGGGACGCACATCAATCAAGCTGCGAAGAGAGGGAGCGAGTTCTTGTGCTTAAGAATGAAAGCTTTATATTCGGTCTCGCTCAGGGCTTGCGGTCGGTGTTCCTGACTGTCTAGAAGCCATATCACTCCAGCGTCGTAGCGCAGCGCCACCCAATGCCTGTTACAGACGTTAACAACAGCTCCAACGCAGCTACGTAGAATCGAAGGGTTCACGCTCAGTTGCTGAAGACTCATTATATATTCGACTCGCCCGACACGCCGCATCGAAGTGGCATTCACGGCTTCACCGAGCACTTCAGACGAGTACCAACCCGACGGCCTGGCATGCTCAGCCCGAATTTCTACAGATCCCTCCATGCGTTTCGATGCCAAATAAACATCGCAAGCATTTTGCATATCTTCCACCGTTTGCCACGCCCTACCCACGGCGTTGTTCAGGGCGTGCATGCCACAATGCGCGCCGCGCTGACGCTCGAAATATCCATCATAGTGGAGGTCTTGACGACCACGCCAAGCAACCCGAGGTGGACGTTCCATGGGCTGCGAATTATCCACATCATCTTCTCTATTTACCTCGTCGTCATCGCTCATTGGGTCTTCGTCCGAGGTTTCCTCCGCCACCTCTTCCACATTGTCGTCTGACATCGGTCCGTCCTCGTCCCCCGGAGTGACCTTTGTTTCGGGCTTGCGCTGCACATCGGTGAGCCACCACAGCTCACCTTCCTCTGGGAATATGGGCTCACCTTGCATTGTAGCAAAGGCGGGCCGCCGCTTGTTGATCATGACAGCTTCATCGACTCTGTCGATCCAATCGAGGAGGCGGTGAATCACCGCTGCTGCTTGCGGTTGTGGATTTAGGTTTTCTGACAGAGTTCGATGAACTATGGGTATAGTTCGTTCCTTGACAAACATCGGCTTGAAGCGGTTCAATATATTGTGCGGCTCCGGGGAATAGGTCCATTCGTAGGTTACCTGCACGCAGCGCCGGCAACCTTCCACAGGATCGAGACCAGCATCCAACCACGCCGCAAACACCTCTTGCATTATATCGCACGGAGGTAATCCTACCAAATGGAAGTTCTTTGGATCGGTGCAGCGACTGATCAAGACGTACACTTGCCCCTGCGCGATAACACCTTCGAGACAGCCTCGCACGATGTGGACTATAGACAAAGCTTGGGTCTTATGTACTGGAGATTTTTGTTATCTTGCGATACGGCTTCTGCGCCATTGGGCCGCTATCGCGTCGCACGGATGGACCGTTATTCCATCACGCAGACGAGTCACGACTGCGCTACCGTGGGGGAGATGGGGTGGGTGGGAGGAGGGACGGGGAGGGGGGCAAATGAATAGGGACGGGCTGGAATAAAAATCACTCCTGTTAACGCGTAGCACGGAACCAATGGCACTTGTAATAATACCGGCCATCCCATCACATTCATCAAGGTTTCTTGGCGAGCGGTAACATCGATATGATCAATATCTGGGACCATTTCAGATTTTTTCAAAGAGGTCTCCTTCGCAAAACGGACTAGAATCTCAGGATGACTCGCAGATATCGCTTTTCCTTTGGCGTAAGCTTTCTCGGGATGCCAATGCAATACTCTTCCTTGCGTACCATTGACGAAACACATGTCCACGGCCAAATTGTTGACAAGCATACAGCGCATCATGTGGGGCTTCAATAACCCCGGACAGTTCTCCGACGCGTGATGCCAATCCCCACTCAGGTGGAGGTTCCACAGCGACTGTGTGCGACTCGTGCGACGAGCATATTGAGTACGTCTTTCGTTGAACCAATCCTTACCTCTCGCGCCGCGGGCTCTGCATCGACCTTTGATCTTCAAGCTGTGATTATGTACCTTCGCGATCCTCCGGACAATAGTGCGATTCCAGCGGTCCCTATACCGTCGCTTTGTGACCACTGTTGTCGACCCTTCTAATTCAGCTCGCTCGGCGCATCCGATTTCAG
>CAZBDA010000239.1:0-4109 GCA_964490445.1 uncultured Rickettsiales bacterium | reverse complement strand
GACGACGACACCACAGGCGACGACGACAGCTCGACCGGTGACGACGACGACTCTGCTGCGGCTACCTTCTTTTGTGGTCCTGGGGACTTCTGCCTGTTGACTGTCGAGTACTGCCAGACCGTGGTCGGCGGCGCGCCCCCGCCACCCCGAGCACCGCCGCCGGTGCCGAGCACGTCCTGTCCGCCCACGCCGCCAGCCTGTCTGCCACCGGCAGGCAGTCCCACGTGCGCCTGTGTTCTTGGTGCAATTGGCTTGAGTCCTGGCGTTGCTAACTGCAATATCTCGGCTCCCGGAGAGCTGCGGATCACGCTGTTTGCTCCATAGACACCTGATAGAGAGCCTCCTCTTATGATCAAAGCAGTCATTCCAGTCCAACGAATCCTGCCCTTCGTAGCGGCGCTGCTGGTCGCAGTGTCGATGCAGTTTGGTAGTGCCGCAGTCGTCGTCGCCGAAGGCCTGCCGCAACAAGACGCTTTTTCCGGCCCCGAAGGGAAAACGTCAGCCCGCATCAAGGCGGAGCGCTACGTCCGCAAGGGCATGGCATTGCAGAAGAACAACCAGACTGAGGAAGCCCTTAAGAAGTACCTGAGGGCCCTCGAGGCGGATCCAACCTGCGAGGCTGCTTCCTGGGAGATTGGCTGGAGCTACTGGAAGCTGGAACGCTGGCAGGACGTGGTCGACAGCTGGCAGCGAGTAGTCGACATGAGGCCCAACTACAAGGATGGCGAAGCCCGCACCTGGCTGAAGACCGCGAAGGCCAATCTCCGTACCAGTACGGCGAGCACTGAAGCTCTCGACGCCCACGGGCCCGATGCCGTCCCAGCGAAGGATGGCGAGAAACTGCGCTTCGCCGTGGCTGGCGACACGATGCTCGGCAGCCCCCTGTCCCGGGCAGGGCTGCCGAAGAACGGTGGCGCCAACCTCCTGGATGCCTACCGCGAGCACATGAAGGCTGCCGACATCAGCTTCCTCAACCTCGAGGGAGTACTCAAGGACGGTGGCAAGAGCCGCAAGTGCGGTTCCGGGAGTAAGGCCTGTTATGCCTTCCGTTCGCCGACATCCTACGTGTCCAACCTGGTGGCTGCGGGCGTGGATGTCGTGTCCATTGCGAACAACCACGCCAATGACTTTGGTTCCGCGGGCGTGGAGAGCACACGCACGGCACTTACCGAGGCGGGCGTCTCTTATTCCGGTCCGTCGGGTCACGAGACGATTCTCGAGCGCAACGGCGTCAAGATAGGCGTGCTCGCGTTCTCCACCAGCCCCGGGCAGAACGACCTGCGCCGAATCGAGTCTGCGAAGGTCCTTGTCAAGGAACTGGCAGAGAAGTCCGACCTGGTGGTGGTGTCCTTTCACGGTGGAGCCGAGGGCACCAAGGCCAGACACACGCCGCACGGCAAGGAGAAGTTCTACGGTGAGGACCGCGGCAACCTCAGGGACTTCACCCACGCAGTGGTGGATTCAGGTGCTGACCTGGTGGTCGGCCACGGTCCCCATGTACTGCGCGGAATGGAGGTCTACCGGGACCGCTTGATCTTTTATTCCCTGGGCAACTTCTGCACCTATGGCGGTTTCAACCTGAGGGGCTCCCTCGGAGTGACGGCGCTGGCGTTGGTCGATCTTCATCCCGACGGTCGCTTCGCCGGGGGGAAGTTGGTGCCCGGTCGGCAGCTCGGGGGCGGTGGCCCGGTGCTCGATCCCGACAACAAGGCGATCTCGGAACTCCAGGAGCTATCGGCAGCAGATTTTGGCGAGAGGGCGCCGACCATCCTCAACGATGGAACGGTCCAGTGGACCGGAGCAAAGTCAAAGTAACGGGTGGCGGGTTCCGGGCGGCATGCTCCGTCCAGTAGAATCGCGATGAGGGCTCAATCTCACGTGCAGACCCAGGTGGTTGGATGACCGTATTCCGCTCAACACTCGCTTCTCTGGCTTGTGCCGTCGTTCTTTCGGGCTGCACCACGGTGCCCCCGGGCAACGGTTCGGACCCCGAGTACGTCGGACCAGCAATTATTGACCTGTCGCCGTCGCCCGGCCAGACCGACTTCTTTTTCGGGGACAACCTGTGGGTGGTGTTCGAGTTCGCACCGGAGAGCGCGTTGCTGACCCTACTCGACGGCGATGGAAACACCGTCCCCGGAGCGAGCACGACGTCGGAAGATGGCGCTCGCTACACGTTCGACCCGTCCACTTTCCTGCAGCCTTCCAGTGACTACACGCTGCAGGTCCAGGCGGGCTCTCTGGCAGGCCCGCCCCTACATGTTGCGTTCCGAACCAGTGCTCATGGGCTGCCTACCAACCCGGAGGCGGGCGGGCTGGGAGGCGCGGTCTTCCTGGTGGACGTGAGCAATGCGGTCTTGCTGGAGCCGGCCATTGCCGGAGCAGTGGTCCTCTCGGAGATCGAGAGTTGGAACCTGCTGATGGGCTTTGCCGAACAGTCGAGCTTCGAGGCAGCCGAGCAGCCTGGGGTGCACCTATCCGCCTCCCTTGGCCGGGCAACTGACCTCGGCTGGGAGCAGGATCCCTGTGCAAGGACCGCCTCGTTCAGCCTGGGTTCGGATGGGCTCTACGGTACTGCCGATGACACCCCGGCAACCTGGAACGATCCCCGCCTTGAATTCGGTCCCCGTGACATCGACTTCCTGGTCGGCCTGGTCCGGGCTTCGGTGAAAGACCTCCACTTCGAGGGCTTGTTTCATCCCGACCTGCTCGACATGAGGGACTTCTCAGTCGAGGGCATCTTTGATACCCGCGCTCTCGATGTCGTGTTTCAGTCCGCTTCAGAAGAAGGCATTACCTGTGATCTTCTCGAGGCGCTGGAGATCCCGTGCCAGGAGTGCGGCGGTGACTTCCCCGGCCCCTTCTGTGTCCCGATTCGCGGCAACCAGATCTCGGCTACGCGGGTGGCCATTCCTGCGCTCAAGCCGTGGACCTGTGCCGATGTGGTTGCCTATGGTCTCGACACCGGAGAGTGCAGCAAGCAGATCGCTGCCTGGGAACCGGCTGCTGACGGAAGTTATGCGCTGTGTCCCGAGTACAACCCGGCGGCTCCGTGAGTTGTGCTGCCGGTGCAGTCGGTGCCTCTGCGAGGATAGGCAATGATCTGAGCAGCCGAGCTCAGCTCAGAGCTATGATGGCTCCTCGATGTAGGCTCAACCGGCAACCATGGGGGACAGGATTCCCCGAACTGTAGGACTCATCATGATGACCAGTCGAAGCCGCTCCTTTCTGTGCGCGGTGCCGCTGCTGTGCCTGGCTTGGGCCTCGCCGGCCCTGGCTGATGCGCCCGTGGCTGAAGCGAATGGCCCCTACACCATCCAGGAAGGGGCTGCGGCCGTCCTGAGTGCGGCCGGTTCCACGGACGCTGATGGTGCGATCAGCCAGTACGAGTGGGATTGCGACAACGACGGCAGTTTCGACGGAGGCGGCCTTGCCTTTGTGGGTTGTGTGTTCGGCGATGACGGTACCTTCGTGGTGACCCTGCGAGTGACCGACGACGGTGGAGAGCAGGACACCGATACGGCCAACGTCGTGGTCAGCAATGTTGCGCCGACGATCGTCTCGCACCTTGTTCCAACGGGCGACGAGGGCCTGGCGCTGACGTTCAGTGCAGCCGCCACCGATCCAGGCGCGGCTCAGGACCCGCTCATCTACAGTTGGGATTTCGGCGACGGTCTTTCGGGCACCGGAGCGAGCGCCAGCCACATCTACGCGGACGAAGGAAGCTACCCCGTGACCCTCACGGTGAGTGACGGTGACGGCGGCTCGGCAACGGTCACGGCGGTTGCCGAAGTGGCCAACGTGGCTCCCGTGATTGTGGCTGTGATTGGCGCTACCGCGGGTGACGAGGGACAGGAACTGAGTTGGAGCGTCAGCGTATCGGATGCCGGCAGCGCCGACACCGTATCGCTGTCCTGGGATTTCGGGGACGGAGTGGTCGGACTGGGCTCCACCAACCAGAACCACACCTATGCTGACGACGGTCCCTATACCTTGACCATAACTGCTACCGACGACGACGGTGGTTCCGCAGTCTCGACGCTGGGCGTGGTCATCGGCGACGTTGCTCACATCATCACGAGCCTCGTCGTTCCCGGTGCTGTCGAGGG
>CAZBDA010000238.1:0-4109 GCA_964490445.1 uncultured Rickettsiales bacterium | reverse complement strand
GGAGAGGTGGCGAGCTGCGCTGGTCGAGGCGACTGGAGCTTGGGGGCAACAGGGGACTCGGAGGCGGAATCGAGATCCAACAACACTTGATGAGGCAAGCACCTCAATTCCAGCAGCATCGTGCTGCGTGGAGTTGAGGCTGGGGCCTCGCGCTCAGTGGGTCACCGGAAGGGTCCTCAGCAAGAGGGCGCGATCATTTCCCTTGCAACCAGCGGACAGGGCAGGGGGCGGCCCAGCGTGTGGCGCTTCGGGCCACGACCTGACCCTGGTCAGGCAAGGCCTTCGCTGAGGCGGATATGCTTCTTGCAACCGTTGGAGGGACCGATGACTTCAGCCCTGACCAGCTCGACGCCGGAGCATCGGTTCCGTAGGGGCTGAGCCATGCGACGAGAGGCACGTCCTGCTCTGAGCACACTCCCAGGGGTCTGTGTAGTGGCACTGGCGGCGCTGCTGACTGCGGGTTGCCCGACCGAGAGGGAGCCACCCTCTGTTCCGCTCACCGACGATCCGGTGGCCTACATCGAGGAGGTTGCGTACCGGCGCGGCATCCTGGAGCGCGATCTGGTCTCTACCGACAACGCGTATGCGCAGCGCCGGCTGAATAGCTACGCGATCGAGGGGGAGGACTGGGAAGCGCTGCCCGCATGGGACCCGCCCTCCCGCTGGCTGACCGACGAGGACCGAGAGCGGCTGGCGGAGGGCCTGCCCCTCGAACTGGATCTCGCCGAGGTGGATAGGCTGATGCCCGATGAGCCGCCCACAGATCCAATCTCCTGGGCTGAGCTGGGGCGGCGGGTCATGGCCGAGTACCCGCTGCGGGCCGACATCCTGTACGAGAGGCTGGCGGCGCTCCCTGACGGGCTTGAGCAGAGCGGCTTCCTGCGCACGCCGGACCGGTGGGTGGGGCTGCGAGTCTTCGAGGACGCAGACGGGGCGATCCGCGTGGGGCCCACCTGCGGACAGTGCCACTGCAGCAGCGAGCCTTACGACGCGCTGCTTCCTATTCTGGCTAATAAGGCCATGGATGTCGGGAAGGCTCGACTGCTCGTCGAGGGGCTGGAGCCGGGGGACCTGCCCCCTGAGCTGGAGGACACGCCGCTGGGGGACCTGGACCGCCTGGGGCCCGGTCGCGTCGACGTGATGGTTGACGGCCGCTTCAACCCCTTCGCCATCCCCGACCTCGGGGGCCTGGTGGACATGCCCTTCCTCCAGCAGAACGCCAACTGGTGGCACCGCGGGACCGCCACACTGGCCGTACGCTGCGAGACCCTCTTCGTCACCGCCAGTCAGGAGCGGACCCGGATCCCCCGCGTGCTCGCCTGGGCGCTGGCCGAGTTCGTGCGCGCGCAGCCACCCCCGCCTCCCGAGGACGCGGCGCCCGGGCCGCTGGCCGAAGCGGGCGAGCAGGTCTTCGAGGACGCCGGCTGCGGGAGCTGCCACCCGCCTCCGATATACACGTCGGACAGGCTGGTTACCCTCGAGGAGGCAGGGACCGACAACGAAGCGGGGAACGGTCCCGTCCGGAGGACCGGCTACTACCGAATCCCCAGCCTGCGCGGTGTGGGCCGAACCGGGCCGTACCTGCACCACGGTGCGGTCGACTCGCTCGAGGAGCTCTTCGATCCCGATCGACAGGAGCCGGGGCACTCCTGGGGCCTGGAGCTGGACGTCGGGGACCGAGAGGCGATCGTGGCGTTTCTAAGATCGATTTGAGCCACACGCCGGTGCTTGCTTCACACCGTAGCGAAAATCGCAGCCTCAACTGCACGCTCAGCGTTCCCTACGGTGCTGTCTGACTTCATGTAGGCCTGAGCTTGGTGCCCCTCCCTGGTCAACCGGCAGTAGCCGTTGAAGGCCTCGTTGAGTACCGGGAGCAGGACTGACCGGGGCACCAACATGAAAAATCCGCTGCGCTCTGCAAGGAAGGAGACCTTCCGCAATACGGACCCGCCAAACTCGAAGGCGTCGATCCCCAACTCAGCCAGGTCCTCCTCCAGGTGGATGATCAACATCAGGGCCGGCAGGATCATCTTCAAGCGCCGCCAGCGCGCCACCGGGCTGTGCTTTTCCCGAAGGCTCATCGGAAACTCGTCGAAGTAGCTCGTCGGCAATGCTGTATGCCTGGACTCGTCCAGGTGGAAGAGGCGCAGTACCTCCAGTCCGGGCAGGTGGCTCATCATCCCGAACAGGCTGAGCGCGATCCCCTCAACGGCTACGTTCATGCCGAAGAACTTCTCCAACCCATCCGCCTTGTAGACCCCCTCGAGGAACAGGTACTCCCAGGCGCTCTGGCTCGGGACCGGAACATCGAAGGCCTGTAGCAATTCGCGCAACACGACGAAGTGCTTGGCTTCCTCGAACACCTGCATCGTCAGCGCGGTGCGCGCGCCAGTACTCTGGACCTCACCGAGCAGTTCTGCCGACACCAGCCAGGCGTAGGCCTCACCGTGGCCGATGGCGCTGAGGACGTTGACAATGGCCTGCTTCTCCCGGGGGCTGTACTCGCTGTCGAGCAGCGCCTTGTACTCTGGCATGGCGATTCGTTGCCGGGCCATCTGCTCATCCTCGGTGAGGTTGCGCAGGGCCATGCCGAGCAGGGACTGTTCCTCGCGGGTGCAGTCCTTGAAAGAGAGAAAGGGGGCCTTGTCCTCTGCTTTCCAGAGATGACGCAGGCTCTTGTCATAGTGTCGCTTGCGGATTCGCTCAGCGGGCCCGCCAATGAACTCATAGTGGACATCGTCGTAGTTGGCCTTGCGACCACCCAGGCCCCCGCGTGCCATGAGCCGGTCACTGGAGCGAACAAGACGATTCAGGATTCGTTCAACGCGCCGCTCGATCCGGGCAGCACGCTTGCTGGTCTGCACCTTCTGAAAGTCCATGAATTGAACATAACAAGGTCTCGTACACCGCCCCACGATAATTGTCAGTCCAACTGAGTGACGGCGAGGTGGACGCCTGGCCCTCTCTGCCAACGTAGCTGAGACACTCACGTACGCTGTAATTACTGAGCAGGGCGTGAGAGGACGAGAGGATGACGAAGGCCAAGATGTACCAGACTACGAATGCGATCTCCCCGGCGACGACCGAGGCGCGGGCCGAGGCGGTAGTCGCCGGGGAGCTCGGGCCGCCTGATCCCGAGGTGCCCGCCAGGGCGAAGCGACGCCGCTTCACCGCCGAATACAAGCTGCGGATCCTCGAAGAGATCGACCGAGCAGCTCCGGGACAGGGCGGCGCGATCCTGCGACGTGAGGGACTGTACAGCTCGCTGCTCACGGAGTGGCGCAGGGCACGACGACGAGGCTCGCTCTCGACGCTCTCCGCCCGCCGAGGTCCCAAGCCGAGGCGGCCTACGCAGGTCGAACGCGAAAACAAGCAGCTGAAGCGTGAGCTTGCCCGAACGAAGGAAGAGCTCCGAAAGGCGCACTTGATCCTGGACGTCCAGGGAAAAGTTGCCGAGCTGTTGGGCTTCAGCCTCGAGGACGGGAAGGACTCCTGATGGCCGCTTCCGAGCTCGCCCCACAGGTCGGCGTCAAGCCGGCCTGCGCGGCGCTCGGGGTGGCCCGGGCGACCTACTACCGTCGATTGAGGCCGATCTCCGGGCCCCACCAGCGCCGTCCCACCCCCCCCCCCGGGCTCTCTGCGAAGACGAGCAGGAGGCCGTGCTCACGACCCTCGACTCCGACCGTTTTGTCGATCGCGCTCCAGCCGAGGTCGTCGCGACCTTGCTCGACGAGCAGACCTACCTCTGCTCGGAGCGGACCATGTACCGACTCCTGTCCTCCCGGGCTCCCGTCCGAGAGCGCCGCGACCAGCTCCGGCATCCGCAGTGCAGCAAGCCTGAGCTGCTCGCGACCGGCCCCAATCAGGTCTGGTCCTGGGACATCACGAAGCTCCTCGGGCCCAAGAAATGGACCTACTACTACCTCTACGTGATCATCGACATCTACAGCCGCTACGCCGTGGGCTGGATGATCGCGGACCGTGAGAACTCGATGCTCGCGAGTCGGCTGATCACCGAGACCTGCGCGGTGCACTTGCTCGTCATCGGGACCGCTGCAATCGGTAGTAGGCCGTGCCGTAGGTCGAGGAAAACGTCCGGCCGCAGGCCT
>CAZBDA010000237.1:3032-4132 GCA_964490445.1 uncultured Rickettsiales bacterium | reverse complement strand
CTGGTTCCACAGGCCCTCGCCCTCACCGATGGTGTAGACCGACTGGACGATGTTCTCGAAGCGGGTCGGATCGGCACGGAACGAGAAGGTGAACTTGTTGCGTGCAAAGGGCTGCGCGGTCAGCTTCGCCAGGATGAAGTGGCCGTTTACGATCTGCGGCTGCAGCGGGTACTTCGCGAAATCACGACCGATGTCGAGACGACTCTGGTTGAGCCGGAGGGACCGGTAATACTGGTAGGCCAGGTAGAACCAGAAGCGGTCCTTGACGATGGGGCCACCGACGGAAGCATTCAGATCGACCGAAGTGACCTCGTTGCGGGCCAGGCTGAGGTACTGGTCACCAGCCTGGGTCAGCGCCGTGGTCTGCAGGTAGCCGCTGAAGTCGCCCTCAAAGGTGTTGCCGCCTGACTTGGTAACGATGTTGATGGTGCCACCGAGGCCCTGGTTGTAGCGGGCGTCGTAGCCGGCGGTGATCACCTCGAGATCTTCGATGGCATCGAAGTTGAAGTTCATCGAGAAGGTGCCGGTCACAGGATCTGTCGTGCTCGCACCGTCCAGGTAGTACTGGTTGGACTGCATGGCGCCGCCGCTGATATTTGGATTGGCACCACCGGTAACTCCCGGCAGAAACTGGACGGCGTCCTGGAAGGAACGACCCGAGGGCAGGTTGCCCAGGAAATCGGCGCTCAAGGTCATGCTCTGGGTGGTCTGCTCGGTGTCGATGACCGGACGGCGGTCGACGACCACGACGGTCTCGCCCACCTCGGGAAGCTCCATGATCAACTTCAGGTTGACCGAGCGACCCACGGAAAGGGTCAAGTTGGAGCGAATGATGGTCTTGAAGCCTTCCTTCTCGACGTCGAGGCGATAGGTACCGGGCGGCAGCGCCAGGAAACGGAACCTGCCGTCCTCACCGGTCAGAAACTCTCGACCACCCTGCAGGTTGTCCGAGGTGACCGTCAGCTTGACCTCGGCCAGAGGCGTGTCGCTCTGATCGACGACCTCGCCCTTGAGGGTGCCAGTGGTCGCCTGGCCGAAGGCCTGCGCGGGCAGCAACAAGCCGACGAGCAGGAGAGAAACAGAGATGAGGCGTAGTGTCG
>CAZBDA010000237.1:0-3022 GCA_964490445.1 uncultured Rickettsiales bacterium | reverse complement strand
CGCGCGAATAGGCAAGGCGAACCTCCCACAAATGGGTCTGGCCAGGTGCCCGAAGGAAAGCAGAGCAGGGGCTCGGGATGGGCCCCACGCAGACTCAGGCAGCAGGACTTCTAGCAGCGTAAAGCCGCCGAAGTCAAGACTCCCGATCGACCTACTGCGGGCCAAAAACTGCCCTGTGGTTGTAGGGCTTCCCAGTGCACGAGCGCGGATCGTCACGCAGGGCTCCGCCGACACTGGTAGGGTGTCCCCGCTGCCCAGTGACCGAGCCCCGGCACGCGGTCATCGGCTAAAGAAAGGTCCTGTTGTGTCTCATCCGACGTTTGATTGCCCCCACTGCAACGCTGACGTACCGGTCGGCGCGAAGCGCTGCAAGGAGTGCTTCAACGAGACGGCTGTGCCTGAGAAGCGCTCGCTGGCCGGCCCCATCGTGGGACTGCTGCTGTTCACCCTGGTAGTGGGTGCAGCCGGCATGTGGGCCTGGAACGTGCGCTATCACCGCGGCCAGCTGGGCTTCGAGGCCGTCGACTACACCGAGCAGCGCCTGGTACTGGTGTACACGTCGACCTTCCGCGATGCCCGCGCCCGCCAGGTCTCCTTTGACGAGATCGAGAAGGTGGTCCTCGAGGGCCGCCAGTTCATCATGGCCGGCAACATCTGGACGGTGTCCCTGGTGCTGGGCAATGGCGAAGAGTTGCTACTGCGCCACGGCAGCCAGAGCCTCGAGGGCTACGCGGTTGACCTCAAAGAGCGGTTGAACAAGGAACTGGTATTCATCGACAAGCTGGGCAGCGGTCGCGACCTGCTCGGTAGCTAGCACCACCGTCTCGCTCCACCCTGGCCGGACCTACAGGCGGACCGCATGATTCTCGACTGGTTGCTGGGCCATTTTTCTACCGACCTGGCCATCGATCTGGGCACGGCCAATACCCTGGTCTTCGTGCAGGGGCGCGGGATCGTACTCGAGGAGCCCTCGGTCGTTGCAGTCAGCAAAGACACGCCGAACCGCCGTGTGCTCGCAGTGGGCACGGAGGCCCGCGAAATGCTCGGCAAGGTGCCGGGCAGCATCGAGACCATCCGACCACTCATGGATGGGGTCATCGCCGATCTGGATGTCACCGAGGCGATGCTGCGCTACTTCATTCGCCGGGTACACGGACGCAGCGCTTTCGTTCGGCCGCGCGTGGTGATCTGCATTCCTTTCGGCATCACCGAGGTAGAACGTCGAGCAGTCCGCGACTCAGCTGCTGCCGCGGGGGCGCGCGAGGTCTACCTCATCCAGGAGCCCATGGCGGCGGCACTGGGCGCGCATCTGCCCGTCACCGATCCACGCGGCAACATGATCGTCGACATTGGCGGCGGCACCACGGAAGTCGCGGTGATCTCGCTGGGCGGCATCGTGTTCTCGAAGTCCGTGCGGGTCGCCGGCGACCGAATGGACCAGGCGGTCATCGAGTACATTCGCCGCACTCACGGCCTGCTCATCGGCACCCGCAGCGCCGAGCGGGTCAAGATCGAGGTCGGCTGCGCGACGCCGCTGGACGAGCCACGCAGCATGGTGGTCAAGGGCCGCGACCTGCGCAGCGGCGTGCCCACCACCCGTGAAGTCGACTCCAACCAGATCTACGAAGCCCTGCGCGAGCCGGTCGCCGAGATCGTCGACACCATCAGCATCACGCTGGAGAACACGCCCCCGGAGCTGGCGGCAGACATCATGGACCAGGGCATCATCCTCGCCGGTGGCGGTGCGATGCTGGCCAACCTCGACGTGCGCATTCGCGAGGTCACTGCCCTGCCGGTGATTGTCGCCCCGGATCCACTGGTCTGCGTGGCCAACGGCGCCGGCGCGGCCCTCGAGTCGCTGGACCTGCTCCGCCGGGTGACCCAGCCCGCCTGAGGCGGGCCAGAGCGGCTACTTAAAGCCGGCGGTGAGGCTGGCACCAAACAGGCGAGTGCTGTCCGTGTGCTCGTCGGTCCAGTTGTCATGGGTCGCAACCCTTTCGCTGACAAGGACAACAATCCTTGAACCTCTCTCCGGCGCCAGGTAGCCCATCACTCGAGGCTCCCGGATGTATGACTCGCGGTCGTCATCGAGTTGCGCCAGCTTGCCGATGGTCTTAGCTCCACGCTTAGTGGAGCTAAGACGGATGTGGTAGTCGAGGTCGGCCCGCAGCACAGTTGCCGTATACGTCTGTGAACCTCGGGTAAGCGGAAAACGGGACGGGGCAGCGAAGCTCTGCGGCACAATCTTGTATTTGCGAATCAACTCGAAGAAGGGCTGACCATCGCCCGCGAGCAAGGCCCAGGGGCTGGAGTAGCTAGCAGACGTGCTTTCGCCCTCCAGGGTCGCCACCGACTCGTCGTTAACCAAGTTGTCGATCTTGAAGTGCGCTGTACTCGTGAAGTATGCGAACAAGCCCTTCGCCGAAAACCCGATGGGATGTACATCAACCACGGCACAGGTCGTCTGATCCCGGTGCATTTCATCCAGCTCGTCATCTGAGGACGCGGCGCGAATCAGCGCGTCGGGACAGTGTTTCTGCAGATATTCGCAGCGCCCGCCCTCAAGCGCCTCAGACAGAAGGTCCTGCACGACCACGACTCGCCCCGGCGAAACGTGGTCGGCGACGCTCGCACCTTCACTGCCCGAAAGTGCCGGGGCAGCTTCACGTCGGAAGGTCCATGCCCGGTGCTGGGCATCGAAATAGCGGATTACTCCAGCCTTGGGATTGACGTCGAGACCGACCTGTCCGTCCTCACCCAAGACTGTCCACGCCCCCTGCCGCTCTCCCAGTTTGTAGAGCCCTTGCGCCTTCTTCTGGCCGCCCTTGTGCCAGAACGTCCATTCCCCGTCCCGCACCAATCTTTCTTCGTAGCGCCAGTCGCTTGCATCGACCACCTCACGGGCGCCCTCCTCCTTCTTCTGACCAGTCTCGTACCACCAGGTCCACCGGCCAACCGGCCAACTGTCGGCGAACTCGCCCTCTTCCTTCTTCTGACCGTTCTCGTACCAATGGGTCCATCG
>CAZBDA010000236.1:2904-4152 GCA_964490445.1 uncultured Rickettsiales bacterium | reverse complement strand
AAGCTTACCTTGAGCCCAAATGATTACGGAGGATGAGTATGCTACCTATCGAGTCGGGTGCGTTCCCACAAATGAAGTACCTTCAAACGTTACCTCATCCGCCGGAACTAACACGAGACAATAAGCACCATAGCCATCTTTCCGCAGTCACTCGGATTCTCCAACGGAACATTGCAACACGCTTATCAGCATGGCTAACGTGCGCGTGCTACAACGAACCATTGGGGATTCGTGTGGCCGGATCACCATCGACGCTCACAGGACGACCATGACGAAGTGTTCCACTGAGAAGTCGTCCTCGCCGCCGATGCCGTCCGCGTCCGTGTGGTCCTCGATGCTTCGGCGTCCGTCTTGGGAGAAACTGCCTTATTAATTCGCGATGCAAAATCCTGTCGGCGTTGTTTACATTCATCTGATGCAAGATACTTCTGGAAAGTTTCCTGTGCCGACAACTTCCGCGTGGGCTGGCGCATACCAATTGGCGCCCCAATACTTCCGGGCGTCACTGTCGGTGTTTCAGCCACCGTCATTGGTTCCTGCGCCGCCACCTTGCTACGCTTCGCCTTCGGCCCATAGGTCAACGCCACTGGCCGCTTGATACCGCTGCTGCTGCTGCTGGTACTGGCTGGCGTAGTCTGCGGTGCTGGAGCTTTTCCCGTCTTCGGCTGCACGTACTTCTGCGACTGCCGATGTTGCTTCTCCTTCACCTTCTTGCCGGCCCGTGATCCTCGTTTCCTCGAGGTATGGAGCTGGGCATATAGCTCTGGATGTGCCTGCTCCTCGAACGGGTTCCGGATTCGGCCCAAAGGCTCGATGTGCACGATGAGGCCCTTCTTGTTCTGCGACGGGTCCGTCTTCGGCGCGGGTTCGTCCTCCGCAACTTCTTCCTTGGCGGACTCGTACTCGGCGTCTTCCTCCAGGTCGACGCCATAGTCGGCTTCCTCGTGCTCCACGGTCCGACACGCCTCGACCTTAACCTCCCGGTCTCCTCCCTGCGGCTCCTCCTCCTGTTTGATTGTAACAGTTGAGTTCGCAGTGGCTTTTGCAGCTGTTGGATCCGTGATGTTGCTAGCTTGAACATCGGCGCCATTAAAGCTTGCAGGCAGCCGTTCTTCTTGGTTGCGCGAGTTTGAACTTGCAGCAACCGCTCCATCATTTTCGTTTTGTGCAGTTTCTTCTTGGGTAATTTCACTCTTTATCATTGCAGTTGTATCAGTCACCTTTTGCAGATATGAATTGTGATCAACA
>CAZBDA010000236.1:0-2804 GCA_964490445.1 uncultured Rickettsiales bacterium | reverse complement strand
CTTTATCATTGCAGTTGTATCAGTCACCTTTTGCAGATATGAATTGTGATCAACATCATTTCCTGCTCCTTCTGCAGATATGATTCTGTGATCAACAATGGAATTCTCATTGGACAAGTTGCTGTCCCCCGAACCCGTAACCGGCATGGCCGATGTGGGCTCGTGACCTATAATCAGCATGGCTAATGTGAGGTCAACGGAGACAGGCTCGTCCTTAGTCTCATCCTTACAGGCATGCGCATATGGGTGATGCGTCGGCCTGGTTACCGCATCATACTTGGCCTTAGGACGATATGGGTTAAAGTCCTTAAATTCATGGCCATAGTTGAACCAGCCCGCCATCAGCTCAAGGATTGCCTTGCGGTCAATGCATCCTTTCGTATGCGCATCAGCGGTCATGTCACGGGTATCGGCCCATCTGAGTGTTGTGATGATACCCTTATCTAACAGTTCGCGCAGCCACAACAAATGGACATGTAGTCCTTTCTCAGTCGGTTGCTTGATGTTGGTTGCTGAGACTGCTGCAAACAGTGACATAGAGTCGGTCACCAATATTGTGGTGAACTTGTAACCGCCCTCGTCACGAAGTGTCCGGGCCATAGTTGGGGTCAACGGCCCTTCGATGAACTCCTGCAGAGTTGTGGAAAGTGGCATGAGCTCATCTGCAGCACATACTGCTGCTCGAGTTTCTGCAGAGAAACTACATCTTGTGACATGTTTGTGGCTTCTACATGGGGAGTCCAGAAGGTGCCAGACTTTCTTCCCATCTGTGGTTGTGCCACGGCGCATGAAGTTGGCGCCTCTGATTCCATAACCAGATTCTTGTTCCTTACTGAAGCCACTATCAGAGTGCACTTCAATATGTCTATCGCATGTCATGTTGGTATATGTGATCTTTGCTGGTGAGCGTTGAAGGATTCTCACCAAGGCATTTAGCCGTCTCACATGGATAAACTGGGGTGACTGTGTACGACGTTGAAGTGACACGACATACACGGCAATCCAATGCTGGGTCAGCAATGTGAATGCCAAAGCGCCAAGCAGGGACCAAAAGAGTTCCTTGAGAGGTGGTGGTGCATCATCCTCTCCTTTGGCTCCCGTCATGCTGTGGTGCTGTATTGGCTTTAACGCCGTGATGTATTCGTCTTGGTCGACGATGATTGTGCCATTCTGGAGTCTGTTGTGTCTGACTCCTGTGTTGGTAAATTGGTTCTTGTTGAATGTGAGTTTACCGAACACTGCTTCAATACCCCGCACTACTTCCATGACAATGAGTTCTGGTCCTGTCAACTTGATGTCGTCGACATGTTTACCCAGAAGACACTCGAGGTCCATATCCTTGTTGTGTCGGATCTCGAGTTCCCTGTCGATTGTTGTCGGGGTCATGCGGCATTTATCTCCTCGGGTGACTACTGCGAGTTTGAGGGAAAATCCGCGTGGTGCATCCTTGGTCCCGGTTCCTGGCTTCACGCATCTAAGGCAGTGAATGTTCTCATCGAAATGTCCGAAACCAGGAATCTTCCGGAGCTGTGCAGCAGCACCGGGTGGAAGGGAGAAGTACACGAAGCGTTCTGCTTCTCCTGTGAGCTCACTTAATTCCTTGTATGTGAGCCCTTGCAGGAATGCCTTCTCGATGTCGATTGTGACGATGATCCAATCTGGATGAGTGGCTGCCTCAGAACAGATGAGTTTCTGACTGAGGCGACTGGCCGTTCCACTGTATGTTTCGTGGAGGTGGGCGAACCAGTCTTGGAAGCCACGTATTGTCAATCTCATTCTGACAATTCTCTTGTTGGATCCGTCAGGCATTGTGATCTTCTTCCATTTAGCAACGAATCTACTTGTCATGATGTTTCTTGCGTTGCGTTTCAGTTCAATGAGGAATGTGGCGTACTTGCACCAAATCCTCATCTCCTCTAGGATGCCAAGGTCAACTAAACTCTTGTTGCTCTCTAGTTCTTCCTTGGACAACAAGTCGGTGTCGCGGTCGATGATGGACTTCTTTGGCCCTTTTGCAGCTGTTGCGTAGATTCGCATGGTAGCGATCTCGTGACTGGCCATATTGGTATCGTCCATCAATGCACGGCAACAATTTCTGTGAAAGTCAATGTCAATGTGTTCGCCGTGTTCATCGGAGTCGAGCATTCCATAGAAGTGTATGGGAATGCCCGCCTGCAGGTAAATGTGGTACTCGGTGACGTCAGGTGGAAGTGGTGTTGGTACCGTCATAGTCGTATATGTTGCACGAGTGAAATCATCGAGGTCGTCCGTCTGGCCATTGCCCGCATAGCGAACGTTGGGGCCATCGGGAACGATCTCTGTGTCGTTGTGCAGTGCCAGACATGCTTCGATCAAGTGTTCGTCGAGTGTTGGATCGTGTCCGGCAAAGTACTTGGCCATTGTCCTGGTGAGCCATAGCTCCGAGTCGGCTTCGTCCTCCTCGGGTATGGTGGACAATCGGCCTGTTGGGATTGGCGAATTGTTGGATTCGTCTTCCGGTGGGGATTCCGGAGTCAGCTGTTGGTGTTGCTCATAGTCGTTCTCGTCGTTGATGGATTTCAATGTCCCTTCAGCATTTGGCGCTCTGAGGACTTGAATCATCTTGGCAGTGGTGTATTCTGGTCCAATGAGTTGTGAGAAGTCAGTCTCGACGTTTTCTGACAGCCATAGTGTGGCGTTGTCAATGTCGTCGTGGAACCAGTATGCAGTGACTTGTGACGTTGCATTTGCATATCGTCCAAGGCGCTTAATGCCTCTGCCCAGACGAACAGCAATGGCGTCCCGGATCCGTAGGACGTTTCCAA
>CAZBDA010000235.1:0-4161 GCA_964490445.1 uncultured Rickettsiales bacterium | reverse complement strand
CGAAGCCGCTTAGCTGCACACGGTGGCTCCTGACTGGGAGCTAGCAGGGCGAAGCCGCTTAGCTGCACACAGTCAGTTACAGTAAAGCCTTCTGCTGCTCCGATGCAGTTGTGCATACAAAGCCAAGCCTCTGTAACGTTGCCCGAATGCCAACTCCGCTGAGAGCCTTTGTGAGCATGTCGCTCGGGTTGACCTTGCCGCTGATAGCCAAGATCTTGACGTGGCCCTCGCCTACCCTCTCTTGAAGCCACAAATACCTCGTTTGTATGTGCCTCATATTTCCCGATTCTCGCCTGCTCACATGTCCTCGTGCTGCCGACGAGTCCGACATGACAACCAATGGAAGGGAGATGCCCCAGTCTCCAAGGAGACTCTGCAGTCCAAGGCCTGTTGACGATGCCTTGACTAGGGCATAAAACTCCGACTCCCCACTGGACAAAGCGATCGTGCTTTGCATATTACTGCCATGCCTGATGCAATGTTGCCCCAGCAGTGCCACCAGTCCCGTCGTGGACTTCCGAGTGGCTGCGCAACCTGCGTGATCTGAGTCTGTGCAGATCTTCAGCTTGCTGGAAAGTTTCTGGAGCGGAAACTCCCTGACGACACAGGGATACTTCTTTAAGTACCGCCCCAAGCGCTTCAGCGCCTGCCACGCCGCCTCGTGGGGACTCTGCATGAACCTCGCCAGGTTCTTCGTGCACTCACTGAGGTCCACACGATCCTGTGCCAAGTATGCGGCCCTCATCGTCAATGACCGATACTGCATCTTGCGCTCCTTGTCCAAACGTGGCGTGCTCCAGTCCTGTAGCTGTTGCTCGTTGCTGCGCTTCTCCGCTGGTGTCTCGCAACCCTTGCCTCCTGCCAATCCCAGTCCCGAGATTATCAACTGCGCATGTCGAGCGTCAGGTTCGACAATTGCCTTCCGCGTTGATCCATCGTCGACCAATGTAATGATGCGATTCAGCACTGTCGCTGTGCGATCGTCACCCTGTGCCCATCCCAGGTTTGCAAGTTTCTTGTACTCGTACCGACTCTTGATAATGGATTCAAACCAATCAAGATCCTCCTGGCAATCGGTGAGGACAACAAAGTCGTCACCATGCACCAAAATACGAATGCCTCGTCCTGGATGGTAAAACACCGCTCCGTTGCACCTTCCTCGACAGAATCCCGACTCGCCCAACAACTCGCAGTAATCGTCTTGCCAAATGGCGCTGGCATCCTGCGTGCCATACATGGACCTGAGTAGCAACCCGCATTTATCACTGCCGTGTTTCTTGCGGTCCTCCTCGTCCAATTCAACAAACACTCGACGTCGTGCCTTTCCGTAGAAATGAGCTCGTTTGATGTCAAAGATCCCGAGCTTCTTGTTTGCTGCTCGCACCTTGTGCGGCGGCACCTCCTCCGTCATAAACAATGACGTCAGCAGCATCAATGCCTCCAGTGGTGGCATGCTGCTAAAGGTTTCCTCTGGACTCAACTGGTCCACAAGTTTCTTCCGAGCCTTGATTTCCCTTACTACCTGGCGCGACCTGTAATTTGGATTATCATGGTCGCCCTTGTTCGTATCAATCCACCTCAGTGGAATCGGCTGCTTGCCTGTCTCATGTAAACACATGGACCTCGCCACCACCTCGTAGACCTGCTGCTTGGCGATCCACTCTCGCTCCAAGCGCCTGGCCTCCTGGACTTTCTCGGTGTCCAAATAGCCGCCATTCACGTGGTCCCAAAACTCTTGCCATTCTCCCGATGGCATCTCCGGCTCTGCCGGACTTGGTCCTGCCGCAAACTCTTCCACTGCGCTGAGCTCTCCGGACTCACGCAGCATGCTGTGCAACACCTTGAGCACAGCCTCCACCAACTTGGGTGGATATATTCGGGCGGCCTTACCAAGGCCCCCGATCAAGTGTACGTGCTTGTGCCACGGCCGGCTGCCGTCCACATTGCTGCAGATACCCTCAAGGAGTTCTGCCAGCTCTTTGCTGTTGGTCATCCAACCTGTTTCCTTCCGCACATAGCCTGTGCGGTGCGGCCAAACCTTACGATCGGTTGCCGTCATTTCCCATCTGCACATGGGACCTTTCACAACGTACACATCGGGCCGCTCCGAGAGCGCCACAATTTCGGGCTCGGACCATGACGATGCACTCCAAGGGTGCTCGTGCAAGAATATCCTGCCGCGTTCGATCTGCCTCCAATAGCAATCTGTTGCGGTCTTCAGATGGTGCTTTGCCAAAGCCCATCTCTGTTCCCTCTTCTGGGGATCCTGTTTGGACCAACTGATGGCTTGCAACTGTGAGAACAACTCACAAGGTGGCGAACCTGTCAACAAGTAAGGGTCTTGCTCCTTCTGGAGCTGGGCCAGAATGGCCACATCGCTCGGTCGGGATAAATCCCAAGGCGCTCCGTCTGGTTTCAACTCTTCCAGATCTGCTGCGAATCCTGGTCTAAGCTGGAATTCCTCCGCTCGCGCTGAGAACCGATGTGGACTGTACACCTCCGCAATGTCCACAGCTCCCATTTCGACTGCCAACGAAGCAATGGCGTCGACGTCTGTCAATGAGGTTTCTTCCATCTCCCACCTCCGGAACTGGCTTGCTACTTGGAACCTGACCTCGTCAAGCAGTTCCGCCTTGTAGCCTGAGATCACCCCACTGGCCACTGCCTCCAAGGAACAGAGACTGCCCAACTGGGGCCCGGTCTCGTCCTCCATTGGCACTGGGGTATCCGCCAAGTCTTCGGCATCAATGGGTCCCGCGGGGCGCACCGCTGAGCCGCTCATTGATACCGAAGGTGAAACATCCTCCGTCTCCTGTCCTCCTTGCCGTGGTCGTTTTCCTGCCGTTGCCGCCTCGCCGCCTGTGTCCATCTCGTCCTCCCAAATGCTGAGCCTCTTGGCCACCAGCCTTGCCGCTGAGTCAGTGGAGCCCGCGGGGCGTGCCGCTGAGCTGCTCGCCTGCTCCTGGGCTGGCTGCCCTGTGGCTGCCGCTGCCGAGATGACCTGATCTTCCTTATCCTCCTCCGGCTCCTCTGCTGCCTCTGATGCTCCTCTCTTCCTGCGCCTCTTCCTTGCCAACTGATCTTTCTTGCCTGCATCCTGTTCCAACTCCTTGACGATCCTATTGAAACACTCGTCATTATGCTGATGCCCTGCCGATGTCTTCCCACGCAATGCAATGGCCACACATCCTGGACAATGATCTGTGAATCCATAGTTGTCAATGTCTGACCTCATGACATATCCTCGCTTGACAATCTTGGCCTTAGCCTCCGGCACCTGTGTTATTGGCGTCGATGCCTCCGTCTGTGTCGGGACCTTGGTCTGCCGCTCCCTCGGTGCCACTTCCCATGGGAAGCCCTTGAGCTTGTCCCATCCTGTGGTGGTCCACCGCTCATCCTCCGGCAACCTCCTAATGCCTACACCTCTCTTTGCTCCTTCCGAGGTCAACACCAGTAGGGCTCCATTCCTGGAGCTATGACCGACGTACCTTCCTTCCTCAAGGGTCGCCTCAAATGCGTTCTTCCTGCGCTTCTCCCCGGCTTCCTTGAACATCAAGCGTTCTCCGAATTCAATGGCCGGCTTCCTCCAAGCCTTTCCCGTCATGCGCTGCTCCGCAGTCTTCCCGTCCTCACCCTTTCGATACCTGTTGATGAGGTCGGCTGCATGCCTTGGAATCCAAGACAGCACTGGGTCACTGTCTGCCAATTTCATCTTGAGCCTAGATTCGAGAGATGCCTTCAGTGCTCTGACTCCCTTCTTGATCTCCCGCACTGCTGCTTCCACCTCTCCGTTTGCCTGGTGGTCTCCTTCTGGTGCCTCCTGTGGCTGTGCCTCCAAGCCCTGCACCATGCATGCGGCCTTCATTTTCAGAGCCATCAGACACGCCTCTCGATCCGATTTGTTCACAATTTCTGTACCCAAAACTGACCAAAAAGCTGCTGAAGAACTTCTCCGCATACGCGTTTAGACCCTTCTTCTCCACGAAACTGGCCCCATAACGTTTGCTTCTTTTGTCCTTGAGCACTAAGATCGGTAAACAACGGTTATCATCCTGGCCCATGAATCCATAATCGCTGAAGACTGTCGGTGCTGCCGATTCTGGTTCTTCCGGCGCCGCCAAATGAGGTTGCCCGCGAGCCTTTGTCTTTATGCAAACCATA
>CAZBDA010000234.1:0-4211 GCA_964490445.1 uncultured Rickettsiales bacterium | reverse complement strand
CCGGTTCGGGGGCCGGTTCCGGTTCGGGGGCCGGTTCCGGTTCGGGGGCCGGTTCAGGCTCGGGCTCCGGTTCCGGTTCGGGGGCCGGTTCTGGTTCAGAGTCTTGCACCTCGATGGGTTCGGGAGCGGGGTCGGGGTCCTGCACCTCGACGGGCTCGGACTGCCGTTCGGAATCGGATGAATCACGGCCCTTGCTGTCGTCCTCCCCCTTGTCGGCCTTGTCGACATTGCCCAGGTCGGCGTCCATGTCGCCACTGAGCAGGTCACCGATGTCGTCAGGCTCCGCGTTCGCGTCGACGGTCGCTGTATCTCCGGCCTGCGAACCCCCGGCTGCGTCCGCGTCCGCATCGTCACCATCGTTGTTACCGGTCATCACGAAGAAGATGGCGATGAGCACTCCCACGGCGATTACCAGAGCGGCAACGCTCATGAAGCCAATAAAGTGCCCTCCCCCTTCGTCGTCGTCGTACTCGTCGTCGTACTCGTCGTCTTCCTCTTCGTCGTACTCGTCGTCGTACTCGTCGTCGTACTCGTCATCATCGTGAAACATGGCCTGCTCCTTGGGCGGATGCTGCGGCCGATCCGGTGGCCGGTGACATCTCTGAGGACGCAATTGTAAATCCATTGAGGTCAGTCGTGCCATACACCGGGGTGAGTTGTTCTGTCGGAGTGACCTCCGAACAGCAGTTGGGATGCCTCTGCAAATCGTCTATGCCGTTCAATTAGACCCACCTGGACGGCATTCGGGCTAGCCTGTGGACGTGTCGATAGAGTCGCATACTGCCAACAAAGACGAGGTGGATGTTCTGGCGGTTGGTGTGCCCGATCTGCCCGGAGCGGTGGTTGTTAGCGCTATTCTCGGTGCCGTCGAGGCGAAAGAACCCCTCGGTTGGGCTGCTCTGCATGCGAGCGAGCGGGACTATGCCGGCACCCGGCCTGGCCGCCGTCGCTGCGAGTTCGTGGCCGGCCGGTGTGCCCTGCGCAAGGCTCTTCGCCAGCTGGGTTGGGACGGGAATGAGCCGCTTCTACCCGGCCCGCAGGGTCGGCCGTACATACCCCCCGGCTTCACGGGCTCCCTGACTCACAAGGCTGGTGTTGCCCTGGCGATCGCATCCCGCTCACCTTCGGGCGCCACCCTCGGAATTGACTGTGAGGTGATTGGCGACCGTGAGCGCAGCGGTATCGCGCGAAAAGTGCTCCTGCCAGCCGAGCTCGACCGTTGGCAGTCTGAGGGCTCGACGTGGTCAGCCCTGCTCGAGGCCTTCTCTACCAAGGAGGCGATCTACAAGGCGCTCCACCCACACGTGCCTCGATACATCGGCTTCGAAGAGGCCGAGGTCCTGGCCAATGGCGAGATTCAGATGCATCTCGTTGGCGGGGAAGGCCCATTTCGGATGACCAGGCACCTGCACTGGTCCGGCGAACGGCTTGTCGTCGTGGTCGAGGCTGGGCTCCTGGGCGCCTGAGTCCTGCCTCGAAGAGGCGTTGCCGGCTGTTACTTGCTCTCGAGAAGTGACTGCACCCACTCGAGGACGCGTTGCTTCTTGCTCTCGTCGTAGCCGACGCTCCGCTGCCGAATCTGACCGCTTCGGGTGACCCAGAAGGTGGTAGGCACTCCCCGAGTCTGAAACAGCTTCATAATCTGCTTCTTGCTGTCCATCACGACGGGAAAGGGCAGTGGATTCTGCTTCAGGTAGCGGCGCGCTGCTGCAGGGTCTTCGTCCACATTGATGCCGATGACTTCGAGCCCCTCGCCGTGCTTGTCGCGGTAGATCTCGGCCAGGGCGGGTAGCTCCTTCTTGCACGGTGCGCACCAGGAAGCCCAGAACGTCATGATCAGCGGCTTGCCCTTGATGCTTGAGGTCGTGAAGGACTTTCCAGAGTCGAGGGTGCCCGACCAGACCCGCATGGTGTCTCCCACCTTGCCGCCGTCGAAGCTGCTGGTCGCTATAGCCGGCGCGCTGTTCAGCCCGGAGCAGCAGCGGAAGCCGATCGAGTCGTCTCGTCGGTCGGGTGCCTCTCCGTCCTTGTAGTAGGCACAGCGGGTGGACTCCCGGGAGAAGTAGGAGCCGCCCTTGAGAGCTGCCTTGTCAGGGGAGTGGCCGATCCACTCCTTGGTCAGCCCCTCGAGGTCGTAGACGCCCTCTGGTGTGCGGCACTGCGGATGGTTGCCAGTGATCAGGGCCCGCGGATCGCCCTTCTTACGGGAGTCGGCGCACAGGCCTTTGTGGTAGTGCTCGCCGTAGACGTGCTGTCTTCCCTGGAGGATGTCCGTGGAGAAGACGCCGTTTCGGTCCTCGTCGACGGGAATGCTGCCAGTACAGGCGGTCAGCCACTCCGCTTCGCTGCACAGGCGCTTGCCAGCAGCCTTGCAGGCATCGCGGGCCTCGTACCAGGTCACCGACCGGGCCGGTTCCCTGCCGGCTTCCGACACGGCGACCCCATCGTCGATGGCTGCCTCGAAGGAGTCGATCGAAAAGGGGCCAGCAGGCCCTGTCAGGCGCACGCTGGAGGCAGCGCCCTCGACCGTGCCGATGCGCTCGCTGCCGGTTTCGATGTCCATAATGATGCGTTCTTTCCGGCCTTCCAGTTCGGCCTTCACAGCCTCCCGCAGGGACTCCAGTGGCTGCGCTCCGACCAGCTTGCGGCCATTGACGAACAGGGCCGGAGTACCGGTGACTCCGGCGGCAAGACCGACGGCGCTGTCTGCCTTGACCCGGGCCAGCGTCCCCGGCGCCCTGAAGCAGGTGGTCCAGCGGGGAAGGTCGAGGCCGATCTGCTTTGCATAGCCCTGCAGGTTTCGGCCTCGCAAGCGGTGATTGTTGCGGAACAGCAGGTCGTGCATTTCCCAGAATTTGCCCTGCTCCTGTGCGCATATGGAGGCCGCCGCCGCGCCGCAGGCGAACTTGTGGAGGCTCTTCTTCAACGTCCTCTCATTGCACTGTTTGTGCATCGGGAAGTGCATGAAGGCGATGCGCACCTCGCGCGGCATTTCCTCGATGAGCATCTCGATGTTGCCCGAGAGCTTCTTGCAGAACGGGCACTGGAAGTCCTCGAACAGGACAATGGTTACCGGTGCATCGTTCGGGCCCCGGGTAGGAACTCCCGAGTGAAGATCGATCTCGGTTCGCTCTGCGGGAAAGACCAGCCTACGTGTGGCCTGCTTATGGGGGCCCGGTGTGGCCTTGGGGGGGGATGGCTTGCTCGCCATTGGCTTCGAGGACGGGCTTGTCTTCGGGCTTTGTGGCGCCTTCTCCAAAGGTGCGGGGGCCGCTGCCGTAGCAGTCACCTCGGTCGGCTCCGTGGCGGCATCGACGGCGAGGGTGCCCAGCAGCAGCACGGGCAGCAGGGCCATCTCTGCGCCGGGGCGCAGCATGGCCCGGACGGCCTGTGCAGGGGACTTCAAACCCGCAACGAGTCCCCCCGGGTGCATCGCTGAGCCGACAAGCAGGGAGGCCAGCGTGGCGCCATCCATTGTCAGGCACAGCCAGCAGAGCTTGCCCTGGCCGTAGATCATTTCGAACAGCAGTCGCGCCCCGAACAGCAGCCCTGCGTAGCCGCATAGCGCCGCCAGGGATGCCAGCCGGCTGCGATCGAATCGTCCCATCGCAACGAGTAGGCCGAGCACCGCGAGAAAGGCAAACAGGGGTACGGCTGGCACGCTCACGGGGATGCCGAGCAACTCTGCTGCGGGACTACTCAGTATGTCGCTGCAGCCACCTTCATCGCCGCACAGCGCACCCGCCTCATCGGAGTCTGCGGTGTAGTGCTCGCCGATGAGAACGAAGGCCCAGGCCGCGGCAAACAGGCACACGAGGGTGTATCCCCACGGAAGGATGGTGCTCGGGGTAGACCTGTCGGAAGGGTGGGACTTGGCCATGGGGGACAGCAGCGATTAGGGGAGGGGCTGAAAGTCCGTCGAGTACTGGAATGCGAGGAATTCCCAACTGTCTCCACCGTCCCAGTTCAGGTACTCGATGTCCTGGTCGACGCGGATCCAGTCCTGCCCCTGAGGGCCGTTGAAGCCGCACTCTCCCCCGGGAGGACCACCCGGCACCTCGGGCTCGGGATTGTTGCCGCCGGTCACCCACAGGCTGAGTTCTGGTTGCGGCCAGTGGTACTCGGTTCCGTAGATCCAATGGAAATCGTTGAGAAGGAAGTCCTCGTTGCCCAGCTCTGCGGGGCTGCAGTCGGAGTATTCCGGCACGTAG
>CAZBDA010000233.1:2965-4261 GCA_964490445.1 uncultured Rickettsiales bacterium | reverse complement strand
AACGTGCTACGCCCTGAGAACAAACGGTGATGGGGCGTGCGCAGTACACAGCACCTTCGGAGACATATCTGCGCAACGACAACTGACGTGTCACGACGCTCGGGGCCTCATCGGGCAGAGCCTCGGAAGGCCCTTGTCGACGCTGTTGGCCAGTGTGCGCCCCCACATGAGACACCTCACGACGCAAGTCCTCACAAACATATGGGGCGACTTCCTTCAGCCGCATTGGAACCAAAGACATCGTTGGGATGAGCTTCCAATTGAAGAGCGGATCTTCTTGCACGAGTTTGACAACACTGCATCTGGCTTGTTGAAGCAGCGCGTCGAGGAGACGCTAGATGAGTGCGACCGAAGCGCTCGCGAACGCGACGCTGCGGCTGCACGGCTGAAGGAGCACAGCTCGGAGCTATTTCTGCCAGATCTGGAAGTCACCGTTTGGCGGAGGCTGGGTGTCCAGAGCGGCCTGTTACCCGATATTCAAATAGACTATTTATCTTTATCGCCCGTGGACCTCGAAGCACAACTCGACGAGACATCGGCAGATCATTCCAGCAGCATCGATTTTCTCCGTCCACCGTGGCAGATATTGAGCGGCACTGTAGTGGCCAGCGGTACCGACCTTCCGTTCCCGGATGACATCGGGCATGGTCCTGCAACGAAATATGCGGCTCTCTTCGATTCATGCCATGTCTTCGACTCCTTGCGTTACTCCTTCCTGGTGAGCACATGCGGGGAACACCTGGAGAATCTCGAAGATATTATCGTGGATTCTACTTTGGCCGATGCACAATTGGACGCACTCCTTCAGTTTTGCTCAGATTACTTGACGCCGCTGCATTCAGCGCGCGTGCACACGGACCCTCCAAGAGAACTCTTCGAGGAGGCCTGGCCGATCTACGTCGCGTCTATGTGCACACCTCAATACTATCTGAGCTATGCAGAGTTGCTCTTGCTCTGCGAAGTGCGGCGCAAGAACGTAGTGGTCTTTGGCACAAGGGGAGGCACAGCTGAATACCTCGGCAGTGTGCGGGGTCACGCCCACTCCTCTACCACCATGGTTGCCCTGTCTTGGGGGCCGGGCGGCCGTGTGAGGAGCCACTTTGAGAGATTGATCTTCACCTCCAGGTTCGATGAGTTGGGGCGTGAAGTGGCGCTTCGTGCGGCGGCGGAGGCGCAGCGAGCTCGGGAAACAATCGGCATGTCCCAGGAGGACCGAGACGTTGTAACAGAGATCCCAGAGCAGGCTGTCCTTCCTACGATCGCCGCTGGTGCGCGCACGACTCCTCAGGAAACTTC
>CAZBDA010000233.1:0-2865 GCA_964490445.1 uncultured Rickettsiales bacterium | reverse complement strand
ATGGCCGATCACCGCGGCGCGGATCCCATATTGCCCGGAGCCTCCTGGTACGCGTATCTTGAGTCCTTGAGCGGCAAACCTCACACCCCAGCCTCGGCCAAGGCAGAGACACTTGCGGAGTTTACATTTGCGGAGTGTGCCGAGACAGACGGTTCGAGCGAGAGCATTGCTTCCCGCGACGAGAAAGCCGAGGCAGACGCCATGAGCGAAGACGAGAGCTTGGCAGACGAGTTCGAAATCGGGGTCGAAGCTCACAAATGTTGGACTACGGATGAGGACAGAGACCTCATGCGCATAGAAGCCCTATCGCGGGAGCTGCGGGAGAGGCCCCTCCTTCCGCTCCGACCGGACGATCCGCTGTCCCCGTGGCTCGACACCTCCAGCGGCGTCGCCTTCCCCGTCTGTCACTGTGCTATGCGCGGGTGCACATGGACGTCCGATCGCTCGCCCTGTCGCGCCAGGTCTCCAATCGCTCGGTTGTGGCTTGGTCGGCGGGGCGACTGGTGTCGCACCGACCAGTGTTTAGAGACAGCCTCGGGGTTGCATGGCTGCTGCGGGCAGGCCGCATGTCTTCGACAGCACCTCATCGACGAGCATGCGGCCACATTTCTAGAGACGTGCGGCGCTGAGGCGACACGCTTGGACTACTACTGCTTCTACTTAGAAGCCGTCGCTGTGGTAGAGCAAGGCTCCATGCCCAAAGTAGGGTGCAGCATCGATCGACGGGCCTTCCGCCACATCATGGAGGAGAGATCAGAAAAATCGGTCCAAGCTCTCGTCTGCATGTGTTGCGCGCGAGTACAGACGACCTCCGATGGGAATACCAAGATCGCTTACGTGAACAGCCAGACTTACTTGCAATCCATTTGCTCTGAGAGCTTTCGGCTGAATTGGGATTACGAGGAGTTCCTCCGCCGCTATGCGCGTCAGCCTGAGCCTCGTCCGTTGCGATCGCCGACGGCATCGCCCCTGCACGGTCACCCGCAGTTGTCTGACGATTGTTGGGTCTGGCGACGCCGCTTGGAGCATCGCTCCTTCGGTATGCGGTCCGGACGAGTGATCCTATGTTGCCCGGAGGATGTATTGTGTGGGGAGACACACGGGGAGGAGACCCTCTGCCGTCGATGCCGTTTCCCTCTATGTCGCGATTGCCACTTCACCTCTATGCGTCAGGACGCCGCGACGGTCGGCATTCCACAGGCACTCGCCAACGACAATTTCTGGGGCTATGCCACTCATCTCGTGTACAAGTACCGTGTTCGATGGATAGAGGCGGCTGCCGCGTGTCCTGTCTTCACGGCCCTCATCACATACTACGTGGAAGGCGACCGAGGGCATCTCCTCAATGTCGAGAAGCACAGACCGGAGCGTGCGTATGCCGTGCGAGGAAACGCGTACAGTTTCCACATGCCCTGGGAAGGCATCGCGGAGAAGCTAGGGACTGTCTTGGAAGAGGAAGAGTTTGACAGCTTGCCGCATCCTCCCGAGCGTTTGGCTAGCATCGTGCTCTTTAGCTTGCGTATAGGCGACGTCGTCGATCTCAATAAGTGGCTGCCCCAGGCTAAATTGCGACCCCACGTTGTCCTGAAGCTCCTGTTCTCGCTCGTCGATGCCAAATATCCTTTCAAGATGTCCGAGACGACTCCCGAGCGATTGAAGGAACGTTTCGCAGAGCTCGTAGCGAGGCGCTATCCGGAGCAGGAGGAGCATTTGCCGGAAGACGAGCGCGACGGAACGATTCCTGCTGACGTGGCCCAAACGATGCGAGCTTCCCTACGGCCAATGTCAGGGGCCAAGGAGTCGGGTATGCTTCAAAAACATGCCACGCCATTGTCCGCCTCGCAGGAGTTCTCTGTCGCCTTGGATGAGGTACGCCCTTCGCATCTCTTCCCGGATCGGGAGTCTTTCAATCTCGCTCCGAAGGAGGCGCGCGAGCTCTTGGCCCTGCGAAAGCACTACCTCTTGGACGTGGGCACCGGTAAGAAGTTAATAGAGCAATGGAAGAATGAGTACTTCGCGCTTGCGTTCCCTTTCAGCATTCCTCGAGTCGTGAGCGGAGCGGACTTTCCACGCAAGGAGCGCAGTCGACGGCCTCTGGACGCCCCGAACTTGGAACCTTGCAATTTTGCGCAGATGCTGGCCGCACGAGTGGAAGCGAGCATACGCAACGACTGGCTAGCGGTGCCGAGTGCGCGCAACTTAGCCACGAAATGGGCAGCGCTGTGTGGAGACGAAGCAGCCTGCCGGCACACCGTGGACCAGAAAAAGGCCGGCACCGAACTCGCGGCCGAACTCTCAGAAGCGGCGGCTCTTTTGTACGAGAAGTTGGGTAAAGGCTTCTGGTGGGACGGGAGGAAGAGGAGGAAGATCAACCATGATGTTACCAAGCTCCCCTACGCCGTGGACTTAACAGCTATGGAGAAGGAGCTGGTGAAGGATCTCACCTTCCTCTCCGGCAAATTTGCAGGCACACAGCAGATCCGCTTGGACATTGGCCACGCTCTTTTCGGGGCTCGCGTTGAGTTTGGAGACCCCATTTTCCTCACCGTGTCTCCCAGCTCCCGTCATAGCGGCATGTGCATTCGCTTGAGTCGCTACCGCCGCTCGGACCCGGCCATCACATATGAGGACAAAAGCCGGAAGGGCGTTGCACCTTGGCATGCCGCCTCGAGGCCCAGGATGGAGCCGCCGTCTCAGAGTACGGACTCTACGATCGACGTACCCGGCTATGAGGTTCGCAGGATCGTTGCAGCCCGCGATCCGTGGGCAGTCGTCCAGTCTTTCGAGCACTCCGTGAAGTACTTACTGCCTCGGCTTCTTGGCTTGACCATGTGTCCGTTCTGTCCATTCTGCAATCTAGGCTCC
>CAZBDA010000232.1:0-4332 GCA_964490445.1 uncultured Rickettsiales bacterium | reverse complement strand
TGTGACATCCTTTCCTGCGCCCTCTGCATCTGTCTCACTGGCGTGCTCAAGTGTGCGTCTAAGTGCTCCTTGCACCTTGCTCCTTGCTCCTTGCACCTATGCAGACGCAAAACACTTTATGGCATGGCTGGCACACGTTTCTCCGAGATGGACCCGATGAGTGGCGACATGGAAGACACTCTGCGTATGTGGATGCGTCTTTCCGATGGTGTTGCAAAACCCATTGGGATGCAGACCCAGCTATCCTGTCGCAATTCCTACTGCCGTGTTTCCAAATCGGCTTCTTCAGTTTCTTCATGTCTCGCTTGACCTTTGCGAGAGTCCTTGCGCCATGTTTCAAAATTGGCGTGACGATTGCCTTGAAATGCTCTTTGGATATGGCCAGGGTGTTCCAACAAATCCTTAGCCTCACACCGCTGGAAGTGTGCGCTCTGACCTTTTTGGTCGAAGAATTGACAACTCTAAGTTACAATGTCTCGCCCAACATGATATGGCAGCCTCTGCTGGCCGCTTGCGTGCTGCTATTCGCTAGCGCAGAGTGGCATGTGCCTCAGCAGTTGCATCTTCGCTCCTTCATCTGCAGTACAATATCGTGCTTGTGCTGCTATGTGCTCCGACCAACTTGCCCACTGCTTGCCGCGGTGGCTTTCTTTACACCCACGTTTGGCAAACAAGGGCGTTTGGCATGTCAGCCAAGTGGTGCTGCAAAGCCTGCCCCATCTCCAGAGGACCGTGGTGCTGCAAAGCCTGCTTCATCTGCTTCAGCGCCATGCGAACATTGCGCATGCAGAGGCCAGATCCACGAAAGACATTCACACGAATGTATGGAACTGCAGCTCCGACATGGATGCCATGCTTGTGATCGCAAGAATTGCTGGACTGGCCATGAAGGTTGTCCATACAGAAAACGAGCTCGCGTAGATCATGCCGATGCTGACTCGCAAGGCAGACCTTCACACATGGCAGGCGAGAGAGACATCCACATTGTGCGCGATGGAATTCTGATGAGAACTGGTCACCGATTACCATATATGTGGTTTCAAGACCACAGTGTGATTGTGCGCATCGATAACAAAGACTTCACCATGGGAACAGCTAGCGGCGAAGGATTCAATTGTCTCATTGATACTCTCCGCCAAAGCCTAGGAGCGGTTTGCGATGTCTCTCATACTCGCAGCGAGTTGGAACGACGCCATGCAGGGAAAGCATCACATATCTTGCCAGGCACTTTCTTGGAACTGGGAGCGCACTGGCGAGACATCGTGGAGTTGCTAGGCTGTCAGATCTCCGAAGCAGATCGTCTCCGCATTGTGTGCGTTGACGTCAATCTCCCTGGACATGGAGATGTGTACCCTCCAGGCAA
Organism: uncultured Rickettsiales bacterium; assembly: GCA_964490445.1. Taxonomy (GTDB): domain Bacteria; phylum Myxococcota_A; class UBA796; order UBA9615; family UBA9615; genus UBA6601. The sequence goes on along the minus strand of CAZBDA010000232.1, from coordinate 2,969 downwards.
CAATGACGACAAATTCACGTTGCACATAGCCAGGCAAAACTTGAACCATTTCGTACCTCTGGTACCCCAACCAGACTTGGAAAAACCACAGCACTCGCTATCCGGAGCTAGCGATGCTTCAAAGCCCGCTTCCTCCGCAGCTTCCAGCGCAATGCCTACACCTCCGCCAAAGGAAGACACAGCGAAGACCCCATGGACCCAACTTTTGCCCATGCTCCAAGAGCTTCGCGCAGATCCCATAGCCCAGAGGCTGCTCCAGGACGTCCCGACATTGAGAAAATGGCAGGATATGACCAACCCAACCAATGCAGTACGAGATGCAATGATGAAGCTAGGCACACATTGGGAAGTGCCACAAAAAACGCAAGGGAAGAAGCGTCCACCTGCAGAGGTAGCTCGACAGCTGGATGAAGGCATGCGCAAAAAACTTAAGGACTTGTTAGGCAGTGTTGCTTCCACGCACATGCAGGAAGACTCGGACTCGCCCACATCCGGAGCTAGCGATGCTTCAAAGCCCGCTTCCTCCGCAGCTTCCAGCGCAATGCCTACACCTCCGCCAAAGGAAGACACAGCGAAGACCCCATGGACCCAACTTTTGCCCATGCTCCAAGAGCTTCGCGCAGATCCCATAGCCCAGAGGCTGCTCCAGGACGTCCCGACATTGAGAAAATGGCAGGATATGACCAACCCAACCAATGCAGTACGAGATGCAATGATGAAGCTAGGCACACATTGGGAAGTGCCACAAAAAACGCAAGGGAAGAAGCGTCCACCTGCAGAGGTAGCTCGACAGCTGGATGAAGGCATGCGCAAAAAACTTAAGGACTTGTTAGGCAGTGCTGCTTCCACAGGCATGCAGGAAGACTCGGCGCCGCCCACAATCCTTTCCCTCTTGGCATCCCGAAAACGACCCCTAGAGGAAACTCTGCCTCTGCCGATTGAGACCAGCCAGGCGTCCAAGACTCCGCGCAGCAGTGTTGCAAAACCTGCTACGGACAGCGAGTCACGGTCATCACGGCTTGTTGCCGACAGCGGTGTTTCAAAACCCACTGACGACGAAAAGCACAGTGCCGAAGAGCCTCTGCTTGCAGAAGCTGACCAGGCGAAACCCACAAGCGGCGATGAGACGGTGACACTCGAGACCATGATGCTGTTGCTTGATCATCGTTCCTCAGAGCCTAGCATCAAAGGATTGCGGAGGCATTACAAAGCCCTCTGCGACTGGCGATTCATTCCCGTGAGTGCAAACATTCGCGCCTTGCAGAAGGCGTGCGCGCAATTAGGCCTGAGCACGAAACGAGGGCGAGGGACTCAGCGGAAACGTCGCGAATGTGCAGAACTTGCCAAAGACTTGGAAGACAACCTCTGGAAACTAGCAGCAGAGCTGCTCGGCTACCAGACGCAATCCTGGAAAACGCGATTGTCGCAATGCGCGGCCTGGGTGAAGCAGCATCGCAACGACAAGGTCGGTGCTGCAAAGCCCGACGATCACGAAGCTTTGACAAGCACCCTGACCTTCCTCGAGAATGTTCTGCGCAAGCCTTTCTCTGAGATACCACAGCAGCCTTGGTTGAAAGCAGAGCTCCTCACTATCAGACCGCCAACGGCTAACAGGTGGAGCTCGGATCTTCGGCACTATGCCTTTACACAGCACATCCTGCGTGACCTCAGAGCTCACACGAGCACTTGGCCAGAGCCCTTGCGGCGCACCGCCCCACTAGAAATGAATGGACGAACCGGCTCTGAGCATTGTTCCCCCAATGTGAATGAAATCGTGTCTGGCCAAGTGGCCTGGCCTTTCCACCTTGCAGGTGACTCTACTGCTAAACTCTTCGAACACCGCGCTTGGCTCTCGTGGAGGTACCTTGCACTGCTAGAACTTCCTGACCAGTGCGTTTGGCAACTACCCGTCCTGAGCGCCGACCTGCAGAGCCTCATCGAGAAGGTGCGATCCAAGGCGCAGCCCCAGGAACGTCTTGACGCAACCCAGGTGCAGCAGATCCTTGTAGACTTCCTGCATGATGCCACCGACAATTACTCAAAGGGACAATGGCTTCGCCGCGCCATGAAGCTCGCCAGCAATGCTGAAGATTCTGTGGTGGAAAACCGACTACAGACGGCTGTGGCTCAGTGCTTCGCAGTGCTACAAAGCCTGCTGGAGAACAATGGTCTGCAGTGCTACCAAGTCTGCAGGTCGAGCGCACACATTGCAAGCATCGCCTTATTTCAATATCTACACAGCGTCCATTCCAAGACTTTGTCTTCTCGGTGGCATCCACTGATGATGCAAGAGCGATCTGCAAGAGGAATTGTGAAAATGTATGTCACCAGCGACCAGCTCGGAGTGCAGATGGAGTCACCCCTCAGTCACTTCCCACGGGTTTGTAGCGACTTGGCCCAGCAGCTGGATCCAAAAGTTCATCCCGTGGCCACGCCTCCTGTTCTTTGCTGGGTCTGTGGCGCCGGCTTCCTCTCATGGAAGGGACTCCACCGACATTGCGCATCCAGCCATGGCGGATGGGCTGAGTATCGCAAGCATCTTTTCTGGCGCGCCCAGGATCTGGGCTTCTTGCCGTTGCTCCCTTGGCAGAAACGCCACTTGCTTGCTCATTTCGCCTTCTCACAATGCTACAGCATTCCCGAGACCCAATGCATGCCCTGGTCTGGTAAGAAAGAACTTCAGACAGCCGTTCCACGCCAGGAGGTAGCTTGCGTTGTATGCGCAAGGAAGGATTGGATCGAGCACCGATTTCGAGTATATCTCTGGCGAGAGCCGGACTCCACCGCCTTCACGGGCGGGGAGAGCAGCTCGGACCCACGCAACGCATCATGCGCAGAAGAACTTGGAGAGGCTGTTGCTGAAGAAGTAGTCCCGGCCCCAAAGAAGGCGGTGCGCCACACGAAGACCGTGAAAGATGGATGCTTCTGCTTCGGAGATGCTCACAGGGTTAACGAGTTACTGGCAACGA
>CAZBDA010000231.1:0-4350 GCA_964490445.1 uncultured Rickettsiales bacterium | reverse complement strand
CGTCGGTCACGTTCAACCCGGCCGATGTCGCCGAGAACATGCAGAAGCATGGCGGGTACATTCCGGGCATCCGCCCCGGCAAGTCGACTGCTGATTTCATCGAGCGCGTCCTGACCCGCCTGACGCTGGCCGGGTCGCTCTACATCGCGCTGGTGTGCATCCTGCCCGACATCCTCATCGCCCAGGCACGGGTCACCTTCTACTTTGGCGGTACCGGCCTGCTCATTGTGGTCGGCGTTGCCCTGGACCTGGTCGCGCAGATCGAGAGTCACCTGTTGACTCGTCACTACGACGGGCTGATGGGTGAGAGCGGGGCGCAAATTCGCAGCCGTCGTAGGGGTGCCTGATGAACCTGATCTTCTTTGGGCCCCCGGGGGCCGGCAAGGGGACGCAGGCGCAGTTGCTGGTGGCTGAGCGCAAGATCCCTCAGATCTCGACGGGTGACATCCTGCGCGCCAACCGCCGAGAAGGAACGGTTCTGGGAGTGAAGGCTGAGACCTTCATGGACCGTGGACTGCTGGTGCCTGACGAGTTGGTGATCGACATGGTCGGCGCGCGCCTGGGCGAGGACGACTGCCGCGAGGGCTACATCCTCGATGGCTTCCCGCGCACGGTGGCTCAGGCCGTGGCTCTGGACGAGCTGTTGGAGAAGCACGAGAGTTCCATCGACAAGGTGGTCGTCTTGGTCGTGCCGAACAAACTGATCGTCGAGCGAATTGTGGGTCGACGCGCCTGCGGTAGCTGCGGCGCCGGCTACCACACCGAGTTCAAGGCCCCAGTGGTCGAGGGAATCTGCGACGAGTGTGGCGAAGACTTGTACCAGCGAACGGACGATACCGAGGAGAAGGTACGCGTTCGGCTTAACGAATACGAGCACAACACAGCCCCCGTGGCGGCCTATTACAGGCAGCGCGGAGTCGTCCGAGAAGTGGATGGCGTGGGTGGAATGGGTGAAGTGTACGGCCGGCTGACAGATGCGCTGGAGCACTGAAAGCAGTGGAGGTTCGCGGATCAATAGTTGATCTCGGAATGAATCGCATGTATAGCGTGCGGCTCGAAAGTGGCGAAATGGTAGCTGCGCACGTCGGAACCGACCTGAGCATGCGGACTGTACGGTTTCTTCGCGGAGACCGGGTCGTCATTGAGTTAGGTGAGAGCGATCCCTCTCGGGGTCGAATTGTGCGTCGCTTGAAGGCGCAAGAGGAGCGGGTCTGATGAAGGTCAAAGCTTCGGTGAAGAAGATCTGTAGCAAGTGTCACGTCATCAAGCGGCGGGGCGTCATTCGGGTGATCTGTGAGAACCCGAAGCACAAGCAGCGCCAAGGATAGGGCGCGGGAGCAGTAAGTATGGCTCGTATTGCCGGCGTTGATATTCCGCGAGACAAGCGGATTGAGGTCGCGCTGACCTATATTTTTGGTATCGGTCCGACCGTCTCTAAGAGGGTGCTGGACGAGGCCAATGTGGCTTTGGACACCCGCGTGCACGAGTTGACCGAAGCCGAGGTCGCTCGAATCCGCCAGGTCATCGACGTTCGTTGCAATGTCGAGGGTGATCTCCGCAAGGAGGTTGCGATGAGCATCAAGCGGCTCATGGATCTCAATGCCTACCGGGGAATACGCCATCGTAGGCACCTGCCAGTGCGCGGGCAGCGAACTCACACCAACGCCCGCACCCGCAAGGGTCCGCGTCGCGTCGTTTCCGCGAAGAAGAGGTAGCAGTCATGGCCAAAGGCAAGAGGGTCTCGAAGAACGTGCCTGTGGGCATCGCCCACATCCATGCGACGTTCAACAACACCATCGTTACCATCACCGACCCCAACGGAAATGTGCTGTCCTGGTGTTCGGCCGGTGCGCGCGGCTTCAAGGGTTCTCGTAAGAGCACCCCATTTGCCGCCCAGCTGGTGGCCGAAGACGCAGCTCGCAAGGCGCGCGATCACGGCGTGCAGACGGTGTCTGCCTTCGTCAAGGGGCCCGGAGGTGGCCGAGAGTCGGCCCTGCGTGCCCTTTCCGCTGCAGGCCTCAAGGTGTCAGTGATTAAGGACGTGACCCCGATTCCCCACAACGGCTGTCGCCCTCCCAAGCGGCGCAGGGTTTAGGAAAGCAACCATGGCACGTCATACAGGACCAGTTTGTCGCTTCTGTCGCCGAGAGGGACTCAAGATCTATCTCAAGGCAGAGCGTTGTTTTACGGACAAGTGTTCGTTCGACCGCAACCAGAATCCTCCCGGCCAGCATGGCCAACGGCGGATGCGCGTGTCCGACTATGGACAGCAGCTTCGCGAGAAGCAGAAGGTCAAGCGGATCTACGGAATCCTGGAGAAGCAGTTCCGGCGCTATTACGTCGAGGCTGCTCGTCGCAAGGGCAATACAGGAGAGAACCTCCTCATGTTGCTCGAGAACCGTCTCGATAGCACCGTCTATCGCCTCGGTTTCGCTGGCACTCGTGCTGAGGCCCGCCAGTTGGTGAGTCATGGGCACATCGAGATCAACAACCGCAAGGTGAATATTGCGTCCTATCAACTGCAGGTCGGAGAGGTGGTCTCGATTCGTGAGAAGAGCCGCAAGATCCAGCGTGTGGTTGATTCGCTCGAGAAGGCTCTCAACAGGCCGCAGATGACCTGGGTCACTCTCGACAAGGACAACTTCAGTGGAACGATTGGTGGCGCCCCTGTTCGGGCCGAATTGACCCTTCCGATCCAAGAGAACCTGATCGTCGAGCTCTGCTCACGTTAGTACCCCGAGGGAAGAAACTACGATGACTGAACCCACAACCTCCGAGCTCTATCACAACTGGCGAAGCCTGATCCGCCCCCGCAGCATCCTTGCGGAGGAGGTACAGAACCCCGAGCGGTACGGCAAGTTCGTAGCCAAGCCCCTCGAGCATGGTTTCGGGATCACGCTTGGCAACGCGCTGCGACGCGTGCTTCTCAGTAGCCTTCAGGGCACCGCGATTACCGCAGTGCGTATTGACGGTGTACTGCACGAGTTCTCGACGGTGGACGGCGTGATCGAGGACGTCACCGACATCATCCTGAATCTCAAGGGTGTGCTCATCCGCATGGGTACCTCCGAGACCCAGACCTTCACGATTGAGAAGAAGGGCAGCCGTGGTGACCAGATCGCCATTACGGGCGCCGACATTCAGACCACTGGTGATGCTGAGGTTATGAACCCGGATCATCACATCTGCACCCTGGTGGGCGACAGCACGTTGCGCATGGAGCTGCAGGTGGAGAAGGGCTCGGGCTACGTGCCTGCTGAGCGCAATACCGACGAAGAGGCTCCCATCGGCACCATCCCGATCGATGCCATCTTCAGCCCGGTCCACCGGGTGAACTACACCGTTGCCAACGCTCGCGTCGGCCAGCGTACCGACTTCGACAAGCTCACCCTCCAGGTCTGGACTGACGCCACTGTGCTTCCTGAGGACGCCATGGCGCTGGCCGCCAAGATCCTGAAGGAGCAGTTGCAGATTTTCATCAACTTCGATGAGTTGGACGAGCCCGCTCCTGAGGACGAAGAGCCCGAGGAGGAGTGGAACGAGAACCTCTTCAAGACCGTCGACGAGTTGGAACTGAGCGTACGTTCGGCCAACTGTCTGCAGAATGCCGACATCCGCTACATCTACGAGTTGGTGGAGAAGACCGAGGCTGATCTGCTGAAGACCAAGAACTTCGGTCGCAAGTCGCTGAACGAAGTGAAGGAGATTCTTGTTGAGATGGGTCTGTCCCTCGGCATGAAGCTCCACAACTTCCCGCGGATCCGCGAGCAGGAATAACGACGGCTGATCGGCCGAGGAGTTCTCGATGAGACATCGCAAGTCCGGACGCCGCCTGGGGCGCAACTCGTCGCATCGCAAGGCGATGTACCGAAACATGGCGACGAGCCTGCTTGAGCACGGGCGCATCAAGACGACCGATGCCAAGGCGAAGGAACTTCGCCGTGTCGTGGAGCGGCTGATCACGCTGAGCAAGAAGGTTCCGCCCAGCGTCTTGGAGGCTGCTTCCGGTGAAGAGGCCCGCAAGCTGACGGCCAAGCGTCTGCACGCGATTCGTCGTGCGCGTCGCGTCGTCAAGGACCGAGACGTCCTGCAGAAGCTATTCAGCGAGTACAGCGAGCACTTTCTGGATCGCCCTGGTGGCTACACCCGGATCACCAAGATTGGGCGCCGTACTGGCGACAACGCTCCCATGAGCATCATCGAATTGGTGGAGGAGGCCTACGAGCCCAGCGCCAAGGTCACCAAGAAGGCGCCGACTGAGGCCGTAGAGGAGTCTGCTGCCGAGGAGGCCGTAGAGGCCGCCGCCGAGGAGCCCGCTGCCGAGGAGGCTGAGGAGGCCGTAGAGGCCGC
>CAZBDA010000230.1:0-4392 GCA_964490445.1 uncultured Rickettsiales bacterium | reverse complement strand
AGCCACGGGCGGCCTGGACTGCGACGACAGTGACCCCACCGTGAACCCCAGTTCCTATGAGATCTGCGATGGCATCGACAATGACTGTGATGGGGACATTGACGACGACGCCATTGACGCGCTGGTCTGGCACCTGGACTCGGATTCAGACGGCTACGGCGGCCAGTTGTTGACCCAGGAGGCCTGCTCAGCACCGGCCAGCTACGTCGGCAATGCCGATGACTGCAACGATCTCGACGGCGCCATCTACCCCGGTGCTACCGAACAGTGCAACGGCATCGACGATGACTGCGACGGTGCCATCGACGACAACGCACCTGCCGCGCAGACCTGGTACCTGGACAACGACGGCGACGGCGTGGGCGGCTTCTGGCTGACCCAGGAAGCCTGCGACATGCCACTGGGCTATGCCCCGGACAGCACCGACTGCGACGACACCAACGCGCAGGTCTTTCCTGCGGCCATTGAGCTGTGTGACGGTCTCGACAACGACTGCGACGGCGCCCTCGGCGGCGACGAGATCGACGACGACGGCGACGGCATCAGCGAGTGTGGCGGCGACTGCGATGACGCCGCTGCCCTACGTTTCCCCGGCAGCCCCGAGTTGTGCGATGGCATCGACAACGACTGTGATGCCACCACAACCGCCGGCGATGGCGAGAGCGATGATGACGGCGACCTCGTGCTGAACTGCGAGGACTGCGCCGACACAGATGCGTCCATCCATCCCGGCGCCACCGAGATCTGCAACGGCAGCGACGATGACTGCGACGGCACGGTCGATGTCGGCGCTGTCGATGAGAGCACCTGGTACTTCGACGCCGATGGCGACGGTATAGGCGGCTTGCTGCTCACCCAGGTGGCCTGCGCTGCGCCTGCCGGCTACGTGGCCAGCTCCAATGACTGCAACGAGCTGAACCCCAACAGCTATCCCGGCGCGGTCGAGATCTGCGACGGCCAGGACAACGACTGCAACGGCCAGGTCGACGACGGCAGCGGCGCGTCCGGCACGACCTGGTACGCCGATGCTGACGCCGATGGCTACGGCGATCCGGGCACGCTGAGCACGGCCTGTGCGCAGCCCACCGGATTTGTCAGCAACAACCTGGACTGCGACGACGGCAACGCTGCCACCAACCCCACCAGCTACGAGATCTGCGACGGCATAGACAACAACTGCACAGGCGGCGTCGACGAGGGCGGCGCTCTTAATGCGACCAGTTGGTACGTCGACTCAGATGGCGACGGCTACGGTGGGCCGGGCACGCCACTTTCCTCGTGCACTCAGCCCCCCGGCTACGCCGACAACGATGATGACTGCAACGATGACCCGAGCATCGGAGCAGACATCAACCCAGGGGTCACCGAGATCTGCAACAGCACTGATGACGACTGCGATGGTACGTCGGACAACGGCGCAGTGGATGCGTTGCAGTGGTACGTAGACGCCGATGGCGACGGCTATGGCAACTCAGCGACGGGCCTGCTGTCATGCACCCAGTTGGGCGGCACGGTCAACGACGCAACGGACTGCAACGACACCGAGTCTTCCATCAGCCCGGCTGCTGTCGATGTCTGCGGCGATGGGATCGACAATGACTGCGATGGATCCCAGCCGGATCCGAGCAGCGAGCTTGGCCAGCTCCATTGCCCTGGCACGGACTGCAAGGACATCATAGACACCACCGGCGCGGGAGCAGATGGGGACTACTGGATCAGTCCTGACGGTGGGGCGCCGTTCGAGGTCTACTGTGAGATGAACACCAGCGGCGGCGGCTGGACGCTGGCCATGAACATCGCGCCGGCGGACGGCAACTCGGTGGGCTACAACAACCAGGCCTTCTGGACAGCAGACGCTCCCTATGGCTCCTTCGCGCAGGCGCTGAGCAATGACTACAAGAGCGCTGCAGCCTACCTGGTGGCCGGCACGCACGTCATGATCCAGTCGACCGATACCGGGCCCGCGGGCGCGATCCAGGGGTGGCGCCGCTGGCCCCTGGGCACCGCTCGCACCTGGGACTCGTTCTTCAGTACCGGAATTGTTGCCGTGCACGGGACGGACTCTTGCGAGACTCAGGCTCCTGATGCCAGCAACCCAGGCTCCTCGAATTCAGCGGATGACATCCTGCGCCAGGGCAGCTGTCTGTATGCCGACGTCAACCCATCGAACTCCGGAGAGTGTGACCTCATCCGGTTGACGACCCTCCCCTACAACAACACTGACAACCACATGTCCGGGTTTGCCTCGTGCATCGACTGTGGAGTCCCCTGGCAGGGCGGCGGCGGTGAGTACATGGGGCTCGACCGGGCAGCTTGTGGTTCGGCCAGCTGCAGCAACGGCAGCATCTGCCGAGTGCCCGGCGGAGACTGTGTGGGCAACTACTGCACTGCGGGTCAATATGGCGGCAACGCCACCTGCAACTTCGGCTGGAACAGTCGGTTGTTCATACGCTGAGCCCGCGCAGGTCACCTTTGAGGAGGTCAACAATAAGGCAGGCTTACCCATGGAGGCCGTCGACCCCGATCACTGCCACATTGCGGTGCGGCGCAGCCCCCGATCATCCACAGGTACTACAGAGTCCGCGTACCACAGAGGTGTGGACATGCCACTGATCACCTTCTGCGCATTCTGGGTCTGCGTGGTGAGGTTATGGATGATTGACGGATCCCGTACACCGCTCAAGTTCATCGCCGCCTGGTTCCTCGGGCTCGTCGTGGTCGCCCTGGTCAAGCAGCCGACTTTGTTCATGGCCTACGAGGCGATCCTGACGATCGCACTCGTCCTCATCCACAAGACTCGCTCTCTTTGAGTGCCCGCCACCGCCAGGAGCAGACAAGCGAGCAAAGGCATCCGCAGACGCAGCGAACGCCGCCGCAAGTAGCTGCAGCACCGCACCCTGGACGACCCACCCTCTTGTTTGCCGGGCGAAGGGGAGCCTATAGGCTGGGGATTTCCCCTCTCTGCCTACAGCGCGGTGACTACTGCTGACGGTTCATTGTCGACATAAGGCCGCATTGAAATCCAATTCAATGTCATTCCGCTGGCGTCTCCGTCATTGGCCCTATGCCGATACTCGAAACTTGACCCCACAGATGGACTGAAGGTTCCAGTAGCAGCAGATTCGCTGCTGTTGCAAAGGCTGTATGACATCTCGTCTGTCTTAATGATGGTCCAGCTTCTTGCACCATTGGGGCTGCCGGGGCAGTTGTAGACATCAATATCGCCGCCATAGTCACTACCATCCAGCCAGAGGGTCAGATCAGACTCGGCCAGCCACGTGCCCTGGTAGTAATCAATTTTCTTGTGAACACTGCTGGTCAGGCCCGTTCCATTCAGCCCCACATAGTAGGTGTCGCTGCCGGCCATGGCGATGTAGCTGGACCCGAGGAAGTTGTAAGACCACCCAGAGATTCCAGGGGCTTCGTTGTTGTCCTCAAAGTCTTCGTAGACCTCAAATACGTCCAGGCCCGTCTGGGCAGTGCTTGAGCCGGGGAATATGCCCAGGTCCAATGTGCCGGAAGCGGGCAGGGATGGGAGCTTGACCCAGACAACACCCGTGTAGCTGGAAGTGCATTCGCCTTCCCGATTGCCGCTTTGCACTTCGAAGCAATAATCCACGGAGTTGCCGTTGGGGTCTGCAATGGAAAATCCGCCGCTCAAAGCAAAGCTGTGTGCTGAAAGGTCGACTCTCACAGCATAATCTGTCAGCAGCACGCCCTGGTTTTCGGTGAATGTCGCAACTGCATAGGGCGTTTCGGTATAGGTGAACCCGGGGATTGAGCTGAATCGTCCGTCGGGATTGGTCAACGTGACATTCACAGCTCCCGTGATGAAGCTGCCAGGGACAGTCGCCGTGCAGGTGTTGGCGTCTATGACTGTCACATTGGTCGCTTCCACTCCTCCGATGGTCACGAGGGCCGGCGAGACGAAATCAATCCCGCTGAGAGTGACCGTGTATCCACCGATCGAATAGCCCGAATCGGGACTGATGCTCACCAGCGAAGGAGGCGGTATGCAGGCAGGCGGTAGGACGCCGTCACAGTTGTAGTCGGGGTCGCCGCAGGCTTCGCTGGCTCCCGGGTAGAACAAGGCGCCGCTGGAGCTGTCGTCGCAGTCGTCGTCGCTGTTGCCCGCGACCCCATCGGCACCGCAGACAGTAAAGCTGTCGCTGTCGCCATCGAAGCCCTCGTCGATGCCGCCTGTGCAGTTGTTGTCCAGGGCATCGCAGATCTCGGAGTTGCCGGGATAAGTGGCTGCCTCGCTGTCGTTGCAATCGTCATCACTGTTGCCCGAGACGCCATCGGGGCCACAAGAGCTCACCCCATCGCCGTCGCCGTCGAAGCCCTCGTCGATGCCGCCTGTACAGTTGTTGTCGAGTCCGTCACACGCCT
>CAZBDA010000229.1:974-4402 GCA_964490445.1 uncultured Rickettsiales bacterium | reverse complement strand
GTGTGAAATTACAGATTCAGTCGGACACCCTGCCACGATGACAGAGGCTGACCGAGGGGATCTAGATGACCGAAGATCAACGAGAAATCAGGCGCAAACGGCGAGTCCTCGAGTACGCGGAGAAGCACGGCAACATCAACACGACATGCCGGCGCTTCGGAATCGCGAGGTCCACGTTCTATCTGTGGCGAGACCGATACCGCGAACTCGGCGAAGCCGGGCTCGCGCGTCGAAGGCAATGCAGCCACAACCACCCGAACAAGACGCCCAACGAGGTGGTCGAGAAGATCCTGCATCTCCGTCGGACGTACTATATGGGACCGATTCGCATCGTCTGGTATCTCCAGCGCTACCACGACATCAAGACTTCGGATGCGACGGTGTACCGCGTCTGCAACCGGCATGGCCTCAACCGACTCCCCAACCGGGTCGGGAGACGAGCCGTTCACACGCATCGATACGAGAAGCAGGTTCCTGGCCACCACGTGCAGGTGGACGTCAAGTTCCTGACCCTAAAGAGAAAAAGAGGTCGGCCGGTCCGGCGCTATCAGTACACGGCGATCGACGATGCGACGCGAGTTCGCGCATTGAAAATCTACCAGCGCCACACCCAGGCCAATGCGATCGACTTCGTCAACTATGTGGTCAAGAAGTTCCCGTTCCGCATTCGAACCATTCGAACCGACCGCGGCCACGAGTTCCAAGCGCTCTTCCACTGGCATGTCGCCGACCTGGGCATGGAACACGTCTACATCAAGGCTCGCACGCCACAGTTGAACGGGAAGGTCGAGAGATCGCATCGCACTGACAAGGACGAGTTCTACCAGTTACTCACGTATCGCGATGATGTCGATCTCAAGAAGAAGCTGGCGGCCTGGGAGAAGTTCTACAACTACGATCGGCCGCATGGGGCACATAAGGGAAAGACGCCGTACGAAGCTCTGCGAGAGAAGCTAAGCTAACAATCAACGTCCTACTGGATGCGTAATATCACACACCGAACACGCCAGACCAGTCCTACCGCATCGGCCGCAGCTCCTTCTTGCGGTTCTTCGGGTCGGCGAGCGGGTCGAAGTGGGGGTTGATGAGCCCGTCGATCTCCGCGGAGCGTACCTGAAGCACGTCGTGCGCGAACGTGTTGCCGTTGCTCCCCACGGCATAGCCGCTCGTCGGAGCGCCGGTACGTCCGCCCCGCCAGGGCTGGCCATCGGGGTGCATCGCGTGCCAAGTGTTGTAGTTCCCGAGCGTCTGCCATTCGTTGTCGCCGTCGAACTGATACATCGGCCAGTACGCCCGCGTAAACGGCTCCTGCAGGTACAGGTACTTGTACCGGGAGTCGGAGACGACGGCCGTGTCCGTCACCTGGATCGGTCGGGTCGGGTGGTCTTCGAACTCGCCGATCCCGTCTTCACAGGAAGTGCCATGGAATTCGTCGTGGGTGACGGGGCGCGGGCTGAGCCCGTCGGCGGCACGCGCGGTCTCCTGGAAGCGCGGACCGGTACCCGTGAACTGCCCTACCTCGAGCTGGCAGACGGGACCGCGCAGCTGGTAGGACACCTGAATCAGCTCGCCCTCACCCTCCGGCTGGAGGATCTGCGGGACGCATTTCACAATCGTGTTGGCCCACGACCAGTCGTTCCAGTAGACCGGCGGATACAACGCGTCATCCTTTAGGAGGTCGTGGCCCATGATGTAAATCGCTTGCAGACGCTCGCGCCCGACCTTGTCATTCACACCCGAGATCAGCTGATTGCCCGCAAGTTGCATGACCCATCCATCTTCACCCGGAGCGCGGTTGACCTGCGTGCGGATTCCTAAGCCGTTCGCCTTCTCGGGGTTCTGGCCGTTGTTGGTGTCTGTGGTGCCTTCCGGGATCAGCGGCTCACCGGTCCCCGGGTGGAGCATCTCAGGGTCTTCGTCGTTTTCGACTCCACGAACCATGTTCGTGTCAAACGCCGTGATGAACGCCCCGCAGTCATCGGCGGCGAGATCGACCGCTGCGTGATCGCCCACGGGGTGAAGTCCCTGTGCCCGCGCTTGATCTTGCGTTCCGTTGAACTGATACACGGGCAGGCTCACGCCGGTACCAACATCGACATAGAGATAACCGTGTGTGTTCTGGGGACTCGGGTGGCACGCGTTCCCGTGGTACTGGTTGCCGAACCCGGGAGTCTTCGAGTCACAAAGCGGCATGGTGGAGAAGGTGAGATCTCCAGGGGGCCCCGCCGTCGTGACGGCGACCACCACGTTGGGGACTCGGAGGTCGTTCTGGTAGGCAGGGGGGTAGGCGTAGCCGTCTGCAAGATCGAGGTCCGACACGTACAGCGCCGCCGCGCTAGAAGACGCGGCGGCACTCCAGCCTCCTGTGACCGTCGCGCCTTCGATGTGGACCCGGTTATCGCTCGCGAAGAGCTGCGCAGGCGTGGCTCCGGTACAGCAGTTGGCTTCCGGATGGGGACCGGAGAGGGGGTGGAGGCGAAGGTCTCCGGCGGTAGCGGGTGTGGCGAGGAGCGCGCTGATCAACAGCCCGCTGAGGGAAATTCGATGGTTCTGCACTGGTTTGCACCTTGTTTCGTTGAGGGAGAGCAGCGAATTCATCTGACTATACACTGATTTCAATATTGAGGATGTTTTTTCTTCAGATTATTCGTAATCTTGATGACTTGGCCACATGAGCGACGCCCTCGCGACCGGTCAGGCGGTTAGGCGGATAGGAAGTTCAAAGGCCCTTTTGGGGTCCGATAAGCGACATTGTGTCAAGTAGAAGCAGGCTCGAGAGCGGATTCGGGACCGTAGGCGATGAATTCAAGCGGGGCGTGCGCCCCGCGCTCGCCGTGGGGCGGGTTCGCGACACACGGGTGCGGTTGCCCGCGGCGGGGCACCGACGGGGACTTGTCATAACATCCATACTCGGACGTGGTGCGAAAACGCGTCTTTATACTTCCTATCCGCTGTCCGCGGCGGCTTCGACGTTCCACAAGTGTAGAACTGTTTTTCACGCGTAGGGTCCAACCCACCTTAGTTCTTGCGCCGGGAATGCCCCTCGCATGACTCGAAAGTCGATTCGCGACACGCAGTTGTATGCGCGCGGGTGTCGCTTCGAACTCGTCGACAATCCGGCACGACCCTTGCGGTGCATCCAGTCGGGGCCAGCCAGAGGGAAGGGCACGAGGCGCGCAGCCAGTGCGGCGCGTTTGCCTTGCTCCGAACCGAGGTGAGCTGGGAGGCGGAACGCATGCCGTCGTTTTGGGATGCTAGGCACTCCAGGTGGAGCGCCAGCCGCGAGAGCGGTCCTGCGCAGACCCGACGCCCGTGCACCGCCCGGGGGGCGCCCGGCCCCCCCCCCCCCCCCCCCCCCGGAACCCCCCCCCCCCCCCCCCCCCGCCCCCAAAAACCCCCCCCCAAGACCCACCCGCCCCGGAGCCGCC
>CAZBDA010000229.1:0-964 GCA_964490445.1 uncultured Rickettsiales bacterium | reverse complement strand
CCCCCCCCCCCCGCCCGGCCCCCGCCGGGGGCGCGCCGCCCCCCCCCCCCGCCCCCGCGGCTTCAGCACCCCGAACGACACCCCGGGCTCCAATATCGCGAACCTTCTCGACGAGCCGTCGAGGCTCGCGACCTCGACCGACCGAGAAGACAAGGAGATTCCAATGCACATCCAACGCCTGACTCTGGCCTCGATCGTCTTCCTCTGCTTCTTCGCCAGCACGAGTGGTGCGGGGGAGCCGACCTTTTGCGAGGTCGAATGCGCGGTTTCTGCCGAGACGGAGGATGCTGCCACCGCTGTCATATTTCCCGCCACACTGCTCCCACGGGGACTCGTCATAACATCCATACTCGGACGTGCTGCCAAAATCCGGCTTATACTTCCTATCCGCCCCGGGCTATTTGCGGCTGCAGACGTTCTAGACGGCGGCCCGGAAAATGCGGACGGCGGCTGCGGTGAACCGAACGGGGACGCGTGCCATCCCGACACCAACGACCTTCTCGCTTCGTGTTAAGTGCTGTTCTAGAGAGTGCCCGGGCGGAGTGCTGGGCTCTGAAACCCCCTTTCCGCGGGGGGCACAGAGGAAATACAAGCGGCGTTCTGGCAGCACGTCCGAGTATGGATGTGATACTCAATTCCCGGAAGAGCCGGGGCGGAGGATACATTTTGCGCATTCGGTACGAACTCAGGAGAATGAGACGCCGCGTCGAAACGCTTTTCGCGACGGCAATGTTTTCGGCCTCTCTCGCCCCCGCGGAGAGCGCCGCCCTAACGATGGATCCGATTGGCTGGTCGGTCAACTTCGGAAACGAAATCTACAGCCTGCAGCTGGTTTCCTCGGACCCGGGAACCGGCGGCGAACTACGCTTCCGCTTCGTCGAATGCTGCAACGGCGTGTTCTTCAACAAGGGGATGAAAATAGATCAGTCGGTCACCGCCGTCCCGAGCTACAGCCCCATGAAGC
>CAZBDA010000228.1:0-4403 GCA_964490445.1 uncultured Rickettsiales bacterium | reverse complement strand
TCTCGTCGCGGATGATGCAGTCGCTGCGCATGAACGCGAACCAGGTGATGTCCATGCCTGAGCGAATGATCTCCTCGGCAAACTGGTCGTTCCAGCGGGCGTCGATATTCCAGCTCTCGTCCACCCAGACGTAACAGCGCTTATTGAAGTTGTAATAGAGGTACTCGATTTCTTCGATTGTCTTGCTGACTGTCTTGGTGCGCCAGCGCGGCCGCATCTCCAGGGTGCCATCCTCGTGGATCTCGCGATTGGCCATCTGAGTCCACCAGACACAAAAGGAACACGACGCGGTACAGCCTCGGCTGTGATGGATGGTCGTGCCGCCGGGCGAGAACAGCAGGTTGCTGGTGCCGTACAGGTCCATCGGCACCAGGTCATAGGCGGGCATCGGTAGCTTGTTGAGGTCTTCAATGAGTGCGCGCGGTGGGGTGCGGATCAACTCCAGGTCCTCGCCCTCGCCGACTCGGTAGACGATGTCGCGAACGTTGGCAGGGTCGGGAGACGGCTGTTCCAGCTCCTCGAGCAACTCGCGCAGCGTGTACTCCCCCTCGGCGCAGACCACGAAGTCGATGGGATGCTCCCGCATGTACTTGTCGTAGAGGTGTGTGAAGTGTGCGCCACCGACTACCCGGTGGGCCCGAGGAATGACCTCGGCGGCCATTTCGGTTACCCGCATTGCCTCGTGGGCGTACAGGGCGTGGTTTTCGCCGACGCACACGACGTCGGGGTCCTGCTCCCGCATGGCGGCCTCGAGACTACGCCAGCCCATCTTCAGAGGCATGCAGTCGTACACCGAGACCTCGTGACCTGCCTCGCGGCAGACCGCGGCCAGGTAGACCAGGCTCTGCGGTACGAGGTAGTTGTCCTCGGCACTGACGAAGGGCCAGTAGTAGCGAGGACTGAAAACGAACATTACGCGCATCGGTAACTCATCCAGACTTCTGTGCTGCCGCGATCCAGGCCCGAGGCAGCGATGCAAGCGACTTGTCCTCGGCAAGCAGTTGCTCCAGCTCCACGATTTCATCGACGTAGCCTGGCTCGGCTAGTCGTTCGAGATCGAGGCAGCCGGACAATGGCCCATCCGGGAGGTAGTGGCGCCCCTCGGTCCAGAGGACTTCGAGGCCCGCGTTCTGCAGTATAGACTCCAGTTCTGCGGCGTCGACTGCGCGTACCCAACGGTCGCCCTCAACTGCCAGGATCCCCTCCGCCATCGCGCTACGTAGATCAGCAGGCTCGACGATCGCGTCCTGGTCGCTCAACAATGCGCCTGGCCACGCTTCGACGGAGACGATGAGGTGCCCGCCAGGGCGGAGTCGCTCGCTTAACTGGCGGGCGATCCGAACCGGGTCCTCCAGGTAGCAGAGTAATTCGATGCCAAGCACCAGGTCGAAGGGCTCGGCAGCATCGAGGCACGACAACTCGTTGACATCGTCCCAGTGCAGTTCGGGGACTGCGCCTGCTGCGAGGCGGCCTGCTTCCATCGCGCGGCAGAGGTGCCGTTCCGCAGCGCGCAGCGACGGTTCACACGCGTCGACTCCGACCACGTGGTGACCGGCCTCAGCGAGGGGCACCAGGAATCGTCCGATGCCGCACGCTGCGTCCAGCACCCGCAGTTGGCTTCGTTCCTGGCTGTTCCAGAAGGGCTCGAGCAGTTCACTGTAGAGACGAGTCTGGAGGGCCTTGTAGTGGTAGTTGGGCGAACTCGGCTCGAGGAAGTCCATGGAACGAGGATGTTCCTGCCAGGCGCGGAGCATGCCACGAAGATTCCATGGACTCTGCGGTCGCTGCCCCGTCCACGCAGGAAGCCGAGGTAGCTCGCGGAGCCATGGGGGCGGCGACCAATGGCAGGTCGGTGTGGACATTGGCCCGATCCTAGCCCGAATCGACCGACACTTCGCCGTCATAGGCCAGTTGGGCGTCTACCAGGGCCTCTTCGATCGCAGCAGGATTCGTCCGGTGAGACGGGTCGATGAGTCGCAGAACACCATTCAGTCGGCCCGTCGCTCGGTAGGGCCCGAGGTCGCCCAGAACGTCCAGAAGCTTGTGCCAGGCCGGTTCGCCGCGCAGCCGTGGGCCACCTCCGTAGCGGCTGGTGCCCTGCCTGCCGAAGACCAGTGCGCATTCCGGCCTGGCACCGGGGAAGTAGTCCATCCCGCCAAGGTCGCGGGCGTGTTCGGCATCTATGAAGGTGCGTGCACGGGCCGGCTCGGTGCCACCGTTCCAGCAGACCTGTCGTCCTCGCCAGGTAACCTCCACCAGGAGGTCTCGGGCCGACGGACGACCACATATGCCCGCCTGCAGGAGGCCCCTTGCAAAGGGCAGTGCAGAGCCATCCAACACCGGCGCTTCGCCCTCGTGGAAGCGGATCGTGCAGTCGTCGACGTCGAGCATCACCAGCGCTGCCAGGATGTGCTCAGGCAATTCCGCCAGGGCACTACTCTCGGCGTTGCGTAGGCGACTGTGTTGCGGCTGGGGTTCGAGTTGGTTCGCCAGCAGGGGAGTGGCCGGCTCCCGGCCCACAGCCCACTGCCAACCCGATCCCGGCTCGCTCGGACCGACTGTCAACACTACCGCCTTGCCGCTGAACAGGCCGCGGCCGCGCCAGCGTACGGCGCGCCGGGGGCGCCGTCGCTCGCTTGCTTCAATCACTGCACCGATTCGGGCAGCGTGAACCGGGCGTGCTGCCCGACCTTGATGCCTGCGTTCTCGAACCAGCCCCGGTTGACCTCGAGGGCGTATCGCACTGCCTCGGGGCTGGCGTGGCTGGTGGTGGTCTGTGGCGCCATGTCGGCGATGTGGACGATGCGCCCGTCATCGGCAATGAACGCGATGCTCAGCGGCACGAAGGTGTTCTTCATCCAGAAGCTGAGGCGTGCCTTGTCCTGGTAGACGAACAGCATCCCGGCGTTGCCTGCCAACTCGCGGCGATACATCAAGCCACGGGTACGTTGCTCAATCGTGCTGGCAACCTCGGCCTTCAGCGTGTGGCCTTCGATTGCGACGCTGATGATTGGCAATCCTGCTGCCGAACGGCTGGGACAGCCTGCCAGCAGAGTGACGACGACTGCGATGACCAGTGTCGCACCTGCCCAGAGCAAGGCGCGCTTGATGAGGGCAACGACTTCGGGGTTGCTTTGCATGGTTGTTCAGAACAGTGCGCCCGTGGTGCCGGCAGGAACGGGAACATCGAGATGCTGGTAGCTCAGCGCCGAGGCGAGTCGACCCTGTCGGCTGCGGATGATGTAGCCCTGTTGCACGAGGTAGGGCTCGTACACGTCCTCGAGGGTGTCGCGGTCCTCGCCAATGGCGGCTGCCAGGGACTCGATGCCCACCGGTCCGCCGGAGAAGCGCTCGACCAGGGTCGTGAGAATGCGACGGTCCATCTTGTCGAGACCCGCCGAGTCCACCTGGAGTCGAGACAGCGCGTGCTGGACCACCTGCCGGTCAATGGAGCCGTCCCCCTCTACTTCGGCGAAGTCCCGAACCCGCCGCAGCAGACGGTTGGCTATGCGTGGGGTGCCCCGAGAGCGGGAGGCGAGTTGCAGCGACGCTTCCTCGGAGATGGGTACCTCGAGGAGCGAGGCGGAGCGCGAGACAATCAGCGCCAACTCCTCGGCAGAGTAGAAGTCCAGGACAGCGACGTAGCCGAAGCGCGACCGGAACGGTGGACTCAGCAGGCTCTCTCGGGTGGTCGCGCCGACCAGCGTGAAGTGCGGCAGGTCGTAGCGGATGGTTCGAGCTGTCGGGCCCTGGCCGAGGAGGATGTCAATCTCGAAGTCCTCCATGGCCGGGTAGAGGACCTCCTGGACCGCGCGGTTCAGGCGGTGGATCTCATCGACAAAGAGCACATCGCCCTCATCCAGGTTGGACACGATGGCGGCGAGGTCACCGCCGCGCTCGATGACCGGCCCCGAGGTCGTCTTCAGGTGCACCCCCATCTCGTGAGCGATGACATGGGCAAGCGTTGTCTTGCCGAGGCCAGGCGGGCCGGCAAACAGCACATGGTCGAGACTCTCGCCACGGGCCTTGGCGGCTTTGACGAAGACCTCGAGGTTGCCCAGCACGCTCTTCTGGCCGACGTATTCCTCCAGTGTCGTCGGTCGGAGGCTTACCTCGTCGACGAACTCCTCGGCGTCGGCGCGCAGCTCGGGGCTCACTTCGCGCAGGATGCTGTCGGTCATGCCGGACTCAGTGACTTGAGGGCGCGTCGAAGTACGGATTGGACGTCGTCCTCGGCGGTGGGCGCGGCCTCCTTTAGCGCCCGGGAGATCTCGCGGCCGTTGTAGCCCAGGGCAGCGAGGGCTGCGGTCGCGTCGTCGACGGCCGGCAGGGTGGCAGAAGTGAGTCCGCTGAGTAGCGCGCCGTCGCCCCTCGCTCCAGCGCCCGCGCCGCGACGGCGGAGC
>CAZBDA010000227.1:0-4462 GCA_964490445.1 uncultured Rickettsiales bacterium | reverse complement strand
GTTATCCTGCTAATAAGCAGTACCGGGGCAAGAGCAGAATTGAATTGGGGTGATCTGAATAGCACTCGTACCGTCACCGAGGCCGACTGGTTGCGGGTGAAGCTATCTTTATTGGGGTTGAAACTAAGCTATCCAGCCTACCGGATTACTCTGGAGTTAACTGATGACGGGGTGATCGAGTTTGTCTTCGTTGCCAGTAGCGGGATGGCTGGACATCTGACTGAAGAGATTGGGAAGTCCGAGGCCGAAGAGGTCATTTCCTACCACGCTCGAGGTATCAGCGAACAAATTGAGGAGTTGATTCGGGACGAGTTTCCATCACTCTGGTCGGATTTTGATGCCAGGGTGGATATCCGCGGACGGTTTCTGGGTCCAGGGGCTGATTGGGATGACCCGCCGCGAGAGATAGGTAGCTGGTTGGAAAAGAAATTTTCCTGGGAACCGTAGTTGATGGTTCTTATTCGGGATCGTGGTGCATGACTTCTCTCTGTGTCGATTCGTCAAGGGGGATGATTTTGTCTATCACAGGTTCTTCGGTCGTTATAATCCAACCGCTCACCTGCTTGCCGAAGATGGTGACTTCCTTGGGTTTGGCCTCGATTACTTTTGATTCAGTGGCATGCCGGTCTTTATTGATACAGAAGAAAGTATGGCGCCGCGTCATGCCTTTTTCCTGACCTTCCATCAGCATAACTCCTCTAATTTGCGAATTTTTGTACGGTCTCCACTAGCAATTTGACCTTTTCATAAGGCGTATCTGGAAAGACGCCATGCCCCAAATTGAATATATGGGGGCGTCCTTTGGTCTTTTCTAAGATACCCTGGGTTGCAGTAACGATACTATCCTCGGATCCATAGAGGATGCAGGGATCTAGATTGCCTTGCAGGGTTATCGCGTCTCCAAGCTGGGCCCGAGCCTGGGTCAGGTCGATTCGCCAATCTAGGCCCAGAACCTGGGCTCCGACTTGGCCGAAATAGGTCAGGCTCTGGGCTGCGGCTAGGGGAAAGTAGATAACGGGCGTGTCTAGTGGGGCTAAACTATGGCAAATCCGTTTTAAGTAGGGCAAGGCGAATTCAGCGAATTGTTCTGGTGAGAGCAGGCCTATCGAAGTGTCGAATATTTGGACCGCCTGGGCTCCGGCGGCAATTTGGGCCCGCAGGAAGTTGATGACCAGATCGCTAAGTTTATCAAGCAGTTTATGGGCGAGAATTGGGTCGCCGTGGATCATGCGGCGGAAGGCCGGAAAATCCTTGGAACTAGATCCTTCTACGATCCATGTGGCGAGAGTGAAAGGGCCTCCTGCATATCCGATAAGCGGAACGGTCGGAGGTAGTGCCTGGCGTACCAATTGCGCGGTGTCGAGGACGTACTTAAGATCCTCTTCAGGGGTGATGGTTCGCAGGGTGTCGATCTGGGTAGCCGAGCGTATCGGATCGGCAAAAACGGGTCCAGGATCATAGGAAAGGCCACCGACAAGCGGCTCGAGCGGCGTAACTAGATCGGTAAAAAGAATCGCGGCGTCGACCCCAAGCATTTCGATTGGCATTAGAGTTATTTCAGCCGCTAATTCGGGAGTAGTGAATAGCTTGAGGATTGAACCGTGTTCTTGACGTAGATCTCGGTAGGGTTTGAGTATACGGCCAGCTTGCCGCATAATCCAAATCGGAGTGTTCTGAGTAACTCGCCCCTGGCAGGCTTGTAGAAATGGGGCAACATTATTGGACAAAACTTGTGCCTATTCCGAAAAGAAGATCTGAAATGAAATAGACCTTCGTAGTAGATTTAAGCGGCTTAAGGAGCGAGCCTCTGGTTGAGGAACTAGTGATCGGTAAAATGGGAAGGGATAGCAAATGAGCACGAATGTCGCGAGGCGAGTTGATTCTTTATTAGAATTTATTAACCATCGGTGTTTTGTGTTCACAGGTCTCAGGGAGGGGAAATCGTTGTTTCGATGAAAGCGTCACCAATTTGGGCATAGGCCCAAAGCGTTATTCCGCTGGGTCCGGTTAAGTTGTTTGAAGCGCAGGCCTTGTTCGGAGCAGTAAACTCCGATGAAATCTCTCTTCGTCGGTCCGGTTGCGGTCCAATCGAGTGTTTTGGTCAGCAAAGGCTCATCAAGTGTCAAGCGACCGACGATGATATCATATATCGTTTCGACTAATGTACGTCTACGCACCATATGAGATGGAACGCCGACCTTTGTATAGAGGGAGCGCAAGTATTGCGATTGTTCCATGAAATCTTTGTCGAGTGGCTCTTTGGGGGCTTCGGCAGGGATAATGCCCCACCCGAACTCGGGAGTTTCATTGATGATGAAGGGGGCAGATTTATACGGCATCAAATCTTTAATATCAGCAAAAATAGGGGCAAAAATACGGGCCAGGTTCTTGATGGTGCATGGGTAGGTGGTGCCCTCATGTATAAAGCGTTTGCCACGGGGGATTAATACGTACTGCCTCTCTGCACCTGCATAGTTCCGCAGGGCGGAGACCGACAAACATTGGAGTTTTTGGGTTCGGAGCAGGTTTAACTGACCCTTGTCCACTTCGGGAATATCGATTCCCAAATCAAGTAGGAGGTCGTGCAGACCCGCCTCTTGCGCGAAGATCTCGTAGGTTGTTGCCTGAACTTCGGGTTCAGGTGCGGTACGCTCTCTGATTTTGGAGTCGGGTGTTACCTGAGATTCCTTGGGATCCTCTGCATTGCTATTCATCTCTTCAAGTTCGGTGGGCGGAATGGCGGGATCTGAAAGAGAGTCCTCATTATCGATGGTCCCGGCTTCGATTTCGTCACCTTCGTTGGGAGGGAGTGAATATCCTAACTCAGATGCTTCTGGTTCGATTAATTCGTCTATGGTGACCGGTTCTTCTTCATCCTCTTGACTCGAAAAAGAGAGGGATGAGAAGGTGGGATCGACTACTTTAGGGGCTTGCTGATCATCGTAAAAAGTCGGATCGATGGCCAGTGAGTCCTGCTCTTCTTCAAATAGAAGATCAATCGCTGGTGCGTTTTGTTCTTCGTCTTCGAAAAATAGATCGATGGCTGGTAAGATCTGGCCTTCGTCAATATCGGGATGAGCGTTGGTTTGAATTGCCTCCCGGTTTTCACCATTAATTTCATCGGAATTGATTAAATATCCATAGCGGGTAAATAGGGCATCCATCCGCGTGGCAAGTTGGTCATTAACTTTAAATCGATTGTGGATGAAGAATAAGGCTTCTATGACCTTTTGGAGTTCTTTCTGGTTAAATTCGTTCTCGAATTTTTCAAAAGGATCGAGCTTTATTCCGGCCCAGTTGGTTGCTAATATGCTATTCTCCGTATCGTGAATTTGTTGATGCAGAGAATCGATCTCATCTTTGAGTTGTTTATTTATCTGGTCCAAAACAATTCTCTTCCGATCTCTTCCGAATAATCAAACAAAAATGGATGGTTGGCGAAGAAAATAGTCAAATCAGGACTTAAGTTCAAGAAATAAAAAGACAACTATTGAGAATATTTATCTATGTTGAAAATTACAACACGTATATGTATAAAATCTATTGTTTTGAGCCAAGGGGAATGACGATTGAGGGTAGAACACCTGGCCATCGGGGTTTAGAAGGATGCCAGTGAGGAGTGCCATTTTTTCCCGAGATACGGATGGCATCGTCCTTGTAATACGTATAGACCTGTTTGTGTCCGTCTTTGGAGTTTTTGAGTTTGTAAGTCGTACTGGTGATGCTGTGGCAGTTGTCTACAAAGCGCTCACGCAGTGCGAGTTCGAGCAAAATCCGATCGTAAATATCCTCAGTTACGGATTTTTGCCGTACCATTTTGGCCAACAGTCCATTGGCACGGGAGTACATCAAAAGGCGAATGCTGGGTTTTTTGAAGGTGCAATTGAGATATTGGCGGTCGAGGA
The DNA here is from genome assembly GCA_964490445.1 of uncultured Rickettsiales bacterium. GTDB lineage: Bacteria > Myxococcota_A > UBA796 > UBA9615 > UBA9615 > UBA6601. The sequence goes on along the minus strand of CAZBDA010000227.1, from coordinate 557 downwards.
GTACCCAGTGACCTTTGGCAATAGGCTGTTGGTAGAAGGGTAGATTGGTATACCATAGTCCTTGCTCAGAGCCCCTGACAAAGAAGGTATTGAACCTGTTGCGAAGCGTGGCAAGGGTGCAGTGTACTTCCTCGCCTTCGCTATTGCATATGAGTGGACTGCGCAGTAGCAGGGCGTAGTCAGAAAAGGTAGTTTGCAGTGTTTTGATTCGGTTGCCCTCTAAGTGTGGGCGGAGTTCTTCACGACCAAGGAGCAAGTTCCAAACCTGATTCAAACCTTCTGTTACAATGGGGCGATAGGAAGCGGAAAAATTGATTCCAAGCAAAGACTCAATGCGGGAGATCGAGATGAAACGATTGCCGAAAATGCGTTGGAATCGGGATTCAAGAGGCAGGTCGAGAAGGTTCGGTGATTTCTTCTTGCTACTCGGTTTGACTGAAGGCGAAGTGTCTCCTGCATCGACTTTGTTGACTACGAGTTTGCGGTCTTTCCGTTTGAACGAGGAGATTTCTCCCTGCAACTCGTTTATCGCAACTCCTTCAACTTCACTCCCTGCA
>CAZBDA010000226.1:0-4597 GCA_964490445.1 uncultured Rickettsiales bacterium | reverse complement strand
CACCGGGCCAGGTCGGCTGCAGAGAGCCACGACCAAGCAATAATGACCTCGAAGGGGACGTCATGGGCTTTCGCGTGACCAAGGCTGCAGAGGTCTATCGCTATATCCTTCGGCAAGACCGTGTTCGGCAAGACCGTGATCGGTGCGGGCTCACGGATGGCTTTGGCTTCAGCATTGTCCTGCTGAACAGCGCACAATCACTCGTTTGCGTGCAGTTCCTCACGGACCACTTTGCCGACCTGTGTCGCCGAAGCGACCGGCGGATTCGCTTCGTCTTCTTCTCTCATCACCAGGAGAATGACCGTCCTCCACGGCCGCCACCGGGCCAGGGCGGTTACCTCGGCGCGGTGATTCGGCGACTCGGTCGACTCGGTCGACTCCTTCCCGGGTCCGAGGAGACGGAAGGTTGGCACGACAGGGTCCCCGCAAGTTTTGACCTAGTTACCTCGCCAGAGAGGACCCTCTCGAAGCTAACTGACGCGATGCAAGAGACACTCGCCGTTCCGGGAGTTGGCGAAGCCTATAACCTCGCCAATCGCTTCGGAATCGGCGACAAGATGCCCTGCCTGCTGGTCTTCACCGAGATCGGGGAACTCCGGGCGCACGTCCTGCCCATTGGACAGATGACAGCCGAGGACCTCTACCGGCGAGTTCGGAGCTGGATCGACGAGTTTTACGCGGTAAACAACCTGCACGAGTGGGACAGCCTAGAAGAACAGATCGAGGACCTGCAGGAACGTGCTGTGTACTCCCAGCGTCAACTCATAGCCTTAAAAGACGCGGGCAAAGCCGAGTGGCAAGCGCTTGTAGAGGTGACACAGGCCATGCAAGCCGTGCGAGAAAGCACCGAGCCAGGGGACTGGGACCAGGCGGCAACTGAAGCTAAAACTGCACTACGGCGGCTACCTAAGATGGGCAAAGCAGCACGAGTACTGCGCGACAGGGGGCAAGACATCCAACGCCTTCTCGGGCCCCCCGAGCGAAAGAAGCGCCTCGAACGACTCCTTCGAACACTTGGCGCTGACGACCACGTATGCAGTCTGCTCGATGTAATCGAGGGCGCCCTGGGGGAGGACCTTCCGTGCCCCTGGGCTTCGCAACTCGAGTCAGAACGAGATCAGCTGCGCGCGACAGAAGCAGGGCTTCGAGCACAGTCGGCCGAACTCACCTGGTGGAACGAGATGTACCGAACTGCCTCGACCGAGGCCTTTCGGACAAAGAAACTCGCGTGGCAAGTCCTGGAAGACGTGGAAGGAAAGAGGGCACTTGCTGGGGCAACCATCTCGAGCGAGGAGGAGGTCAGGAACGCGGGGCAACAGGCTATGAGTGCTGTAGGAATCGCCCTCGGCCGTGCGCCAGGTTCCGAGGAATGGCAGAAGGACTCCCACAAGCTACGAAAGTACCTGACTTGGCTACTCGCAGAGGCGAGGAGGGAAGCCCCCGAAGCCATTCGGGCTGACCTCGACGGTCACACCCTCGGTCAACTCCTGCTCGTACGCATCCCTTCGCAACCGGATTGGCCTGCAGTCTCTCCTCGCCTGCGCCCCGGGGGGGGGGGGGGGCGGCCCCGCGCCCCCCCCCCCCGCGGCCCCCCCCGCCGCGCCCCCCCCCCCCCCGCCCTCCCCGACCACCCACCAGCCCACCCCCCCCAAGGTCGAGAACGCACGTGAACGGACCAAAGGCGTCCTGGCGACCTGCCTGGAACCCACCTGGACCGACTGGACGGAGGCTGGGACAGGACTCCTGGAAGCAATGGAGGATGCCCGGCAGCTGCTGGCTAAGCAGACCGACCATGCCTGGCTAGAAGCAGCCGAGCAGGGTGCCCCTGAGCCCTACGACGCCGAGGTGTCGGAACTCTGGTCTCAACTAGAGCAGTACGAGAGGTTCAAGGACCAGCTACGGTTTCCGCACCTAGATGATCCTCTTCTCGAGCCACTCCGCACCCGGCATGTAGAAGACCGACTCTTCGCTTCGCTTGACGGCCCCATGGGCCCGAGGAGGCGCCGACGTCCCGACGATGCGTCCCGCGCCCTGTACCGTGCCCACGAGAAGGTAAAGACCGCGGAAACAATGCTGGATGTTGTTGTCGAAGAATGGCACCAACTAGAGAACCGAGGACCTGGATTGACCCGGATGGGCGAGCTGTCCTCTGTCCTCGTCGACCGGCTCGATCGGGAAAGACTGGAAGCACTGCTACCGCCCGCCCCGGAGACGCCGATGGCGCAGCGCATCCTCGAGGTACTCAACGAGGACGATGGACGAGCCCTCGTCAACGGTCTCACGCTGGCTGAACTCCAGCAAGTGCTGGGCAGTAGCAACCAGCCCGAGCATATCGACGACGCAGTGGACCAAGTCCTAGCCCTGTACTCCACGACGAGCAGGCGAGAGCTACGCGGGCACGAGCAGATGCTCAACTACCTCGAGACCACCCACCGTGCGCTCCCAGGCATGGAGCGGAAGTCTATCCTGGCCGCCGGTGGGGAACTACGGCGCCTCTCCGAACGCTACTTGAAGCAGTTCCTGGCAGCGTACGGGCCCTTGTCCCTGACAAGCGAAGAGTCCACACAAGCGCACAAGGCTAGCCTCGGTCGTCTCGGTGACTGGACCATCCGCACTCTCAAGCACCCGAACATCGCAAACAGCCCGTGCGACGAAGACCCCCGCTGGAAGTCGGCGCAAGCAATGCTCCTAGAGAGAGCGAGCAGCCAGCAGTGGATCGCCAATACCAAGAAGACCCTGGATTCTCTTCGCGACGAGCTCAATAAACTGGCACACGATGTAGACGACTTGCCGACGACTTCCTGCCGCCAGCACCTCGAAGAAGCGGTCAAGTCAGGGCTCGCATCAGTCGAAGCACTAGCACCCCTGTACCCTGTCTGCCTTCGCTACCACAGCCTCGAACACGACACGAAAAACGACTGCTGGTACATCTTTGACCAGGACCCCTCGGGAACCCTTCCTCGCAAGTTGACCTTCAGCAAGTTCCCCGTTCCATGGGAGCAGCCCGACTTCTGGAAGGTCCTGGTGAACCGCATCATCGTGATGGTGCCGCTAGCCGGCTACCAGAAAATCGACCCCCTGCTGGCAACCGTCACGCCCATCTAACCAGCTCTCGGAGCCCGCCTCACAAAGTATTACCTTCGGGCATGTACACGGTTGGCACGTCCTACACGCGCAAGGACATCTACGAGAGCCTGGGGCTACCTGCAGGCAAGCGAGGTGGGGATTGGCTCAGGCTACCACCAAGATGGCAGTGACTGCTCCCGATCACCGCCCTACTCAGCCGCAATGTCAGAGCCGATTTCCTCGACGGACAGTTCGGCATCGACACTCGCCATGGTGAACTCGAGCCTCAACTTGTCCTGCACTGAACGCAGGAAAATGCGAGTCAGTGTCACCAGGTCGTGGGCCTCCCAGACCTCGCCAACATGCCTTGTGCTCTCATAGAGCAACGCTGCGTCTTTCGCGTGCGACTGTCGGTTCCGGATCGCCCAGCATGCGTCCAGCATTCCTGTCAGAGAGTCGGCAACGGGCTGATCCCAGGAGAGCTCGACGACGATGTCCTCTCGCGCCGCTTTCTTCAGGTACTTGCCGTGGGTGGAGATCGACTTGTCGAAAACGTGCTTGAGGTTGCCCAATGCCATGTCCTGGAGGGTTGCCTCGGATGATCCGAGCCAAACACGGCAGGCACGCATGACCTGCTGCCCTGGGTGAAGTTCCTTCAGGATCAGCTTCAGAGCTGCTTCGAGCAGTCGGCCGCAGATACGAAGACTCTCTCCGGAATTACCTGCCTGGAGCTCGGACTCAGCCCGTGCGAGTTCGACCCGCCAACTCACAGGAATACGTGGAATGAACAGCAGCCGCGGTAGTGCTAGCGCTTCCCGAGCCCGGTCAGTCACAACCAGTACGCCGAGATCAAAGCGGAGAAAGCTGAGCAGAACCAGTTCCCGCACAACCTTCGCTGCGTCGTTGAAGCGCCGTTCACCGATTGTGGCACGCTCCTCCATCTTCTCGAACCGACGGACCTGTTGCGGGTAATTCTTCCATACCTTTCGAAAATCCCCCTTGGGGCCTGCTTTGGCCCTGGGTACGACGCCGGCAGCGACAAGTTGGACTGGCAGAGATAGAGGTGCCTCGGCAATGTGTTCCAGTATCTCCCTATGCTTGAGGGTGAGCGCGATCTGCGGCTCCAGGTCGGCACGTGCGGTCGAGCTGGCCTCTTCAGCGAAGATTTTCACCCGTTCACGGAAATCCTCGAACTCCAACCATTCGACCGCATGCTTCAGACTTCTATCGACGACCCATATCACCCCAACCACGAGGAGGACGAAGGGGCCATGAGCGGCCACGAGGCGTCCAAGACCCTCGACACCACTCCCCAAGCCGAGTCCCAGGCCAAACACCTTCTCCGCCACAAAGGACGCCTGTGGCACCAGCCCAACGCAAACGATCAGGACCATGAATCCATGTACGAGTTGTTTCGATCGTCGGGCCGCTATGTATGACTCAAGGCGGTGATGTCCGCTCCGAAAGCCCTCCTTGAAGCGATTAGCAAGGGCGAGGCCCACGCACCATAGAAGGCCAAGGGGAACCAGGA
>CAZBDA010000225.1:0-4674 GCA_964490445.1 uncultured Rickettsiales bacterium | reverse complement strand
GGGGTGTAGCGGGGGTGTCGGAGGAGGAGATGACATGTTTTATTTTTGTTGATCCATGGACTTGGCAATCACCATCCAGGCGTCGATCCAGACGTGCAAACATACGGCAAGCAAGCCAGATGGCTCGATGCGAGTGAGCGATGCTAGGCAACATCTCACGTCATGGCATGCAGCATCGTGGAATCATCGAGCCCGTCGCGAATCATCATTGTCGTGTGCCACCATCCTCAGGGCGGCAGCTGCGACTCCTCCCCATCATCGATGATGTGGCAGCCATGTGCAGCCGTCGTCGTCGATGACGAGCTGCTGTCTGTGTGCCGAGATGCCGCCGCCGTCGTCGATGCCGAGTTGCCGTCGCCGTCGCCGATGCCGAGCCACATGCTTGGTGTCACTGTCCTCGAGCGTTTGACCTTGGAGCGTGGTTGTACTTCCCGTACTGGTTCTGCCTCTGGAGCAACCGGTTCTGTTGGTAGTACTTCCGGTACTGGTTCTGCTGCTGCTGCTGCTGCTGCTGCTGCTGCGTCTCGCTGCACAATATCGGCGATCAATGCCAATGCTTCGGCGAGCAGCCTTTCCTGGTGGGGCGGCATGGTCGGCGGCTGGGGAATGCGGATGCGTTTCACGACAGAGTTGTGGTTCAAAAGCGAGTGCCACATTCCCACAAGACGCTCAACATTTTGCCAACTCGTGCGGTTCTGCATAATATGCAAGTAGTCGTTGAAGTCGAGCCATATGGTGCGGGTCATATCTAGATCTGGCACGTAGTTTGGCGTGAAAGTTTTGTCTTTAACACGGATCATAATTTCGATGTCTTTGTAGGGGTTGAGCCCATGCGCCATCATGATTCAAGAAAACACATAGCTCTGCGACTCTGCTCGCATAGGCTCACTCACTCTTGCAAATGCTTTGGGCCTAAACGGTTAACGAGGGTAGAGAAATGTATTTGTTGTATTTGTTGTTTTGTATTTGTTGTATTTGTTGTATTTGTTGTATTTGTTGTTTTGCATGCGTTGGGGCATTGCTTTTTGTTGTTTTGTATTTGTTGTATTTGTTGTATTTGTTTTTGTTGCATGCGTGGGGGCATTGCTTGTATAAATTGTTTGCGGGAGGGCTTGATGAGGGAAGGGCGCCTCTCAGGCCATGGCCCATGGACCCATGGGCCCATGGGCCCATGGGGCCATGGCCCATGGGCCCATTGGGCCCATAGGCCCGTGGGGCCATGGCCCAAGCAACACCTAAAACCACTAAGCTATAACAGTGTATATTGATGGTAGTGAGATGTCCTGCATCGCCTTGAGGCCTGGGCCATCACCCTTCTCATTAACCTCGATGCAAATGTGTTTATCCAACGCATCCCTGTGCTCCAAGAAGCTCGAGACATCTGGCTTGGTAGGCTGGAAGTCTTTGCGGATACTCTCCACATCAATGCGCCAATGCGCCAATTCATTCAGCAATGATGACAACCGGTCAACAATTCGGCCCAAGTCTGGGTTGCTTTCGTCAAGAACGCCCTTCTGCTCCTTGACCGCCTTAAGAAGCTTGCATGGATAATTGATGTCCTCAAAAGTCAACTGGCTCACGTCCACGCAGGCCGGCAGAATGAGGAACACACGCTCGGAAACTCCACGTATAGCATCGAGTTGTTCCTTCGACTTGGCAATGCCTTCAGCCGCTTTCAAAGCATCGTGCAATAAACCGCAATCGCTCAACTGGATCAACGGCACAGACATGGCCTGTTCAAGGCCTGACGTGAACGACCTTTCATTCAGCTCGGCGATGCGGTTGCTGAGCAAAGTTAGGAGCCCCTCTGCATCTTTAATGCCAGTGAACATCTCATGCGCCTTCCTCAAGAAGTTTATCGGATTATCTTGCGATCTGCCCTGCTCCATGTTCTTTTGGTAAATGCCCCACAACGACCTGCCGATCTGAAGCGCCACTGGGTCAAGGTGCAATGTGAAAGCTTTCGGCCGCAAGCGCTTGAAGCTCGTGTCTCGGTATACCTTATAAGACTCCATGAAGGTCATGATCTCGCCCAGCTGTTGAGGTGTGATTTCGCCGAGCAAGGTCGAGCGGTAACCGAGGAGCTTCTCTTCTGTTTCAACAAAGCTGGCGCTCAACTGTGCCTCGCCTCCGGCATACTGCTTGCAGACAACAATGGCCTCGAGCAGCTTCGTATTCTTATGCAAAGACCTCAAGAACACACGGCCGCCATACACTTCGTCCGCGAAAGCTTTCGCCTGGAAAGGCATACTCAACCCTTCCGTGGGAAAGACGTAGAGCACATCCGAAAGATTCATTCCAAAGCGGCCAGGGTAATGATCCAAGGCACTGCGGACTGCACAGATCAAGGTGTGAACTGGGCTGATCAAATCGTGGAAGAACTTGCTCTGCTGCATGATGGCTGTCAACCCTTTGCTTTCAAACCAAATGTCGCTGAGCTTCTTGAAGTCGGTCCAGGAGTCTGGCTCTGCATCCCACAATACCTGCATGAGTCCGTTGCTCAATGCTGCTTCTGTCCAATGCTGAGTGTAAGCCTTCTTCTGGTCCTCATTGTCCTCGTCGATGGGGCCGAAGCGTGGAGCATGGGGGGTCCATGTTCGTCCATCCTGGTCCGCATCTGGGGTCAGACCGGCAACGTAGGCCTTCCAATTGCGTTCACCGCTGAACTCGACAATCCTTTTCTTATTGAACCCCAACTGCTGCCCAAGAGGCATCTTGAATTCCGCCATGTTCCTCGACACAGTCGTCCAAGCCGTGAGCTGTTCACGAGTGCGCGCAGAAGCAAGCACCAATGGCATCCACAACTTGGCTGCAACAACTGTCTCGATGAACTCTTCCTCCACCGACTGCTCGATCGACATTTTCTTGTCTCTGAAAAGCTGCAAGCGCTCGTGGGCATTTGACACCTCCCTGCCCGGATCCTCTCCTTCGAACACCGCCACCAAGTCAACTGACTTGATGCCTCGGCCGGTCATGCCCTTCCTCCCGGGGCACACGATCATAGGACCTAGCTTGGGTTCAATGTTCTGCCTGAACTGCTGAAGCTCCTCGGCGGCGGCAGCTGCTGCGACGGCAGACGTTGCGACCCGCTTTGTAACGGGAGCGCTGCGCTGATGGCTCCTGCCAGCCTCGGACCGAGCCGAAGACGGCACATTTGCTTCAGATGAGCCTTGAAGGGTCGGCGCCGAAAGTTCTCGAGCTGTGGCGACAGCGCCGTTGCGACTTCGACTTCTGCTGAATGAGCCTCTGCCCGCGCCACCCCCCCCGCCCCTGGGAGGATTCATGGTACCCTTGGCAACTCCCTTTCCCCGTCCCCGTGCCGGTCCCGAACCTTGTTGGCCTTGGGTGGCCAGCGCGGCTCTCGCTGCCATCTGGGACAACTGCCCGCCTCCAGTCCGCACCGCAGCAGGCACAGCATCAAGGTTTGCAAGGTGGGCTTGCCGATCTCTCTCCTCCTGTTCCTTCTGCATGCGTTTCAACTCGACTTGGTGAGCTGTGGCTGCTGTTTCAACGGTGGCCCACGAAGGAGCGTTGGTGAAGTTGGTGAGGGTGGCGCCTGTGTTGCCCACCTCCTGCGAAACAAACTTGCACTCCCAATTGAAAAGATTGTTTGCATGATCGGAATTGAGCGCCTCCGCAGACTTCAATATGGTAGTCTCCTTGCAGACACTCGTATCCTTATCAAGCGTCCTGAGGTAGTACGGGCATTTCTCAGGAATTAGCTCGGGCCGCATGAAAGTGCCAACCTGGCTAATGACAAGCAACCGATTCCACACAACAACAGACGTGTGTAGAGAGAACGGCCGCCAATACCTCAACAAACAACCCCAACCTCATTATCCGAGATCGGCTTGAAATCGAAATGATCAATCAGAGTTCAACCCGGTTCGATTCAATTCCGTTCGATGCGCTCCGACCCGATTCGGTCCGATTGGCTTACACCGGATGAAATCAAATCCAGCCTGGCTGAATTCGATTGATTCAACTCGATTCGAATCAGCCCGAACCGACCCATCATATCGTGTCGACACCATCCGATCGGATTATAACCGATTCGAGCAAATCGGGCCCGACTCGATACCAATGGACTCCACCCCACTCGATTGGAATAAATTCAATACATCCAGGATCCCCTCCACTGCTTTTGATAATGTTCTGATATCCTAGATGCCAGCTACAAGCATATTAAAAACAATGGCTTCCATTAGCTATTCGATCGAGAGCTCCAAGGGGCCTCCAACGACTCCGAGCGGGCCTCCAATGCCCCCCGGGGCTCGGACATGATGTGCTACAAAACACTTTCTGGTGTGTTCTTCCCTACGTGCCCTAGAACCCTGCAGCTAAAGCTCTGTTGGGGAAGGCAGCCCATCCTCAAAACATAAAAACATAAACGACCACATGCACAACAATTCGCCGGGCCAGCGGCCCAACGGCACGTTAGACCCTACACTGGGCTAAGGACTACGTTGTAACAAGGATTGGTAGATCATGGCTAAGGGCCGCCGCCTAGGGGGCCCGGGGTCCCAAATGTACCTCCCTGACGTCCCCCGAAGTCCGAGGAAGTCTCCCGAAAGTCCCCTTGAAGTCTCCTCGAAGTTTTGTCAATTCCCCTCGGCCTCCCTATGGGCCCCTTGTGGCCCCCCGGGGCTCCCCAAAGCTCCCCCCTGGTCCCCC
>CAZBDA010000224.1:2173-4838 GCA_964490445.1 uncultured Rickettsiales bacterium | reverse complement strand
CCTGCTGGACGTCTTCCATGCGTCGAGCAGGATCCCGCACACCTACGACTACCTGTTGCACAGCTTTGGCCAGGCCGAGCCTGCGCGGCCCGGAGCGTTTCGTCCCTCTGATGCGATGAAACGACGGTTTTGGCTTGTCGACGATCAGCGTACTGCAAAGGAATCCGGCGGGTGGTCTGTTGATTTTGTGTTGAAGGACGAAACGCCGGCACGTCTGCGACTGCACATGGCCGCTCAACCCGGTACGCAAGTCACGCTCGGCCGCTGGGGAAACGAACTCGCAAAGCTGGCCTTTGGGGAAAAGAATGCTGGGAGGCTCCCCCACCTGACGATGCTGGCCACGCGTCGCAGCGGCGTCCGACAGACCGCCTTCATCACCACGCACGAACCGACCCGCGCCGGTCAGAAGCCGCGAATCACCGGCGTCACGAAGCTTGCCCAGCGACCCGACGGCGTGCTGGTTCGAGTCGATGCGGCCGACTTCACCGACTATGTAGCCGTGCGTTTCGGAGCCGACCAAAACGCGCCCAAGCCGCTGCACTTTGTCCTTGCCAATGACCAGTTTGCTTCGATTACGGACTACGGTTACTTGCGCGTGAAGAAGTCCGGCGAGGTCATTGGACGCGGCGACTGGAGCGGTTTCCAACTGCCAATTCGTGCGGGACGCTTCACCCTCAACGGCAAACAGGCAAAGACGACGCGCAAGGGCAACGACCTGCTCTTCGGTGAACCGGCGCCCGCGGACATTCCAACCGTTGCAGTAGCAGGAGAGTGTCCATTCCCCGCGACAATAGCTCCGAGCGGTCCACTACATATGTTCGCTCGGGGCCGTCGCGATGCGGCTCTCGAAATCAAGAACACGACAGGAAAGCCTCTTTCCGGTCATGTTGAGTTCTCCACCCCGGCGGGTGTCGAGATCACACCGGCACGGCTTGAGTTCAAATCAGTCGCACCAGGCGAATCGGCAGCCTTGCCTTTCACGGTCACGACGGGCGATCCAGCGAAGGGGAAACAGACGCTGACTTACCGGGTATTCTGGACAACCGACGACTCGGCCCCAACACGCTCGGCCGACCAGCCATTGGTTGTGTACGCCGGACCGACCTTGGTCAAAGAGTACGCCAATCGGCAGGCCAACTACGTGCTTCACTCGCCCAAGTTGACCGCGCGGTTTGCCATGTTTAATGGTCTGTGCTCCCATCTCGCCGACGACGACGGCACGGTGCGCCTGGACGGTTCGCCGCTGTTCACGATGTCCGACGGCGAGACGCCACTGTTATTCGAGAAGCAGAAAAAAGGTTACACGTGGCCGATTGAAGCGCCCGCCAATATCATTGGGGACGTTGAACACCACAGGTGCCGCTGGCAGGCATTCTTCTACGGCGGCCGGATGTCAGTTCGACTGATCCCGGAGTGGTCCAGGTTTGAACGAGCAGCGCATTTCGAGATTCCCGGCCGCTGGAAATCCCCCGGTGGTCCGCCGCGCTGGAAGCGGATTGTCGGCGTGGATGCAAAAGGGAAAGAATCCGACGTCCGGCCCGGCACAAAGCTGAAGGTCACGGCGGCTGAACTGGAGTTCCCAGGAGGAAAGTGGAATCTGGCGTTTCAGTTTCAACCGCCCCAGCACGTTACGTTCGATGGGGCTGGGATGAAGTTTTCCATTAACAGTTTCACCAAAGACAACTGGCAGGTCGGCTTCGTAAGACCCGACGACTTCGACGCCTGGCGCGGCAAGAAGAAGCAGTCGGCAAGAGTCAAACGGCAGACTGTGGACATTCATGTGAAAGCAGGCGACGGACGAGCTATCCAATCGGCAATTGACAAGGCGGCCGAAGCTGGCGGCGGCACAGTCCATCTAGCCGCGGGGCGCTATCCGGTGTCGGCGAGCATTCACCTGCGCAACAACGTTCGCCTGGTTGGCGAATCGGGTAAGACGGTTCTGGCGATGACATCCGCGAAACCACGCACGCGTCTGGCGAACGACGGCAAACGATTTGTGCGACAGATCAAGCTGGCCGACTCGTCGAACTACAAGGTAGGAGACGGCGTAACAATCTCCGACACGACGAACGCAACAGGCTTCATGGTCACAACGGCGACGTTGGCCAAAGACCTCGGAAGTGGTGCCTTTGCTCTCGATACGTATCTTCGTTTCGATTACGACGTGAGTCGCGACGCAACCGTCCGCTCAGCCTTCCCGATAGTCACCGGCTGGAAAGTCAACGACGTCGCGGTGGAAGGCGTGACCGTTGACGGGAACTGGAAACAGAGTCAAACAGAACATATCGGCGGTTGCCGTGGTGGTGGCATCTACTTCCACGAATGCCGGAATGTGCTGGTGCGCGGTTGCGCAGTGCGTCATTACAACGGTGACGGGATCAGCGTCCAGTGGAACTCCGAAAAGGTGACCGTCGAGGATTGCACGGTCGAGGACAACTCGGGGATGGGCATCCATTCGGGAAGCGACTCGCACGACAGCTTGGTCCGGCGGAACACCGTCAGGCGAAACGGAAACGGTGGATTATTCGTATGCGTGAAGGTCAAGAATTGTCGCTTCGAGGACAACCATTTGCTGGAGAATTCCGACATGGGCATCTCGATCGGCAGTAGCAGCACGGACAACACGTTCTCCGGCAACCGAATCATCGCCAACACCAAATACGGC
>CAZBDA010000224.1:0-2142 GCA_964490445.1 uncultured Rickettsiales bacterium | reverse complement strand
GAGTTTAGAAAAGAAGGCGATGAAACCGGCGCACATCGCAACCGCTTCGAGCGAAACATCGTATTGAACAACGGTCCCGGTGACAAAAAGGAAAAAGCCGCCATCGTCATTCGCGGCCACCATCACGACGTGATCTTTCACCAGAACACCATCGGTCATGAAAAGCCAACAGACAAGCTGCACGCCGGCATCCTCGTCAGCCCTCATGCTACCGGATTTCAGTCCACCGAAAACCAGTTCCGGCACGTTGCAACAGACGTTATCAGTCAAAAACAATGAGTGGCGTTGTGTTATCTGCCATGAAGTGCCTAACCGCCATTGTTATTTTATTATTCGGGCTGGTTGCCCTTTTTAGCGCGGTGCCTGCCGAGGCAACTGATGAAGTGACGGTCATCCAGGCGGACGATCCGATGCCCGCGCCTGGCTGGGCTCTCAAGCAGCGTCAATTGCTCGCGATGTCCGCGGAAGTAACAAAGCTGGTGGACGAACTTTGTTTCACCAAGGAAGGCTACTTCAAGGGCTCGTACGTCCATGGCGGCGGACATCTGGCGCCGGATGACGTGTTCGAGTTTGGCGGCAAGGGGCCGTTGCTCTATGCCCTCGGCGCGGACCAGTTTGTGCTGGACCAGTGGTGGCGGATCTATCAGGCCAGTCTCAGGCAGTGCGGGCCGGAAGGAAACAAGATCTTCGTCAACGACATGTGCAAGTATCTCGACTGGCACCACAATGCCGAGCATTACCAGTCGTTCTGGACGGCCTCGCTTTGCATGCCGGAAAATCCTCGCTACAGGTCATTGTTGCTTAAGTACGCTAGTTTCTACGACGGCAGCAATCCAGAGGTGCCCAACTACGACCCACAGCGCAAGGTGATCCGCAGCATGCTGTCCGGCGGCGCGGGACCGATCCGGCAAGCCAAGCGAGCTGACTGGGACGCCAAAGAGATTGATGCTCGAGCTGGATCGCGGCCGGAGCGCGGCGACCCTCAAGGCCTGCGAGTCGCTGAAGCGGCTCGGACCGACGGCGGGCGCGGAGGAGTGGATCGAGGCCGCGCTGGAGCGCAGCCCGCCCGCTAACAGGATCGCGGGGTCGTGCTGCAGCGCGTAGGACCAGCCGAACACAGGCCCCTCGAGCGTCTCGAGAACGACCGTCGTGCGCACTTCCGTACCCGGCAGCAGCGGCCCGACGAAGCTCGACTCACCGTCGACGTCGTTTCCGAAGACCAGTCCCAGCACGCTCGAGGTACAGCTCTGCGGCGCCTCGCAGAAGACCTCTCGGTTCTCCTGCGCGTCCAGCGAAACCGCGCAAATTGTAGCCAGAATCACCGCTCGAGCGGCCATCGCTCTACAGGTTCCCGACAAGATATACGACCTCCAGAGACGCCGATCATCAGCGTCTGCCTGAGCCTCAGTGCTCGACGTTCAGCACGCCGAGCGCTCGATCCCGGTCCAGATACCCTATCCGGACGTCTTCTCGCAAGCCGCTACGCGTCGACTCGCGAGCCCATCTACGTCTATCGCTCTTGCCGAGGATGAGGCACGACCTCGATCCCCATGGCGCGCTCTCGAATCTCTCGAGGCACTCCTTCGTCTTCGGGAAGGGCCGCTCTCGGTACTCGAATCGTCTACTTGAACTTCGACGGCGTAAGCATAGTCGCATCGAACACCAACGACGATGCTACGCGCAACAAATCGCCACGCGTCTGGTTCGATGTGTTCGACGGTGCCGCGAGCATCGAGAGCGGCACGATCGCTCTGCCGAACGCGCCGGGTTTCGGAATCGCCCTCAGGACAGGATTTCGCGGATGACGTTTCCGTGGACGTCCGTCAGGCGGAAATCGCGACCGGCGAAGCGGTACGTCAATCGCTCGTGATCGATGCCCATCAGGTGGAGCATCGTCGCGTGAAGATCGTGAACGTGCACGGGCTTCTCGACGGCGCGAAAACCGAACTCGTCGGTCGCGCCGTAAGCCGTACCACCCCGCACGCCGCCTCCCGCAAGCCACACGCTGAAGCCGTGAGGGTTGTGATCCCGTCCGAGCGTCGCCGAGCTGCCGCGCGTCTCCACGGTGGGCGTCCGCCCGAACTCCCCGCCCCAAAGGACGAGCGTGTCCTCGAGCAAGCCACGCTCTTTGAGGTCACTCAA
>CAZBDA010000223.1:0-4876 GCA_964490445.1 uncultured Rickettsiales bacterium | reverse complement strand
GGTCGAATTCATGTGAGTCAGTCGCACACTGCTGAGTCGTGCACTGCCCCTTTTAGTTTTGTGGAGACTCATGGGTAACAGGGGCACAGTATCGCTTGATATGTCCTGAGCTACCATGAGGTGAGGCGCGGAAGTGAGTAGATGAACTTCGGGGGCTGTTGTAAGCTAGAGGACCCATATAGGCGCGCTGCTTAGAGGGCTGATGCCCCATTATAAAGGTCTGTTAGCTTGACTGTGAGGCTCAGTTGAATATACTCATTCCTCAGCCATTTAAGCTTAGTTTGGTGCGCTTAAGCACTAAGTGATAGTTCCGCTAGACAGATAGTGGGACAGCGTGTGGAAGAACTTGTGGCAGTTGACAGTGGTCAGTGCCAATAAGAATAGCGCGTGGAAACACTCAGGGTTTCATCCAGACCGCTGCTGGGGTGATACCTTGTGACAAACGGCTTGAACCAGGTTACGTGCCCTCTCTGCCCAGAGGACCGTGATCTGTGACGCGACTCTGTTCCAGACCAGGAGCCGGTACACCACCCGGTAGTAGAGCAATCTCTTGGGGCGTGACAGCACGTTACCCCTTGCTCTACAACGAGAATCATACCACGAGTACTAAGAGCCAAAGTTGAAACAATGGCTGTGAACGTTGGAGCCGTGATCAATCCAGATCATCTCGAAGGGGGAGATGGTACAGTGAGAGTGGCCTTGCTGCTGTGGAGTAGTCGCAATGGCCCGATCAAATACAATGACTGGCAATCCCTGTTTTTCAGGTTGAT
Source organism: uncultured Rickettsiales bacterium (assembly GCA_964490445.1). Classification (GTDB taxonomy): domain Bacteria; phylum Myxococcota_A; class UBA796; order UBA9615; family UBA9615; genus UBA6601. The sequence goes on along the minus strand of CAZBDA010000223.1, from coordinate 4,106 downwards.
CAGGGAAGGCTATGTGGATGCCGATTGCGCAGAGGGTGAGAGCCTTGCGCAAAGGCAAGCGAGGATCAGGGAACTTTATGAAGACATTCAGACTGAGCTTCATGGTCCCGATCACAAGATTTGGGCAGTGAGAACCGCAGTACGGGCAAGGACTGCGGCTATCATGCAAGACAGGAGAGAGCGTTTGAGCGCTGAACCGGTGGGGCAGCATTCTTACTCAACTTTGCAGCGAGTGAGACTTGAAGATGCTCAGCGGATGAGGGCTGAAGGAACGACTGGCACCGGACCCGGCGTGACCAGCGTTGCAGGCCACGCCCCGTCAGGTGTCAGGATTACCAGTGGACCGGACTCAGAGACGAGTGAGAACCACTATATTGGGACTCCCAGGGGGCCCAGAGATCGAGTACCTTCCGTGAGCTCTCCTGACCACCTCTTCTATGGGGAGGCTGCTCAGAAAGTGTGGGAAGAAGAAGAAGCTACTCACACTGAATGCACAGACGAGCAAGATGAGAGGCTCGCAAAGATGGTCCGGAAACTGAATGTGCTGGACGGATCCACTCCTGAAGGGATAGAGTTCCTTCTGAGAGTTGAGCAACTGGTGAAGGACTACAAAGAAGAGTATAGTGAGTGGTTGGTGACTCAGCCTGAAGGGGCGCAGCCGCTCGTGATGTTTGCTTTGGAAAAGTTGACAAGCATTCAGGCTGATGACTTCACGGAGGAAGAGGATCTGATGCAACATGTGTACGCACTGGGAAAGTTGAGCAATCGTACGGTTCAACAAGGGCGGAACTTGTGCAAGAGTCTATGGGAGAACTCTCGTCACACGACCCCCGAGCCCCAGGGTAACCGCGTTGCAGCTACCCCCGGGATCGGGAGGCAACCAGGTCCGCCTAGCATGAGTTCTCCAGAGATTCAAAGACAGGGATCTCCGGGAGGTGGCTCTACAGTGGATGTGGTCCGGGCAATGACAGATATGTCGGATCAATTCAGAGGGGCCTTGGAAGCCGTAGTGGACAAATTCACGGCTATGAACAAAGACGGTGAACCAAAGGAGGAAGGTGAAGTTTACCGCAGCGAAAAGCTACAGGCTATCTCGGGGCTCGACTTCAAGAGACCTTTGCCGCAGATTTCAGATTCAGATCCTGATCTGGACAAGTACGACTTGGAGTTCGATTTGGCGGTGGAGTGTTACTCCTATGGAGGGAGGCCCTTGAGAGAGATTGACAAATTGTGGCTGTATTCTTACGGATTCAAAGAAGGAGGTACCCGGAAGACAGTTTACAAGAACATGATGAGGAGAGCTAATCGACAGAAGAGGCTTCCTCAGGACGCAGCGAAGGTTCACGCAGAGATACGAGTAGAGCTGCGTACGTACATCTACGAGACGATCATGCAGAAGAGAATCCGCTTGGATAAGGCGTTTGCCACGGTGCAGCAAGGAGGGCTTAGCCACGCTAATTTCAGAGCGACGTTTGATAATCTGCTGCAGGATATGGAAGATAGCGGTATGGACATGCCCACGGAAGAGACGCTCCACCGGAACTATCTTACCAAACTGCGGAGTGAGTTGAGGATCAAGGTGATGTCCAAGGAGTGGAAGATTGACGGGCAGGATAAGCCTGCGAGGAATGCAACCACGTACAAGGAGGTGGCTATTGCATGTGGCCTCTGCTTGGAAGAGACCGCCGACATCTACGCTACTGGACATGCCGGTTCAGACTCCTTCATGATGCTAGAGTCGGGTGGAACGCAGTTTCCTAACCTTGCATCAGGAGGAGGCGGCGCAGGTGGCGCGCAGAACGCAGCGGTGTGTAGTTACTGCATGGGAGGTCACAACACAGTGTTGTGCGCCCAGAAAGCGGCAGACACCAGGCAGATGAGCAACGGAACTGGCTCCGAAGGAGACTTCTGGCGGAAGAAGTATGAAGAGCAAGGAGCTACCTGCAACGAGTGCAATAAGCCAGGTCATGCAGGTAAGCATCACCTTTTAGCAGCTCAAGATTATGCTGCCAGCAAAGGAGGAGGCTCAGGTGGAGGTCAGAATGCCAGGCCTAAAGGGAAGGCTTCTCCGTCTCCAACCGGAGGGAAGTTCGGCGAGCCCTGTAAGGGAGGAGCCAATTGCAGGTACTTCCTTCAGCATGGAGAGTGCAAGAACAAGCACACTAAGGAAGAACTGAAGTCGTTGCGAGATAAGTACAAGGCAAAGCAGTTGAGCAAAGCCCCGTCGGGAGGTGGCGGAGGTGGAAGCGGAAAGACTTGTACGTGCTGTGGCAAGGCCAACCATGTGAAAGCTGATTGCAAACTGAAGGATAAAGAATGCAATAAATGTGGAAAAGTTGGACATATCGCCGCCGTGTGCCGATCAGGAGGAGCTGGCGGTGGAGGCAAAGGTGGAGGCAAAGGGACGAAAGGAGGAGGTAAAGGTGATAGAAAAGGAAGCTACGCCGCTCGAGACGGTGATTGGACTTGTTTGCAGTGCAATACACCGGGGAACTTTGCCAGCAGAACTGAATGCTTCAAGTGCAAGGCTGCTAAAGGGCTCGTGATGGCCATAGGAGACGGAGCGCCGCCAGTGCAAGGACCAAGAGCAAAGGCTAAGGCCAAACAATTGGCGTTAGCGTCTGGAGGGGCTGATGGGCAGTACTGCATCGGTGAGGAGATTAGGAGTATGTCTGATCAGTTTGTGCACCATGGAAGCAAAGTTGCAAGAGTTCCAGATACGATGGAAATGGGAGATTATTTTGGACTGACTGACTCCCAGGAAAGCTCGTGCTATCTCATGGATGTTACCTGCAATCTGGAAGCGACCGACTTGCAGAAACCCGATACCACCTTTGCGGATTTAGCGGATCGCATGATGCTTTTGAATCCGGAGTTTGCGGCCATTACTCGCCTAGCTGACATGGTTAAGCCAGAAGGAGAGCCTGACGAGAATTTCAAGACGAGACAGTTCCAAAGGCCAGTGGGCTATTCCGCCATGACGCGGCTGCATGTTGGAAGGATGTGTGTGCCGATGTTGAACGATACGGGAGCCACTTGTTCCTGCATGACGGAAGAGCAAGTGGTGCTGTTGTTGAATCACACTCAGAAGATGTTGGCGGAAGGAAAGATCTCTAAAACCGATTATAACTACCCGATAGTACAGTTGTATCGGTATAAGAACCCTGCAGTTCTGAGAGGTGCGGAGAAAACAGGCGTTATGCCGGTGGAATTTGCCATAGTACTTCGTTGTGAGTTTATCCCTGACGGCAGTGTGCGAGGACCGACTAAGGAGATTTATTTTAAGATCTTCAAGGCGGGCACCTGTGCTGTTGTGGGAGGAGTGATGGGCTACCCTTCGCTGGACCATGCTGTAGTGCCTGGAGGAGAAGGGTTAGGCTGGATCAACGGAGCAGAAGGTCATCACTATGCGGGTCTCGGAGTGACTATCCCTAGACTTGACGACCAGAGAAAGGCGAATTACCATTCGAATGTGACGAGGTATGCAGAATCGCATGGTCAGTTGATGTGCATTGACGATGTTACTGGTGAAAGTGTCAATTATATAGGCCTTGAGGCGGCGCGAGAGTTTCGAGCAGCTGCCCTTGCAGTCAGTAATATCCCAGAAGGCGTGATGGAGCCAATAGGATTGGACACGGTTTTGTTGAGCCCTGGAGAAAGAGCGGTGGTTCCGATCAAATGGGATCGCAAAACGAGCCTCGCTTGCGAGTTATCTACGCATCCAGAAGCGCCAGCGGGACTGACGGTATTGCCAGGAACATTTGATTTCAAAGAAACAATGAGTGTGGTTGTCGAAAACGAGTCGACACTGCCTGTCCAGCTAGTGGAAGGGAAACCTCTCGTAGTTGGTGCGAAGGAAGAAGACGTTCCTGAGCTGGAGTCATGCGCAGCAATTCAAGCTCAGCGCCAGAAGTTTCATAGCTTGATAGACTGGCAAGGAGGAGGAAAGGATACAGTGAAGACAGTGCCATGCCCGCGCGAGGACAGAGTGATAGTGTTGGTAATACACTACGTTCCGCGTTTTGCAGCTTGTGGCGTTGTGGAATGACCTCCCGAGTGGAAGGAGGCGAAGCCCCTTACTCGAACCACTACTCTCACGTATGAGA
>CAZBDA010000222.1:0-4935 GCA_964490445.1 uncultured Rickettsiales bacterium | reverse complement strand
GTGGCATCGACGAGGCGGGGGCCCTTGATGCTGATGACTGGTACATCGACGCCGATGGCGACGGTTTTGGTGTCATCGGCACGCCGGTCTCTGCCTGTGCCCAGCCTGCTGGCTATGCCGACAACGCCGCTGACTGCAATGACGATCCGAGCAATGGGGGTGCAGACATCAATCCCAATGCGACCGAGCTATGCAACAGCATCGATGATGACTGTGATGGCACCGCCGATGACGGTGCTGTGGATGCCCCCCTGTGGTACGTCGATGCCGATGGTGACGGCTACGGGAACCTCTCGACCGCTACCCTGTCCTGCACTCAGATCGGCGGCACCGTGCAGGACGCAACCGACTGTAACGACACCGAGGCCTCCATCAACCCCGCTGCCGTCGATATCTGTGCAGATGGTGTCGATGGCGACTGCGATGGGTCAGATGCGAGCGAAGCCACTGACCTGGGCTTGCCCTCCTGCCCTGCCGAGGACTGCCAGGACATCTTCGCAACGCGTTTTGCTCCCAGTGGTAGCTACATCATCGATCCCGACGGCGCCGGGGCTTTCGAGGTCTACTGCGACATGACCACGAACGGCGGTGGCTGGACCCTGGCGATGAACGTGGCGCCTACAGATGGCAACAGCGTCGGCTACAACAACCAGGAATTCTGGACCACCAACGCTGAGTACGGCAGCTTCGGCACGTCCTTCAGTAACGACTACAAGGGTCCTGCGGCCTATCGTCTGGCGGGCACTCAGGTGATGATCCAGTCGGTGGGCACCGGTTCCAGCGGTTCTATCCTGGGTTGGCGCCGCTGGCCTCTGGGGAGTACCCGCACATGGGATTCCTTCTTCTCCACCGGGATCGTCAGTGTCCACGGCACCGACTCCTGCGAAACCGATGCCTCTGATGACAGCGATGTGGGTTCTACCTCCTCCTGGGATGACATCATCCGCCAGGGAAGCTGTCTCCACTCAGACGTGAACCCCAGCAGCAGCGGGGGGGCTGACCTGATTCGGTTGACGACCCTTCCCGCCGACGGCCAGGACAACAAGATGTCCGGGTTTGCCACCTGCATCGACTGCAACGCCGCAAGTCAGGGGAACGATCCGTACATGGGGATTGACCGCGCCCCCTGCAACGCCAGTTCGTACTGCCACTACCACAACACCTGCCAGATGCCGAGCGCGGATTGCCTGGGGGGCTATTGCAACGGCACTTACTGGCATGGCGCGGGGGCGTGCTCCGAAACCCCCACGAGCTGGAACAGCCGCTTCTACATTCGTTGATCTTCATTCGAAGGACTCATGACATGAAGAAAACACTCTCTTTGCTTCTCTGTCCTCCGCTGCTCCTTGCGGTGGGCCTGCTCGGCGCCTGCGGCAGCGACGCTGTGCCAGTCCTTACTGCCTCGTCGGCACTGGTGGACTTTGGCGAGATAGCGGTCGGTGAGACCACAAGCGCGGCAGTGAGGGTGGCCAATGTCGGCAGCGCGGCCGCTGAGATCGCGCAGCCCACGATCAGCGGTGACGAAGCTGCGGCCTTTGCGGTCGTGAGCAGTGACTGGCCACTGAGTGTCGCGGCGGGGGCTACCGCAGAGATTGAGGTGAGCTTCACCCCTACAGATCAAGGTACCTGGACGGCTGAGATCGAGATGTCCGGGGTTGTTACCGGTGCCCTGTCGGGTGGAGCAGGTTCCGCTTTCGCCGGCAACGCTTCCCTCGTCGTAGGACTGGTGGGTGGTGGCCTAGCAGTGGGCGATGATGATGATTCTGCGGGCGATGACGACACGTCGGGGGACGACGACACGTCGGGGGACGACGATACTGCCGGCGATGACGACACGTCGGGGGACGACGACACGTCAGGGGACGACGACACGTCGGGCGATGACGACACGTCGGGGGACGACGACAGCGACTCTGGCCCCGACGAAGATGGTGATGGATTCGTGGACAACTCGGCCGGGGGCACAGACTGCAATGACTCAGACCCCTCGATCAGCCCAGCGGCTATCGAACAGTGCGATGGGGCCGACAATGACTGCAACGGTTTGGTCGACGATGATCCCATCGATGGCTCCACCTGGCACCTGGATGCCGACTCTGATGGCTACGGCGGTTCCTTTCTGACCGAGCAGTCCTGCGATGCGCCTACCGGCTACGTCAACAATACGGACGATTGCGACGACCTCGAGGCGTCGGTCTATCCGGGTGCCACCGAGTTGTGCAACGGAATCGACGATGACTGCGACGGCCTGGTCGATGACAACGCGCCGGGGGCTTCTACCTGGTACCTGGACAACGACGGCGACGGCGTCGGCGGCTTCTGGCTGACGGCGCAGTCCTGCGTCATGCCCACGGGCTACGCCCCGGACAATACCGACTGTGACGACACCAATGCCCAGGTCTTTCCCGCGGCCCCTGAACTGTGCGACGGCCTCGACAACGACTGCGATGGCAGCCTCGGCGGCGAGGAGATCGACGACGACGGCGACGGCGTGACGGAATGCAACGGCGACTGCGACGACGCGGACCCGCTGCGCTTTCCCGGCAGCGCCGAGCTGTGCGACGGCATCGACAACGATTGCGACGCCGCCACCATCGCAGGTGACGGCGAGACCGACGACGACGGCGATCTCGCACTGAACTGCGAGGACTGCGCCGACCTGGACGCTGCCATTCATCCCGGCGCCACCGAGGTCTGCAATGGCAGCGACGACGACTGCGACGGCACGGTCGATGTGGGCGCTACCGATGAGAGCACCTGGTACTTCGATGCCGATGGCGACGGCTTTGGTGGCTTCCTGCTCACCCAGGTGGCCTGCGCTGCGCCGACCGGCTACGTGGCCAGCTCCAATGACTGTGCTGAACTCGATGCCAACAGCTATCCCGGCGCGGTCGAGATCTGCGACGGTGCGGACAACGACTGCAACGGCCAGGTCGACGACGGCAGCGGCGCGGCCGGCACGACCTGGTACGCCGACGCCGACGCCGACGGCTACGGCGATCCGGGCACGACCAGCACGGCATGCGCGCAGCCCCCCGGCTTTGTGATCAACAGCCTGGACTGCGACGACGGCAACGCTGCGACCAACCCGACCTCGTACGAGATTTGCGACGGGCTCGACAACAACTGTGCCGGTGGCATCGACGAGGCCGGTGCCCTGGACGCGGACGACTGGTACATCGACGCCGACGGAGATGGTTTCGGAGACCCGCTAGGCACGTCGATCTCTTCCTGCAACCAGCCGAGCGGATATACCGACAACGACAACGACTGCAATGACGATCCGACCACCGGTCCCAACGTCAATCCCAACGCGTCGGAGTTCTGCAACGGCATCGACGATGACTGTGACGGTACGCCGGATGACGGCGCCGTCGATGCAGTGATCTGGTACGTCGACGCAGACGGGGACACCTACGGCAACCTGTCGACGGGCACCTTGTCCTGTACTCAACTCGGCGGCACGGTCAACGATGCCACTGACTGCAACGACACCGAGGCGACAATCCATCCGGGTGCTGACGATGTTTGCGACTCCATCGACAACGACTGTGACGGTGGCACCGACGAGCCCGCTGAGGCGCTGGGCACTGCTCCGGCCTGTGCTGCAGTGGACTGCGACGATGTGGCGGATACACGAGACTCGGCGCCTGGAGGCGATTACTGGATCAATCCCGATGGTGGCGCCGCCTTCCAGGCGCACTGTGAGATGAGCACGCTCAGTGGTGGTTGGACGCTGGTGATGAACGTCGAGCCCGACGATGGCAACCACGTCACCTATAGCAACACGACGTTCTGGTTGGACGACGCCGAGTACGGCGGTCTCTCCTCTGCCTTTACCAACGACTACAAGAGTCCCGCCGCGTGGCGGATGGCGGGCACGAACATCATGGTGCAGTTGGCCAATCCCGGTGCAACCGGAGCGGTGTTCGGCTGGAAGGCCTGGACAATGGGCGCCCGCACCTACGACAGCTTCTTCCACAGCAGTGACAACGCCATCCAGACGAGCTCAGTGCTGGGCACGGACCTCTCTGCTGTCTATGCATACGAGGCAGTGATCAACCACGGTACTCACCTGCGCTCGAACATGGCGCACGGCCCGAACACGGATCGCTCGCGACTGGCCGCGGACAGCTACAGCCCCCACGGCGACGACAACCAGCCTGGACTCGGCACCCAGATGAACGCGGGCTGTTGCGGAACGACTCACCGCAACAAGGACGTCGAGCTATGGGTGAACAGTGGCAGCAACCTGTGGTGCACCTCTCCTGGGGTTGGCTCCTTCGCCTGGATTGGCAACGATGGTTTCTGTGGCAGCAGCTGCGGCAGCTGTGACTCGACCGCCGGCCCGCCCTACTCGCCCTACTGGACCTACCGCATCTACGTGCGTTGACCCTTGTGAGGACTCTTCTTATGGACAAGATGCTCTCTTTGTTGCTGGCAGCAGTGCTGCTGCCCACTCTCGGCTTGCTCAGTGCTTGCAGTGGCGATGCTACGCCGGTGCTTTCCGCCTCGTCGGCTCTCGTGGACTTCGGTGAGGTCGTGGTGGGGGAGACGGCTGAAGCGACCTTGCGGGTGGCCAATTCAGGGACTGCGGCCGCCGAGATCTCGTTGCCCCCGATCAGCGGCGACGAGGCCGCCGCCTTTGCAGTGGTCGGCGGTGAGTGGCCGCACGCTTTAGAGGCAGGTGCAACCGTTGAGATCACGCTGAGCTTTACGCCCGCCGATTCGGGATTCTGGACCGCCGAGCTCGCGCTCGCGGGCGGTCTTTCCGGAGCCCTGTCCGGAGGCGTAGGCTCTGCTTCTACCGGTAATTCCTCGATCGCCGTCGCACTTGTTGGCCATGGTCTGGTGGCCGGCGACGACGACGACAGTTCGGGTGATGACGATACTTCGGGCGACGACGACACGGCCGGCGACGACGACACGGCTGGC
>CAZBDA010000221.1:0-4986 GCA_964490445.1 uncultured Rickettsiales bacterium | reverse complement strand
GAGCCAATCCTTTTCCCGAAGTTACGGATCTATTTTGCCGACTTCCCTTACCTACATTGTTCTGTCGGCCAGAGGCTTTTAGCCTAGGAGACCGATTGCGGTTAACGGTACGGAGCGGTGCAAGAGAAAGAGATCTCCCCTGGATTTTCCAGGCGCATGGACAAGACACCCTACTGCACGAAAGGAGTGCAGCTTTCCAGGATAGTAAACCCTGTCCCAGCATGATGCTTTTCAAGGGTCGACCAGTCCTTCAAAAAGAGACGACGGCGTCATCCGGGGCCTGTCCACACGGTCTCCAGGATCGTCAATGCGTTGCCGCTTCATTTCCCTGCAGCCACGTCGCGGAATGTTCACGCGTTCCCTTTCGGCAAACCTGTAGAAACCACCGAAGTGGTCGCTATCAGCTTTGAGGCGAGCAATTACACCTTGCCTTAGGACCGACTGACCCGTGTCCAACTGCTGTTGACACGGAAACCTTCTCCACTTCGGCCTTCAATGTTCTCCATTGAATATTCGCTACTACAACCAAGATCTGCACTAAAGTACGCTCCAGTGAGGCTCACGCCAACACCTTCGACAGCGTACCTCACGCACTCCTACTCATGCCATGGCTTTTCAATACCAGAGCACGGCCGACTATGGGTGGATCGCTTGAGCATCATCCATTTTCGGGACCGGTGCGTTCGGCAGGTGAGTTGTTACACACTCATTATCGGATGCCGACTTCCATGGCCACCGTCCTGCTGTCTAAACGCACCGACACCCTTTGTGGGATCTGATGAGCGAACACTCGGACACCTTAAGTCAGCTCTCGGTTCATCCCGCGTCGCCAGTCCTGCTTACCAGAAGTGGCCCACTTAGAACCAGGATTCTGCTCCAGAGTTCTATGAGGTAACTCCGGGTTCGCGCCCATTTAAAGTTTGAGAATAGGTCGAGGAAACGATTTCCCCAATGCCTCCAATCATTCGCTTTACCTGGCGCAACTCCTATATGGTTCCAGCTATCCTGAGGGAAACTTCGGAGTGAACCAGCTACTAGATGGTTCGATGGGTCTTTCGCCCCTATACCCAGCTTTGACGAGCGATTTGCACGTCAACACCGCAACGGACCTCCACCGAAGTTTCCTCCGGCTTCGTCCTATCCAGGCATAGTTCACCATCTTTCGGGTCCCAACAAGTGCACTTTACCTCAGATCCCTTTCTCGACAAAATCAGGACCGGGCCGTGTTGCACCCTCAGGGGTTCACACGTCTCCCTTTCAGTACGCCTTGTGGGTTTTGGCACCCTAAGGCTTGCGCACGTGTTAGACTCCTTGGTCCGTGTTTCAAGACGGGTAGTGCGTGATCGCTTTGTCTAGAACCGAGCCATCGAGAGACAAAATTGTGCCCCCACCCGAAGCTGGAAGCACCTCCCACCGAGGTGAGAAATCCTTACCAACCTGGGGAAAGCAGTCCAATTGCCTTCTAGACTCGTTACTAGCCATCCCCGATCTGCAGACCTGAAACAGAATCTGAGACAGGCAGTAGTCAGGGTTAGGTAGTCCAGACGACCCACGCCCTAAGCCGAAGCAAAGACGCAGGAATGAAGCGGGTCACGTACTCTTACCACTCATCGGTTTCAGGGACTTTTAACTCTCTTTTCAAAGTTCTTTGCATCTTTCCATCACTGTACTTGTTCGCTATCGGTCTCCGGGTAATATTTAGCCTTAGCAGAGGGACACCTGCCGATTTGCTCAGCACTCCCAAACTGAGCGACTCTTGCCGTCTATGAGCGTAGTGACAGACAGTTCACTCTCCGTACGGGGCTATCACCCTCTTTGGAACACCCCATTCCAGGAGACTTAGAAGAGTGCTGCTGCTCGCCCATAAAGGCTTGACCTACAACTCGATACAGGCATTCACCCGCACCGATTCAGGGTTGGGCTCTTCCCTGTTCACTCGCCGTTACTTGGGGAATCGCTGTTGCTTTCTTTTCCAGCGCTTAGTGATATGCTTAAGTTCAGCGCGTAGATCTTGCATCGCTGACGTCGGTAAGAGAAGGAAAACCCTGTGGCCGTAAGAGTGAATCCTACGAGACCACTAGGTCTCCAAGGCCGAAGCCCTGAACTTAAGCTGAGTCTGCCGAAGCAGCCACAGCCAGTTCCAATCACGAAGATTGATTAGGTTTATAAACGACAGTCAACAATGCATGCACAAGGCCGAAACCCGTGCACAGTTGCGTTCGACGACCTGATGAGTCTCATGCTTCTGCAATTTCCATTGATTATCGTGTTTAGCCACGGTCTTCATCGACCCCGGAGCCAAGACATCCACCGATAAGTGCTGTTAGAGTCACCCCATTGAACCGCAGTTCAAAAGGGGACAACACTGCTTTGCTCCAGTTCAATTGGTCTCGCCGAAGCGGGAACCAACTTTGGTAATGATCCTGCTGCAGGTTCACCTACAGCAACCTTGTTACGACTTTTGCTTCTTCTAGCTGCAGAATATTGATAGGTTTTGCCCAGCCAGAAGAGTCACCCCAACTGGCCGAATTCCGCCGATCTCTACCCTACAGCCAATCAGTAGCAACGACGGGCGGTGTGTACAAATGGCAGGGACGTAATCAGTACAAGCTGATGACTTGTGCCTACTAGGCATTCCTCATTCAAGGAGAATAATTGCAATCGTCGATCCTCATCACGATGCAAGTTCAAAAGATTTCCCACCCGCTTCCAGGTAGGTTGCCAGAAGGCACTCAGACTCGTTTATTGCATCAGTGTAGTGCGCGTGCAGCCTAGGACATTTAGGAGCATCACAGACCTGCTATTGGCTCGCTCTTCCGCGTGCTATAGACGCACACAGTCCCCTTAAGAAGTATTCCCGCAGTCTCGTCCCACTCCAATCTCGCAAGCGAGCGGAGATGAAACTACAATCGACACGGGCACCTATTTAAGGGTCGAGATCTCGTTCGTTAACGGAATCAACCAGACAAATCACTCCACCAACCAGGAGCGGCCATGCACCACCACACAATGGATCGAGAAAGAGCTCTCAATCTGTCAATCCTTACATTGTCCTGACCTAGTAAAATTCCCCGTGTTGAGTCAAATTAAGCCGCATACTCCACGCCTTGTGGTGTCATTCCGTCAATTCCTTTAAGTTTCAGCCTTGCGAATGTACTCCCCCCTGAACCCATAATCTTTGATTTCTCGTTTCAGGGGTTAGTGCTGTGAAGGTCAAAATGTTACTTCTCAATCCTGAGACGGCATTGTTTACAGTAGTGGACTACGACGGTATCTGATCATCTTCGATCCCCACACTCTCGTTCTTGATTAATGAAGACATTCTTGTCGAATGCTTTCGCAGAAGTTCGTCTTCCCACGATCTAAGAATTTCACCTCTGACGTGGAAGTACGTACGACCCCGTCAGTCCCTATTTATCCCGTAAGGACACGGCCTAACTGGGGCCTACACCGAAGTGCAGGGGAACCCAGCTCAGACACCGTGGCCTGAATTACTCCTTCTCGGGTTAAAAACCAACAAAAAGAACCGAGAGAATCGATCCCTTGTTATTCCATGCTCGAACATTCAGGCGAAAGCCTGTTTTGGACACGCTGGTTTGTTCACAGTAACTTTGGCCGACGTCCCGTATGCATATGGTAGATGCGAAGTCGCTTTCAACCCCAATAAAGGGGCCTACTCACAGGGAACCGCTTCGGCCTGTTAGAGCGGAGAGTTTGGCGCACGGGGTTGATCCCAACCAGTCCCCGAAACCGGAGCCTCGTGAACTAGAAGGGCCACCGTGCACTCTCCGACTCTTGATCCAACTACGAGCTTTTTAACAGCAGCAGCATTAATATACGCTATTGGTGCTGGAATTACCGCGGGTGCTGGCACCAGACTTGTCCACCAATTGATACTCACCGACAGGTTTAGATATCGTCCATGGCAATCTTCACACGGCAATGCCGCATGAAGTTGCTATTTCTCTTCGCTGCCTCAGCGATGTGTTGCTATTGGGCAATTTGCGCGCCTGCTGCCAACCTTAGTTGTGGTAGCCGTTTCTCAGGCTCCCTCTCCGGAATCGAACCCTAATTCCCCGTTACCCGTTACAGCCATGGTAGTCCACTACACTACCATCAAAAGCTGATAGGGCAGATGCTCATGCGGACCAGCGCCCCGAAGATGCGCTACTACTCGGTAGACCTGAGTCATCCAATCACCGCTGCTATTGCTAGCGTTGGTTTTTGTTTCGGTCTACTGCACCCGGAACAGCCCCAGGAGCAAGCCCCCAGGGTTGGATCTGTTCGGGTTTTACTGACATGTATTAGCTTTGGGGTTACCAAAGTTATCCAATAAGTCTGCCATAAGGCAGTTTCTCCGCGTAGATTGTAGCTGATTTAATGAGCTGTCTGCAGACCTACTGTGATCCATTTACTCTGAGACTTGCATGGCTTAGTCCTTGAAACAAGCATATGACTACTGGCAGGATCAACCAGGTATCTTGTCACGATACCTTCTCAGGTGAACTCCGAGGAGTTACCATGAGATATGTGTTAAGTCAGTTCACTCCGAGGTAAATGCATACCTACAGAGAGTCTGATCATCATCGTCCTTTCCAGATTCCAATCGCCTTTGTGAAGCGCTGACGAGTCAGCTAACCTCAGCGTGGAACGAATCCACATAGACGAAGGGTATACTCTGGCTTATACACAGGCACAAGGCCTAGAGCTGCTACCGACAAAGCTTTCGAGCCTGAAGGTAGGACTTTGCTCTGTGACATGCTGCAACCACCAGTGCGAGACCGATAGCTAGCAGACAGTCGATACTATGTCTATGACAGACAGTTACCAGCCATCCCACAACCGATACTGTCAGGTTGTGAACCCCGAGGGGTCGGCCAGGAGAACCTCCATTTTCACAATAGAGATTTCTTGCGTCATGGGCAGGGGAGGGCCACCCCCCGGGGGGGGTACCCTCTCCTACCCTGCGGAATGGCCCGTTCGAGC
>CAZBDA010000220.1:0-5090 GCA_964490445.1 uncultured Rickettsiales bacterium | reverse complement strand
ATGGCGGAGAGGGAGGGATTCGAACCCTCGGTCGCTGTGACACGACACTCGCTTAGCAGGCGAGCACCATCGGCCGCTCGGTCACCTCTCCGGATCCGGACTATCGAAGGTAGTAAAGAGTGGCGGAGGCGGTAGGATTCGAACCCACGGAGCTTTCGCTCGACGGTTTTCAAGACCGTTGCCTTCGACCACTCGGCCACACCTCCTGAGACGGCGGGGAACATAGTCAAAGGGAGCGGTGGGGGCAAGTGCCTGTGTGCTGCAGGCTGAGCTTGGTGAGACAGGCGTTGCGTGTCGGCTCCGGGCAAGGCAGCATCGTGGGGAGCCACGGCTCGGCAGTCTTGGCCGATGTAGGGCTCAGGGAGCGATCATGCGGCGTTTCGTGCACGTGCTCTGTGGTTTGCTGGTTGTCCTCGGGACGGCCTGTGACTCCGAGCCCAGCGCCTTACAGGTGCTTCTTTCGCCCGCCGAGCCGAGTACCGCCGACAACCTGCTCGCGTCCGTGCAAACCGACGATGGAAGTGCTGCGCCGGGCACCTTCCAGTTTTCCTGGTTCCAGGACGGCGTGGAGCGCAGCGACCTCGAGAACCTGAGTTTGCTGCCGGCGGTCCAGACCTTGCGCGGGCAGGTGTGGCAGGTCGTGGCGATTGCCGTGCAGGGGGATGACGAGACCGTCACGCTGCAAAGCAACTCGGCAATCATCCACAACAGCCCGCCGGCGATCTCGCTGGTCACCATCATTCCCGAGGCCCCGGACTCTTCTACCGTGTTGTCGGCTGAGGTCGCCGGCTGGGAGGACCTCGACGCTGATGAGCCGATCTATTCCTACAGTTGGTCGGTGGATGGCGTGCAGGTCGGCCTCGATGCGGTGAGCCTGGAGGCAGAACACTTCGCGCGCGGACAGCAGGTGATGGTCGAGGTCACGCCGTCCGACGGTGAGGCCTCCGGCGCTCCCGTCTCGTCCGAAGCCGTGGTCATCGGCAACAGTGCTCCGAGCAGCCCTCGGATCGCCGTGCTTCCGATT
Organism: uncultured Rickettsiales bacterium; assembly: GCA_964490445.1. Taxonomy (GTDB): domain Bacteria; phylum Myxococcota_A; class UBA796; order UBA9615; family UBA9615; genus UBA6601. Next base: position 4,066 of record CAZBDA010000220.1, on the reverse strand, counting down.
CACCCGATCGCCGGCCAGGACGACCTGCTCTGCTCGCTGCTCGAAGATTCCATCGACGCCGATGCAGATCCCATTGACTACTCGGTGGAGTGGATCGTCGACAGCACGGCCTATCCCGACGGTGATCCCGCGGCGGGTTGGATTGGACCCGCGACCAACGAGTTGGACGACGACACGGTTCCTGCCGCCGACGGGCAGGCCGAGCAAGCCTGGACCTGCACGCTGTCGGCAAGCGACGGAACTGCTACCGCAGCGGCGCAGCGGGAGGTCGCGCTATCCGAACTCGACCAGACGGTGAGCGATTTCAGCCTCATCGACGCCAACCTCAACTCATCGACCAGCGGTGAGCCAGTGTCCCCGCGCGACTACCTGTGCAAGGTGTCGGGCTGGTACTTCGGGCACGCGACGTGAGCGTACTGCCGTAGCCAGTTTGGCTACATGAACTCCATCCAAGACGAACTTGCCCTGGAGCGTCCCGACCTCGCCATTCAACTGCTCGGCGTGAACAAGGTGGACCTGGATGGGGGCAATCAGCAGATCATCGACGAGGGAAGCCGTCTCCCCTGGCTACAGGATGTCGACCTCGATGCCGACGGAGTGTCTGATGCCTGGGCCGCCTGGGCGGTGGCCTATCGGGACATTGTCATCGTCGACGGCACCAACTGGCCCGTCGCGGTGTTCAACGTCACCGACTATGACCTCGGCGAGGAGGCGAACTTCACTGCGCTCAAGCAGCTGTTGGTAAACACAGCGGCCGAGGTGTGCCGTTCCAACGGTGCGGGCTGCCTGGCCGACGCTGCGGCCATCTGCCCCTAGCCCTTTCTAGGGGATTCCGATCAGCTTGTGCGTCTGCAGAGACAGGTGCCACTGCGGGTGCTTGCGGCAGTATTCGAGTGTTGCGTGGGTGTGGGCCTGTCGCTCGGGACCGTCCAGAGGCTGCAGGTAGAAGTGGTCGAAGTCCAGGTCTTTGACGGTCTCGGGGGACACCTCTTGGGGGTAGACCAGCTTCAGTTCATTGCCGCGGGTCTGCACAAGCGTCGAGCCCGGCTTTGGTGAGACGCAGATCCAGTCGACGGCCTCAGGTACTGAGATTGTGCCGTTGGTCTCGACCGCAACCTCGACCTGGCGCTTGTGGCAGGCCGCCACCAGGGCTTCATCAAGCTGCAACAGGGGTTCTCCGCCGGTGAAGACCGCGTAGATGCATCCTCTCTCCGCGGCATCCGTGCCGTCCTGCCAGCAGCGAACAATGGCTTCGGCGAGGGAGTCGGCATTGGCGAATCGGCCACCTCCAGGCCCATCGGTACCGACGAACTCGGTGTCGCAGAACCAGCAGGCTGCTGATTCGCGGTCCTTCTCCAGCCCGGACCAGAGGTTGCAGCCTGTCATCCGCACGAAGACCGCCGGCCTGCCGGTTCGCGCACCTTCTCCCTGAAGGGTGAAGTAGAGCTCTTTGACTGCGTAACTCATAGTGAACGCCGGCTAGCCGAACACCGCGACGAGGCTGTCGAGCACCAGGGCGCCGCGACCTGCATCCAGTCGCCGCTGGGCTTCCGCTATGCACGCGGCGATCAGCCGCCGCCGAGCGTCTGCATCAATCGTCTTGAGTGCAGGTCCAGGGCGGTGCTCGGAGATTCCCAACTCCTCGCAGGCTGATGCGCCGTCTGGGTAGGCGAACGAGAGCGCCTGGTAGCGCCAGTCCTGTAGCTCGAGGCCGGAGCCCGCTGCAACAGCCCGAAGTGAATCGGGCTGACCGAGGAAGAAGTTGGAGCGGGGTGGCCGCGGCCACTCGATGCCGAGCTGCTCTGCGACGGTGGGCAGTAACGACATGACCGTGCTGTGCTCGGGGCGGCCCCACACTGTGGCCCGCAGGCTCCCGCCCGGTCGGAGCACTCGGCTGATCTCGGTGAGCGCTGCCTCGGCGCTGGGAAACAGCATCAGTCCCAGGTTGCAAAAGGCCAGGTCGTAGCTGGCGTCGGCGAAGGGCAGGGCATCCACCGACGCTGCTACGAATGTGATGTCGGAATTCCGGCAGTCGTCGCGGGCCGCGGCAATCATCACCGGGCTCAGATCCACTCCGGTGATCCGCCCAGCCGGTGCAAAGCGCGGCGCCAACAAGGCAGTCGTTCGTCCGGCACCGCAGGCAAGATCGAGGATGTCGCCGCCCATAGCGGTACCCGGCTCGAGGTCCGCCAGCATGGCCTCGACCAGAGAAGGCGTGGTCTTGCCGGGGCCGGAATTGAACTGCTCGGCGATGGTGTCCCAGTAGTCGCGTAGTGCAGTCAGAGGCTCGCTCGGTAGAGTTGCTTCCCGGTCGTCGTCGAGTTGCCCGCTCGTGTTCATCGTGCCGTCACCAGCGCAGGAAGGCGCCTACCAGGGCGATGAGATGCTTGTAGTCTCGGGAACTTGTCATCTCTCGAATGGAGTGCATCGACAGCATCGATGTACCGATCTCGGCGGACTTTACGCCGAGGTCCGAGGCGATGATCGGCCCCACCGTCGTCCCACAGCGCATGTCGCGCCGGCACACGTATTCCTGCAGGGGGATGTCCTCGGCCTCGCACAGCCCCCGTACCAGCGCCGCGGTCTCGGCGTCGGTGGCGTAGCGCCACGAGGAGTTGGTCTTGAGCACCGGGCCGCCGCCCAGTACCGGTACGTGATCTCCGTCATGTTTCTCGGGGAAGTTGGGGTGCACGGCATGCGCCATGTCGGCGCTGAGCGCCACCGAGGCGTTGATGGCTCGGCTCAGGTCCGTACGGTTGTCGCCGGCCAGCCGCGTCAGCACATCGCCGATGAGAGCGCTGGCGGCCCCGCGGTTGCTTTCGGAACCGATCTCCTCGTGGTCGAACAGCGCGACCACCCGGGTGCTCTCCGTGTCCTGGCTGCCTTGCTCGAGCAGTGCGGTGAGCGCGGCATGGCTGCAGGCCAGGTTGTCCAGTCGTGGTGCATGCAGGAACTCGTCGTCTCTGCCCGAGGCGCAGGGCGGCTGCGTGTCGTGCAGGCACATTTCCCAGCTCAGCACGCGCTCGCTGGCGACCCCGAGCTGGTCGGCAAGGAAGTCGCGAAAGTGCCCTTCTTCGAAGGCGCTGCCGCCGCTGCCGAGACCCCAGATGGGAGGAAGATGGCTGTGCTTTTGTAGCTTGAGCCCGTTTTCGTTGACCTTGCGGTTGAGGTGAATGGCCAGGGCGGGGATCCGGCACACGGGTCGGTCGACGCGCAGTAGCCGGGTTTCCAACTGCAGCGGTTCGGTGTTGCTGCGCAGAGTTACCCGCCCAGAGAAGCCGAGGTCGCGGTCCGCCCAGGTTGCCAGGATCGGCGCACCGTAGATGTCGACCGCCAGGCTCGCGCAGCCATGGGACTGTCGGTCCGGTTTGGGTGCGACACGCAGGCACGGAGAGTCCAGGTGTGCGGAGACGATGCGAAAACCGGCTTCAGTGGGCGGCTTGGAGCCCATCTGAAAGGCAATGATCGAGGCTCCCGAACGGGCCACCCAACCCCGGGTGCCCGGCGTGAGATCCCAGTGTTCGCCGCCTTCGTCGAAGCGGCTGTAGTCCGCTGCAGAGAGCCTCTTCTCGCACTCTTCGCCCGCGTGCCAGGGGCTGGGGCCGGCAGCTATGAAACGGAGTAGGTCATTGCAGTAGCTGTCGATGGCGCTCATCAATCCTCTTTTCCAAGGCCCCGGACGTTCGGGGCCTTTTCGCTGCCGCCCAGGGCGGTGTAGCTCTCGAAGCTCATAGTCGCGTGGTCGGGCTTATTGCCGGTGAACTTGTGGCCGACCTGCAGGGTGTCGGAGAAGTTGCCGAGGCGAAGCGGCCAGGGCCGAAATCCAGACGCGATGGGGGCAGAGCAGTGCTGTGCCAGCATGTGTCCGCGCCACTCCGCCATGACGATGTCCATGTTGGCGGCCATGACACAGCCCTCGAGGGTCCAGGCTCTATTTGGTTTCGGCCTTTGCCTTGGCCTTTGCCTTGGGCTTGGCCTTGGCCTTGGGCTTGGCCTTGGCCTTGGGCTTTGCCTTTGCCTTGGGCTGTGCCTTTGCCTAGGGCTCTGCCTTTGCCTTGGGCTCTGC
>CAZBDA010000219.1:2657-5112 GCA_964490445.1 uncultured Rickettsiales bacterium | reverse complement strand
TGCCGAGTGTCTCGAGAAACAAGCGTCACACCTCAGCCGAGTGAACATAACGCCTGTTATCGGACCTATACGCCCCTGGCGCCAGTGGGTGCTCTCACTGCCCTTCCCGCTGCGCTTCCGTTTGGCCTGGGACCGCGAGCTACTGAGCGAGGTCCTCACGGTGTTCCAGTCAGCCATCGCGGTGCGGCTGCGGGCGAAGGCCAGGCGGCGGGGACTGCGACGACGAGGCCTCTTGTCGGCCCTATCCGCGGGCTCAGCGCAGGAACAGGTAGCCGGCTTGTCCGCCGCTGATGCCGTGACTGTTGGACGGGAAGGTGCCCGCCTGGCGCAGTGCGTGCTGGTAGAGGAACAGGCTGTCGCTGTTGGTGTTCGCGCTGGTGCAGGCCGCCTCGCCGATAGTCACGCATTCCCAGCCGCCGTTGTGGGTGTACACGCCGGCCATGGTGGAGTGGTAGTCGTAGGAAGGGCTGAACGGGCCTGTCGGTGAGCAACTGCACTGCTGAACCAGGTTGGGTTGGGTCGCGTCGGCGTTGAACTCACCGGTAACGATCTTCAGGAACTTCGGCCCCAGCAGGGCATAGGGCGAGCCATCGTGCCAGCCCCAGTACACGCCTCCGGATCCGGCGCTCCCGTCTAGGGCATTGATTCGAGCATCCGAGAGCTTGGCACAGGCCGATTGTGCCGGCGAGGTCAGGGTGCCTACCGACGAGCGGCTGAAGGTGTTGCAGCCGTTGGTCATCCGCGCGACCAGCGTCCAACCGCCGCCGAACTGCGTCATGTCGCAGAAGGCTTCGAAGGACCCCGAGCCGTCCGGGTCGAGCCAGTACAGGCCATCGTTGCTGCCGGCGTTGGCGTTGAGAATGGCCAGGCAGTTTGCTGCTGGACAGGACTGGGACAGCCCCCCGGCGACACCATTGTCCACGATGCCGTCGCAGTCAGTGTCGTTGCCGTCGCAGGTCTCTGAGCTGTTCGGGGAGACGGCGGCATTGGAGTCATCGCAGTCGTCGTCGTTGGTGCCGGAGACTCCGTCAGGTCCGCAGGGCGTCACCCCGTCGCCGTCGCCGTCGAGCCCGTTGTCGCTGCCCAGGGCGCAGTCGTTGTCGATGCCGTCACACACCTCGGTGCCTCCGGGAGAGATGCTGCTCTGCGTGTCGTCGCAGTCGAGGTTGTTGGCTGCAGTCTGTGCCGGCTGCTGACAGGCCTGGACGCTCCCCGCCGAGGTGCCGTAGCCATCGCCGTCGGCATCGGGGTACCAGGTGACGGCGTCCACCGCTCCGTCGTCGATGGAACTGTTGCAGTCGTTGTCCAGACCATCGCAGAGTTCGACTCCGCCGGGGTGAACCGCCGGCGAGCCGTCGTCGCAGTCCAGCGAGTTGACCACCGCGCCGATGGGAGCAAAGCAGGACTGCTGCGGGCTGCCGAGGTCGCCGTAACCGTCGCTGTCGGCATCGGAGTAGAACGTGGTGGTGACGCCCTCATCGGTGGTGCCATCGCAGTTGTTGTCGGCGCCGTCGCAGACCTCGGTTCCGGAGGGAAAGGAACTGGCGTCCAGATCGTCGCAGTCACCGCTCGTGGCGATGTAGCCCGGAGGGGCCGCACAGGCCACCACGCCTGCTGTTGTTCGCCCGTAGCCGTCGCCGTCCGCGTCCAGGTACCAGCTGGTTTCGCCCGTTGCGCCCGCCTCGTCGACCTGGCCGTTGCAGTCATTGTCGACGCCATCGCATGCCTCAGACGAAGCAGTGTTCACCGCCGCATCGTTGTCGTTGCAGTCCTCGCAGGCGGCGTGCCCGTCGCTATCGGCGTCGACGTAGCCGGTGGAGCTGTCGCAGTTGTAGTCGGCAGGATCGGTGCAGTCGGCTTCGGCAGCGCCGGGATGGAAGGTGGCGTCGCTGTCGTCGCAGTCGCCGCCATACAGGCTGTAGCCGACCGGTGCGGCACAGGCCAGCGCGGTCACGGTGTTATCACCAAAGCCGTCCCCGTCGCTGTCGCCGTACCAGGTGATCGGCGCGGCCGCTCCCTCGTCGACGATGCCATCGCAGTTATTGTCCTGCTGGTCGCAGGTCTCGACGGCCCCAGGGTAGCTCTGGGCGTTGAGGTCGTCGCAGTCCAGTGCGTTGTCGACATAGCCCGCGGCTGCCGTGCAGGCCTCGACGAACAGGTGGGCGGCCCCGTAGCCGTCGTTATCGGCATCCAGGTACCAGGTGTCGGCGTCCGCAGAGTCTTCGTCGACCTGGCCGTCGCAGTCATTGTCGCTGCCGTCACACAGTTCCACGCCCAGGGGGTTCGTCTGCGGAGCGCTGTCGTCGCAATCACCCTCCTCCAGGCACCAGTTGTCGGCGTCGGCGTCGGTGCAGGGGGGCTCGCTGTCGTCGTCGCCGATGTCCTCGTCGCCCGCTGAGTCGTCGGACTCGCCCGGGTAGTAGTCGGCGGCGGCAGCCTCAGACACAGACACAGC
>CAZBDA010000219.1:0-2647 GCA_964490445.1 uncultured Rickettsiales bacterium | reverse complement strand
GGCTGAGTCGTCGTCGTCGCCGGTGTCGTCGTCGCCTGTGTCGTCGTCGCCGGCGGAGTCGTCGTCATCGCCTGTGTCGTCATCGCCGGCGCAGCCGGGATCCGTGGCGCAGTCCTGGTCCGCGCAATCGACAAAGCCATCGCCGTCATTGTCGCTGTCGTCGCCACAGATCTCGAGGTCGGTTTCGACAGCGCGGCATTCGCCGTCATTGTGTCTGGCCTGGCCGTCGGGGCAGGGACCCGAGCCACAGGAAACGAGCAGGCAGGCGAGTCCAGGCAGCACGCCGCCAAGCATTTTGGTGAGTCTCACGGGCACCTCCACTGGCGAAGCCTACCGTGTTCCGTAGCCCCTGAAAATGCGGCCGCTCCGGGTGCTCGCTACCTCAGCCGAGTGAACATAACGCCTGTTATCGGACCTATACGCACCAGCATGCAAGATGCGGAATGAGTTGGCCGACTATCTCTCGTAGAGTTCCTTCACCGAAACCCCTCCGCCGTTCGACAGGAGCAAGTCAACGCGTTCGTGCCAATCGGCCACCCTCTTTCGGTACTTCTGCTTCACAGCATCGTGACTGTACTCCGAGGTCTCGTCGAGTTCGGTCAGGAGAACCCAGTAGGGTGTGGCCAACTCCTCCTGCTCTACCCGGTTGATCCAGGCAAGCTCCCGTTCGAAATCCAGGGAGGCAAGCCAGGCCGTGAAACGTTTGCGTTTCGAATTGTTTTTGACGGACTTGTTGTACTCCCGGATCGGCCTGTTGATCTGGTTGCCAAAGTACGCAGGTCCACGCTCGTCCTCCACGATTCCCATTCCGCAGACACAGAAAGAGCTCTTTGGCTTTCCATCGACCACGTCGGTTCTTAGTACGATTTCCCAGCTGTCGGAGATTTGAAGGTGGGCGTAGTCGTCGAACTGGACCTTCTGCTTGAAGTGGCGCACATATTGTTTCTTACGGGAGTTCGATTCCCACCTGGACATGGCTTTGTCTTCGTGGGCTTGGAACCGGGCCCGGAATCCCTTTTTCTCATCGTGCTCGTAACTATCGAGCAGCACTCGGCGAAAAAACCGCATCACACCCATCGACGGGTAGTTGCCATCCAGGTACGCGTCACCGGCCGTCGCACCATGGTGAATGGCACTGGGAAGCTTCCCGATGGGTGGAACCAGGAAGCCAATGAGGCCAGCGGTCTCCAGATACAGCTTGACCCTAGTCTTTTCGAAGGAGCTCCAGTTCGAATTGTGTCCCAGCGCCCGAAGGTCGAGGTAGGCCAGCGGGGCGGTCACGAGAACCAGGCAGATGGTCGCGACCACGCCGAAAAGAACGCCTTTCCTCGACAACCCGGTCCTCTTTAGTGCCACCACAGATCCCCCTGAATCTGACCGACGATAGCAGTGTCAGGACCGACTATTCGCACTACATCAAGACGACCCCGCAACCGGGGATATGCACCCTGGGAACGGCACATACCCGCCAGCATGCGCCGGTCGGGTTCTAACCCGACGGTCGTCGAATCAGGGTGCCCAGCCGCCGCAGATCTGCCGCACAAAGAAACCACCCTGGTACAGGTCGGCACAGCCGTCACAACCGAAATATTCGCCTGAAGTGTGGCTCGGCTGAGGTAGGGCGTTCAGTCGGTCAGTAAGGCTTGGAATCGAGCGTCATCTCGCAGTTCATCAAAATACGGGTTGTTCTGCACTGGGTTCAGGAGAGACCAAGCCAACCTTTGATCAGGGGCTTTGCGTGCTCTTCAACGGCATCCAGCCCATGGGTCCACGCAAAATAGACCGCCACACCGGCAATGCCAGCGGCGATGGGTGCCAGCAATAGACCCCCCAGAAGAACCAGCCCGTCTTTTTCCAAGATCCCAGCGGCCAGCACAAAAATCACAAAGCTGGGCGCTGTGTTGGTGAGTGGAATGGGCATGGACATGCTGATCGACATCAGCACAACGATGACTCCTACAAGCGCCAGAAAGGCCCGGTTTCGCGCCAAGCCAGAAAGCCTCGGCCGAATCACCCACTCAGCAAAGCGCAGGGGGACCCCTGCATTCTTCACGGTCCACTCGAGTTTGCTCTTGGTCACAGACCGCTTTCTGACTCCCTCGGGAAGCCACGGGGTCTTCCGACCGCGAATCATTTGAAGCCCCAGAAGCGCCATCATGATGCCAAACGGGGTGGCATAGCCTGGAGCCGGAAGGGGCAGGGCTGCGGGCAGGGCAAGAATCAGCAGAATGAGCCCAAAGCCCCTGTCTGCAATCAAGTCCAGCACGGCACCAATGGTGGTCTCTTCCGTCTCAAGGGACGCCACAAAGTCGGTGAGTTCAGCGGACAGGCGCGTGTGGGGAATAATATCTGACATGGACTTCGCTCTAACCAGTCACGATGCGTATAGGTCCGATAAGAGGCGTCATGTTAACTGTGCTGAGGTAGCGGGGCGTGATTGAGTGGGAAGTTTGCTCGGACTGGAACTGCCGGTGCGATCAATGACCTCGAGAACGCGGGGAAGGCATCTTCCTGGAGGACGCAAAGGACGCCGAACTGCTGGTCTCCCGGGCCGACGAGGCGCTGTACGCCTCCAAGGAGGCGGGGCGTGACCGTGCGAGCGCGTGGCGGCAGCAGCCGCCGTCCGCCGCAAACAGCTAGCGATAGG
>CAZBDA010000218.1:0-5148 GCA_964490445.1 uncultured Rickettsiales bacterium | reverse complement strand
ACCGCAGGCGACGACGACACCGCAGGCGACGACGACACCGCAGGCGACGACGACAGCGCAGGCGACGACGACAGCGCGGGCGACGATGACTCTTCCGGTGATGATGACTCCGCCGGTGATGATGACTCCGCCGGTGATGATGACGACAGCGTCGTCGTCGATCCCGACCAGGATGGCGACTCCTTCCCCGATTCGGTGGACTGCGCGCCTACGGACCCCAGCATCTACCCCCTCGCTCCCGAGTTGTGTGGCGACGGCCTCGACAACGACTGTGATGGACAGGTGGACGAGGCCGACGCCGTCGATGCCACCGAGTGGTTCGCCGATCTGGATGGTGATGGCTTCGCCGGTGCGTCGATCTCGCAGCTTGCCTGCAGCCAGCCTGCCGGCAGCCTGGCGGTGGCAGAGGACTGCGACGATCTTTCGGCCACTACCTATCCGGGAGCCCTCGAGCTGTGTGATGGCCTGGACAACGACTGCGACCCGAACACCGAAGCTCCGGGCGGAGAGCTCGACGCCGACGGCGACCTGAGCCTGTCGTGCGAGGACTGCGACGACAGCAATGCGGTGGTGTGGCCGGGCGCCGACGAGCTGTGTGGCGATGGCTTCGACAACGACTGCGACGGCTTGTTCGACGAGGCGGACGCAGTCGACGCGGGGCTCTGGTACGTCGACTCTGACGGCGACGGCTTCGGCAACCCGGCGCTGGCGATCCCGTCCTGTATCCAACCTGTGGGCACCGTTGCCGACGGCACGGACTGCGATGATCTCTCGGCCGGCATCTTCCCCGGCGCGACCGAACTGTGTGACGGCCGCGACAACGCCGGCGACCCGAACACCGCAGCAGTGGGCGGCGAGGTCGACGCCGACGGCGACGGCAGCCCCGCCTGCGAGGACTGCGACGACAGCAACCCCGCGGTGGTCCCGGCGCTGGGCGGCGGCTGCTCGCTGGGTCCGGGCTGCAGTGATGTCCTTGCTGCGGGCCACTCCACTTCGGGCGTCTATACGATCGACCCCGACGGACCTGGCACCGGCGATGCCCCGTTTGACGTGTACTGCGAGCACGACACCGACGGCGGAGGCTGGACGCTGGTGGCTCGTATCAGCGCCAACGACGGCCAGGACCACTGGGGCTGGAGCAGCGGCTACTACACCGACACGCAAACATTCGGCGATGCCACGACTCTGGCCAACACCGACGCCAAGTCACAGGCCTATTCCACGCTGCCCGGCAGCCAGGTCCTGGTGCTTGATCTCGGCTCCAGCGCGCTGGCCGTCCATACCTATGCCGGCTCTGCGATCAGCTGGGGCGACTACCTGAACTCGATCGCGGGTCAGTGCGGCTACGCGATATCGAGCAGCGCCGACCTGCTGGTCGACGACGGTCGCGACTCACTCATCGGAGCCGCGCTGTACTGGCGGCACTACGACCTGCAGGTGGGCAATTGTAGTGCCGATGAGCGCGCCATGATGTCGGAACTGGAGGGCAATGCTGGTTACATCGAGGTGGGCGTCGGCCTGACCCAGGGCAACAACACCTACCTGGATGCCCAGTCGGGTCCCTCGGGGTCGGCGGGCTACCACCACAACGAGCCAACCCAGCACGAGGACTACGCGCTGTTCGTCCGGTAGGAACCCGGGCCGAGAGAGGAACCAGGCATGTCGGAGCTTCGAGAGCAATGGGCCACACGGCTCGTGTTTTACGCCACGTTGCTGTTCCTGGTTGGGGCCGTTACCGGCATTCTGATCCCCACCGCCGGGGACGACGCGGAGATGTTCGGCAGAATTCTCGCTTCCCATCTCAACGCACTGCTGGGTTGTTTCTGGTTGCTCGGTCTGGCCTGGACTCTGCCTCGCCTGCAGCTCGGCGACAGCCAACTCGGCGCGCTGTGCGGGCTGGCCATCCTCGGTAGCTGGGCCAACTGGGGCGTTACGCTCGTCAAGGCATACATGGGGGTCGCCGCACTGGACTGGGGCGCAGGCGGTGCCAACGGCATCTTGTGGATCGCGCTCGTGCTGACGGTGGTCCTGCCGACCCTCGGCTCGGCCGCGCTGTGGGCCTGGGGTGCATACAAGGGCTGCTGTAAGTCCGACTGAGTACTTTCCGGCAGCGACTCGTAGCGCAATGGGGATGATCTCGAGGTGCGTCCTGTGTAGGGTGCCGACCGCAAGGAGGCCCCATGGTTTCGCAGATCTTCTCTCCCGAATGTTGGCGCCAGGTCGAAGGCTTCGCGTTCCGCGACCTCACCTACCACCGCGCGGTCGACCAGGGCACAGTGCGCATCGCCTTCAATCGGCCCGAGTGTCGCAATGCATTTCGCCCGGGCACGGTCGACGAGTTGTACCAGGCGCTTGAGCATGCTCGAACCACCTCGGACGTGGGCTGCGTTCTGCTGACCGGCAACGGCCCGTCCCCCAAGGACGGCGGTTGGGCCTTCTGTTCGGGCGGTGATCAGCGCATTCGCGGCCGCGACGGCTACAAGTACGAGGGTCAGGCCGGCGAGGCCGTCGACGCGGGTCGCCTGGGTCGCCTGCACATTCTCGAGGTGCAGCGCCTGATTCGCTTCATGCCCAAGGTGGTGATCGCCGTGGTACCCGGCTGGGCAGTGGGCGGCGGCCACAGCCTGCACGTGGTCTGCGACATGACCCTCGCCAGCGCCGAGCATGCGATCTTCAAGCAGACCGACGCTGACGTGGCGAGCTTTGACGCCGGCTACGGTTCGGCCTACCTGGCGCGCATGGTCGGTCAGAAGCGCGCCCGGGAGATCTTCTTTTTGGGTCGTAACTACTCGGCCCAGGAGGCCTTCCAGATGGGCATGGTCAATGCCGCTGTGCCGCACGATGAACTCGAGGAAACCGCCTTGCAGTGGGCGCGCGAGGTCAACGACAAGAGCCCGACCGCGCAGCGCATGCTGAAGTTCGCCTTCAACATGGTCGACGACGGGCTGGTGGGACAGCAGCTGTTCGCTGGAGAGGCCACCCGGCTTGCCTATGGCACCGACGAGGCGGTCGAAGGGCGCAACGCGTTTCTCGAGAAGCGCGACCAGGACTTCAGCGAGTTCCCCTGGCACTACTGAGCGCCGCGCCTGCGCGCGGCTGCGGTGTCAGTGGAAGTTCTGCTCCGCCTCGTTGCTGAGGATCATTTCCGCTGCACGGGAAGCCAGCAGGCCGTTCTCGATGGCTCCGATGGTGGCATCGAGTCCACCGGGGTCGGGTTCTCGGCCGAGAATGCCCTGGTACAACTCCACTGCCATCTCGTGTGCAGCCAGCTGGGCTCGTTGATTCTCGAACTCGGCGCTGCTGGTGAGAACTTCACACAGCCACAGCACGGATTCGCCGGCCAGCAGGTGTTCGGAGAAGGCGCCGAGGCCGCTCGGATCGGGCTCTCGGCCGAGGAGGCCCCGGTAGGCCAGGGTCACTCGGTAGACGGCTACCTCTGAGTCGAGGCTGGGCTCTGGCTCGGGAGGTACTTCCGGTGTTGGCTCGGTCGGGTCGAGGGGGATGGAGGTGCTGTTTGGCCTGCTTCCCTGGAGGATCTCGCCCGCCGCACCCGCAAGCCGCAGGTACCAGTCGGCCGGCAGGGTCGCGCCATCGGCTGCCAGGTGCAGGAAACGGCCCGTGGTGGGTGTCCGCTGTGCGCTGGATGCGATGGGCAGGATGGCGGTGGCCTCGTCGACTTCGTCGAACATGGCGGTCATCACCGCAGTCGCTCCCATGTCCACTGAGTTGTAGACCTGGCGCCAGTAAAAGCGCCCACCGAGGCGCGGAATCAGGTTGAAGGTGGATGCATCGCCGGTCAGGTTGGCCCAGGAAAAGCCCGGAAAGATCACCGGCAGGTAGCGGATCCCACGGGCGCCGGTCCAGTTCATGTCCGGCTCCTGCACCTGGTAGCGGTGCTGGTCGGCCTGGCCCAGGGTTTGGTACCTGCCGACTGTCCATGGACTGAGTACATCGAGGCCTTGGTAATAGCCGGTCCAGGCAGGGTCGGACTTCGCGTCACCGGTTCGTGTGCGCCAGTGTGTGGGGACTCCGCCCATCACTGAGGCCCGGTAGCGAGGTTCGGGGTTGTCGTGGAAGAACTCGAGCAGCTCCACGGCTTCCTGCGCAGTGCCGGGACGACTGGAAAAACCCAGTCCCCAGATCCCCACCAGGGGGCGGCCTCTCTCTTGCAGGTAGCGGCTGCTGTCGGTCAGTTCCAGGTCGTCGACCAGGTGCTTCCAGTCGTTCATGACTCGTGATGCCCAGCTGGCAGGATCCGTGCCGCTGATGTCGTAGACCACTGCGAACACACGTCCGTGGTTATGGGCTGAGGCCAGGGTGTTGCTGGCCACGCGGTCGCGGAAGTCCAGGTGCCCAGGGTGGTGTAGCTCGTTGCTGAAGCGCTGCAGCAGTGCTCCGTGGATGCCATGCATGGCCATCCACTCGAAGTGTCGGTCGACCGTAGACGCTCGGTAGGACGAGAACAGCCGACCTTGCTGTCCGCCGGGCAGGACGAAGCCGGTGTCGCACAGCGAGTCGTTCGGCATGCCTTCGACCTCGGGCCAGGCGTCAAAGCTGACGTTGTCGGGCGCGGGGGACTGTGCAGGTGACCAGTGTCTCCAGTTGTCCAGCAGCGAGCCGTCACCGGGACAGGCGAACCAGCCCTGGTAGCCGACCAGGTGCTTGCCTTCCAGGCTCTCGGAGTCGACCAGGGGGGCCAGTGCGCTGGTCTGAGTGGGCTCCTGCGTCGTCGTCGTACCGCAGGCCACAGCCGTGAGCATCAGCAGAGACAGGCCGAGAGTGGGGATCACGAGCTTCATGGCCGCCATCCTCTCGCACACATGTGGAGGAACTATGGACCGGAGGTGAAAGTTCGCCCCGTGCGGCGACCCAGCTCAGCGAATGTAGATCACGTAGCGCCAGGGCTGCGCGGTCTGGATGCTCGCGTCGTTGCCGGCCTCGCAGCAGGGGTTGTTGTCGAACCAGTTGGCCCAGTGGCTGTAGGACGAGGCGTTGTTGTCGAAGCCCCAGGTGATGATCTGTCCACTGAAGCCCATGCCCACGTGGGGGTAGTTCGGGTCGTTGCCGGTATCGAGCGCGCGGACGTTCCCCGAAGGCTGGATCTCGAAGCTGCCGATGCTCACATTGGCGCCGCAGTAGCTGTCGACG
>CAZBDA010000217.1:0-5264 GCA_964490445.1 uncultured Rickettsiales bacterium | reverse complement strand
ACCTCCGGCCCCCTGCTCCCGAAGCAGGTGCGCTACCAAACTGCGCTACGCCCCGTCAGAATGCCCAGCTAAGGGCCGCGGAAGGCTACCAGCGCCCTCCTTCATGTCAAGATTGCCGCCACAGTCACGTGGCGGCGCGGACTCACCCGGCCAGCCTCGTGCGCATGGCTGCGATGGTCGCCGCGTAGTCGTCGCTCTTGAAAATTCCCGAACCCGAGACCAACACATCCGCGCCAGCAAAGTCGGTGATGTTGTCCACCTTGACGCCGCCGTCGACCTCGATGAGCACGTCGTCCAGACCCCGGCTCTCCAGCTCGGCGCGCAGGGCCGAGACCTTGGCGACCGCTGACGGGATGGCACTCTGCCCGCCCCAGCCTGGATTGACGGTCATCACCAGGATGAGGTCGAGAGACTCCAGCACGGGCTCGAGCACCGAGATGGGTGTGCCCGGATTGATAGACACCCCGGCCTTGCATCCCAGTGAGCGGATACTGCTCAGGGTCATGTGTAGGTGTGGGCAGACCTCCTGGTGCACGGTGAGCACCGACGCGCCGGCACCGGCGAAGGCGTCCAGGTGCCGCTCGGGCTTCTCGATCATCAGGTGTACATCCAAGGGGATCTCGGTGTGGCGGCCCACCGCACTGGTGATGGCCGGCCCCAGGGTGATGACCGGCACGAAGTGACCATCCATCACGTCCACGTGGATCCAGTCAGCGTCCGCAGCAGTCACTGCCTCTACCTCGGCTCCGAGGCGTCCGAAGTCCGCCGACAGAATGGATGGCGCGATCAGGTGTTTGCGTCCGCTCATGAGCTGCACTCCAGTGGGCTACTCGCTGACCGGGGGAAGGGTCAGGTCCTCGCCGGGCTCCAGGCCGTAGCCCCGCAGGAAGTCAGCGATGTCCTGGGTCTTCCTACCGGCAGGCTGTACTCGGGTCAACACAAGCTCGCCCTCGCCGCACCTCACCCGCACTCCGGTCTCGTCCACCGAGACCACTCGACCGGCTTCCACGGCAGCGGTCCCGTGTGCAGGAGCCAGGTGGGCCGCAACGACCTTGAGGGTCGCGCCGCGGTAGCCGCAGCGTGCGCCGGGCCACGGCCATACCCCACGCACTCGCGCATCAATTTCCGCGGCGCTGCAGTGCCAGTTGATTTCACCGTCCGAAACACTGAGCAACGGAGCCATGCTCACTCCCTGCTGCGGCTGGGGCTGTGCCTGCAGGGTGCCCGCACAGAGACTCTCGAGGGTCTTGACCAGCAACTCCGCACCCAGGACCGCAAGACGCTCGCCGAGCGATGCTGCCGTCTCTCCCACAGCAATGGGCGTCGCCTCCTGGAGCAGAATGGGGCCGGTGTCCAGCCCCTCCTCCATCCACATGGTCGACACGCCGGTCTCACGCTCACCGCGAATCAGCGCCCACTGAATGGGACCGGCGCCGCGGTAGGCGGGGAGCAACGAAGCGTGCAGGTTGATGCAACCATGACGCGGAGCCTCGAGCAGGCGCGTTGTCAGGATGCGTCCGTACGCGACCACGACGATAGCGTCGAGGTCGAGGGATTCGATGAGCTCGGGAAATTCCCCGCTGCGGACCCGCCGCGGCTGCTCGAGCCTGAGTTCGGCTTGCCGCGCTCGCACCGCAACGGCGGGCGGACGCATCTTGCGTCCGCGTCCGGCGGGCCTGTCCGGCTGGGCAACAACGAGCACCACCTCGCAGAGGTCCGGACGCGACAGCAATGCCTCGAGGCTGTGTACAGCCAGGGAGGGAGAGCCGAAAAAGGCGACCCGGAGCGGACGCTCCAGGGGGCTAACCGGCAGCGCCAGGGTGGGGTCCAGGGCCATCCACGCGTCGTTTCTTCAGCTTCTTCAGGAACAGCTTGCGGCGAAGCGGGCTCATGTAGTGCAGCAGGGTGATGCCGTCGAGATGGTCCATCTCGTGCTGAAAGACCACTGCATAGAATCCCTCGGCGACCACGGAAAAGGGCTTGCCGTGACGGTCGAGAGCCTCGATCTTGATGCGCTCGAAGCGGTCCACTTCAACCGTCATGTCGGGCACTGACAGGCAGGCCTCCTCGAAGATCAGGGAGCCTTCACTCTCGACCACGACCGGATTGATCAACTCGGACAGGTACGCCGCGGCGCCGAGCTCCTCGTCGTCGTCCTGCTCCCGAGAGATCCCCGATCGGACAGGCACCGCTGCCACCAGGATTCGCTTGCTGACTCCCACCTGCGGCGCGGCCAGGCCGATCCCCGGTGCATCGAACATGGTCTCCGCCATATCGTCGAGCAGTGTGCGGATCGAATCGTCGACCTCCTCGACAATCGTGGAAACTTCGTTGAGCACCGGATCCGGCACTTCGTAGATGGGGAGGATCGCCATTGTCCCTATATAACAGAGGTGAGCAGCCCCGGCTCAGGGTGCTATCTTGCGGGTCGTGGTTGCCGTCCGTTCCATTCCTGCCCTCACGCCGCCGGTCGACCGCGATGTGCTGCGTGCGATCATCCAACGGCAGGGACGCTGGGCGCGCACCCCCGGTGAATTGGCAATCGCGGCCTCCGATCACTTTGGCCGCATTCTCGGCCGCTGGACGGCCCACCCCGAAGAGGCTCTGTGCGCGGCGATCATCGAGGCCCTGGGGCGACCCGACGCGCCCATCGCAGTGCCATCGTGGGCTCGCCCCACCTACCGCGAAGTTCTTCCTCGCCTGTTCGCGGAGATTCGCTGGATGGAGCCGGCATCCGGCCGCCTCGAGCCCGGTGCCGACGAAGTGCGCGAGGCGCTCGAAAGCGGCGCAAAGGCAATCCTTCTCGCTCCCATCACCGGCGACTGCTCCGCACTTCCCGAAGTGGCCACACTGTGCGCCGAAGCCGGCGCACTGTTTGTCGTCGATGCACGCGCCAGTGTCGGCAGTCGCATCGGCGAGCAGGGCCCCGAGGCCTTCGGGGATCTACTGCTGGTGCCCGTCGATGGCGAGCCGGGCCCATCGTTGTTTACCGGCGCCATCCTGTTCGGCTCCCGCCAGCGCGGCACTCAGCAGTCCCGACCACGAACCACCCTGCGCCGTTCACTACCCTTTGCCCTACGCCTGCTGGCACATACCGTCCTGTACGAGCCGCGCCTACGCAGCCTCTGGAAGGGGCCACAGAAAGAGACCTCAGTTCCCAGCGTCGATGCCGAAAAAGCGCCGCGCTGGGCCTTCGCTGCGGCCCAGGCACGCCTGCACCAGAGCAGCGAGCGATGGACTCAGAGAGCACGGCACGTGCGTGCACTGCACCTGCACTGCTCGCATCTTCCCGGCACAAAGAGCCTCTCCGATCCGCAAGGTTCCATCGCAGCGGGTGCTGCCATTCCGCTACGAGTTGCCGACGCCGAGCTGGTGCGCCGCAACCTGCGGGTAATGGGTGTCCAGTGTGTTCCCGGCCTGGCCGGCTGGCTGGCCCCCAAGGGTATGCGCGGCCCGATCGCCGAAGAGCTCGCTGCAGAGACAATCTTCCTACCTCTGCACCCGTTCTACAGGCCTGACGACATGGGGTTTCTCGCCGAAGCCGTGCGGCGCGCCGTGCTCCGTAGTGGGGGTGGCGGCATCCCTGATGAGCCGGCTGCAGCGCTGGAGCCTCTCGACAGCCCAGTGCACGACGACAGCGGCCATCCCGCCCTGCGCATCGTCAAAGACGGCGCCGCCTGAACGGCCTAGTCAGACTCGCCAACCTCGACTTCGCAGCGCTCCGCGGTAAAGGTCGCGACCACCGAACCGATGGTGTCCTGGGCTTCACTCACGAGGTCCGCTTCGACGCTCACAGTCCAACTGTCGGCAGAGTCTTCACCCAGGTCTACGCCGCCGCCACTGAGGTTCCAGACCTGTCGCAGGTCGGGCTCGTCCTCGTTGAGGAATTCCGCCCACTGCTCCTCGTCGACATCTTGCGGGTTGAGGCAACTGTAGGCATCGGCACTACGCTGCCAGTAGTCGTCCTCAAAGTAGCGAATCTGTCCCAGGTAGCTGCCGTCGTTGTCAGTACCGAACTGGGCGAAGTGCCCTGCCCCGGGCGCCGTCCGGGTATCGACATTTTCGACATCGAGCCGGTCCAATTGAATCTGCAGGTAGCGAGCGCCTGAACCCTCGAGACTGCCAAAAGCATCCGCCATGTCGTCGTACCAGAGGTCGGTCGACTCGCACACGGACTGTGCGGCTTCGAGACGCTCGCCGTGACGCCGATCGGCGTCGACACGCTTCTGCTCAGCATTGCGACGCTTACTACAGTACCCCGCGACACTGGTCAGAATAAGAGAGTGACTGCGCGTCGTGCCGGAGCTTTCGACAGCCCACACCTGGGACATTGGATTGAAGCCGTCGATACCCTCGGCAGAAAAGCTCCCGCATCCGGTCATCGCGAGCAGGCCACTGGCAACGAGCATCGCAACCACGCCGGAATGCGCCGGCGTGAGAATGAATCCCTTGATCGAATGGTCCATTGCGACTCAGACTAGCATGAGGACAGGGGAGTCACCGGGCTGGTGGGGACCCGGTTGCGCGGAGCAGTAGCACGTTCGCACGAGGGACATGACGGTTGTAATTGCGATGAGGTGGCCCGGGCGTCGACTGCCGAACGTGGGGGGGGGGGGGGGGGGCCGCCCGTGTGAACCGCCACCCGCGCCAAAACCGTGCCGCATTGGGCAACGCATCCCTAAGCCCGCGCCCCCCCCGCCCCGGGCCCCGCCCCCCCCGCGCCCCGGGCCCCCCCCCCCCCCCCGGGGGGGCGCCCTCGCATCCGACAGTATGAACCGACACCCGAGCCAAAACGCTGCCGCATTCGGCAACTCATCACTAAGACCTCGCCACGAGCCCTGAACGGGATACGACTCGCCATTTATCAGCCTACCGAAGTGCCGATCCTTGTCAATCGCACCGGGCAATTTCACCCGGTTGGACCTCAAGCCCCAGTCTGCTCGGAGTCGGTATCTTCGAGATCGAGATTGCGATCGGGTTCGTCGATTTCCTCACGGTCACGACGCACCTCGACGTCGAAGTCGCCCGAAATCTCGACCTTGCCGTCGCGAGCCGAGAAGCGATCCGAGGTAAAGCGAATGTTGTAGCGACCACTGACCCGCGCATCCCCCTCCTCGCCAGGCAGCACGAGCTCTTCGAGTTCGACGGTGCCGGGCATGGTGGAGTCCTCGACGTTGACGCGATCCAGGGTGAACTGGTGGGTCTCGTCTTCATTTCCGTAGCGATCCGCGCTGAAGACCTCGATGCCCAACTGCAGCGGCGCG
>CAZBDA010000216.1:0-5328 GCA_964490445.1 uncultured Rickettsiales bacterium | reverse complement strand
CACCGCAGGCGACGACGACACCGCAGGCGACGACGACACCGCAGGCGACGACGACGACACCGCGGCCACCTCGCAGCTCGCGATCGCCGGCGACTGGCTCGACAACTGGGGCGCCTCCCACACGATCACAGACACCACCTGGGCCCAGGGTGCCTGGGGCAACTACGACATCAGCCAGTTCGACAACGGCACGCAGGTCGTAATCGCCCAGAACAGCCTGGGCAACAGCAGCGGAGGAGGCCTGTGGAGCCGGTTTGACTGGCATTGGGATGGCAGCAGCACAGCCACGTTCTGGTACTGCCAGACCTGCTACGACTGCGCTAACGAAGCCGCCGCGCTGGCTACCGCTGCTGCCGATTCCAGCGACCCGGCAAACACCGGTTGTGGTGGTTTCTCGTGGACATCGATGCTCCCCGCACCGTGACCCGCGCCACACCGATCTCTCTGGCTGCATTCCCGAAGGTCAGAGTTGTTCTGCTCGCGAGTTGGATCGTGGCGGTTGCCGGCTGCGGTGCGGACATCGACGAGCTCGAGGTCGACTTGGAGCCGACGCAACTGTGCGGCAACGGCGAGCTCGACCCCGGCGAGGAATGTGACAACGGCAACCTCGAGAGCAGCGATGAATGCAACGATTCATGCCAGCTGGAGCCCTGCACTGACAGTGACGGGGATGGACAATGCGCGGATGTCGACTGTGACGACCTGGATGCAGACGTCGCGCCAGGGCTCATCGAGTTGACCTGCAACAGCACGGACGATGACTGCGATCCGAGCACATTGGATGCGCCCGACAGCGACGACGACGGCTTCAGTCTGTGCGAGGAAGACTGCGACGACGACCCTCTGTCTGCCCCCGACAATCCCGAGCAGTGCGATGGAGGGCTCGACGAAGACTGCGACGGGGACATCGACTGCTGGGACGAGGACTGCTCGCAGCAGGCCCACTGCACAGGCGAGTGCGGCAACGAGCTGCTCGAACCGGGCGAGGAGTGTGACGACGGCAACGCGGTAACAGGCGATGGCTGCAGCGACGATTGCCGCAGCGAGCTGCAGCAGCAGGCCGCTGGAAGCGTGATCGAGGCCCCCGGCGATACTGGGATTGGCTTTCGCGACGCAAACAACGCCGTCAACGGGGTGCGCGGTGGAGGCAACGGGCAAGGCGGAACCGACGTGTTCTCCCTCGGCTACAACGAAGGGGTCGACAACTACATCGTCATGCGCTGGCCGGAGGCACAGGTCCTCAACGGACCAGGCACCGACTTCGTGGTGTTCGAGAATGCCTTCGCCGCCGGAGGCCAGGGGCAACACTTCATGGACCATGCGGTGGTCTACCTGAGCCGCGACCAGCAGACCTGGGTGCCCTACCCACACGACTACCTGGCGACTGACGAGAGCATCTATTCGCCACTGGCCCCGGACTGGCAGGGATTCGCGGGAGTCAACCCGGTGCTTCTGAACGAAGAACACAACCCGGTCGACCCCTTCGACACCCTCCTCGCTGGGGGCGACCCCTTCGATCTCGCCGAGTTGCCTGATGATGGCGGGCCTGCTGAGGCCATCAAGGTGTACGGATTCACCTACTTGAAGCTGGTGACGGCACCCACCGTAATTAATCCGGACACAGACGCTCCCTATGTGCGCGATCTGGTCGCGAATGGCACCGACATCGATGGAGTCTACGCACGCTATCTCGTCGCCGAGTAGCTCACGAGCAGCCACAGACCGCAATGCTGACGCCCCCCGCGCGACGGTCGCGGCAGCGGGAGTAGAGTAGCGCCATGAACCGCTCCGCTGCGACGCTCGCTGCGAATCTCGCCCTGCTGGTACTGCTGGCCTGGCAGCCCACTGCCTACGCCGAACTGGGCGACGATGATGACTCCGCCAGCGGCGACGATGATGACTCCGCCAGCGGCGACGATGACGACTCTGCCAGCGGCGATGATGATGACTCCGCCAGCGGCGACGATGATGACTCTGCCAGCGGCGATGATGATGACTCTGCCAGCGGCGATGCCACAGAGACCGTGATCCGCAGCGCCCTGGCGTGGCGAGCAAGGCCGCGCAGTCCCCTGCAGCCGGACCCCGATGCCGCAACGAGCGTCGACCACCTCCGCCAGCGCGACCTGGAGCACGGCGCGGGCCCCATCGGGGACGCCGCACGGGCCCTGCACCTGCTCCCTGGCGTTCATTCCGACCAGGCAGCCAATGCCTGGTTCCGGGTGCGCGGCGGCAGCCGGGACGAGATCTCAATCGAGCTCGACGGCATCCGAATCCGTGAGTTCACACACCTCACGGGCATCATGTCGGTGATCGACAGTGCGCTGGCCCAGGATGTAACACTGTACGCCTCGAACCCGCCAGCCCACCTGCCGGAGTCCCTGTCCGGCTCCCTGCTGCTGTCCTACCTGGACCGTCCGCACGACCGCTTCGACGGGCGGCTGAGCCTGGACGCCCTGGGGGGCTCAGCACACATCGCCGTGACTCTCGACAGCAATCGCAAGCATCACCTCGTCGTCGGTGCCCGGCAGTCCTTCCTCACCGCTTACCTGGCGGCCGCCCAGGCTCTCGGGGTCTTTGACGGTGCCGAGACCAAAGCGGATTACGGAGAGGTCTTCGCACGATATCGCCATGACCCTTCGCCCAATAGTCGGCTGCGTGTCACCTTGCTACACACCCGGGACCAGGTGCTGTACGACGACGTCAACCTGCGCCACCAGGTCCTCGGTGTTGCCAGCGACTGGCGCTGGAAGTACTCAGAGAGTGGTCAGCTGCATGCGACCCTCTCTCACAGCAGCAATTCCGCCTCGGAGCCCACCGGCGAGTTCAGCTACCCGCACCGACGTAGCTGGCATGACCGCGAGCACCGCACGATGCTCCGGGCCGTGGTCAGCGAACAGGTCGGCGAATCGAACACCCTGCATCTGGGCGTCGAGACCGCGGTCACCAGCCTGGACATCGACGGCGAGTTCCCCGACACCCGCAACCTGCCGACATGGACCTACCTACCCCTCGCCGAACTCAGCGGCCAGCCCCTGGAATTGAGCAACCGCAGCAGCTGGCCAGAGCTTGTGTTGTCAGCATCCAGCCACCTGCGCCGGCTCCTCGGCCCACTGTCTCTGCACGTAGGATTGCGCGCATCACTGGTGAACAGGTCGCGGCGCCCATACGCCTCGCCCCGCCTGGCCGTCACCGTGCCTCTGCCCAGCGGCACGACAATCAGGGCATCCATCAGCCTGCAGCACCAGGACCGCCTCGAGCCCCTGGTCGTCGACCGCGACCTCGGCCGCGCCGCACCGTTGCCCGAACGAGCACTGCATGTCGTCCTCGGCGTAGACCAGTGGTTCCCATTCGGCGTGCTACTGAAAGCCGAAGGCTTCCTCAAGCGCTATGACCAGCTACTGGTCTATGTCCCCGGGACGGACAACGAAACCGGCGGCTTTCTCAACCAGGGCACTGGCTATGCCTACGGGCTCGAGGCAAACGTCGCCCTTCGCCGCGGCCGGCTCGACCTTGCAGCCGGCTATTCGCTACTCCGCTCGACCCGCACAACGGGCGGGCCGGTGCCGCTAGCCCCACTCGATGCCGCGGGAGACCAGCGCCATGCTGTCGACATCCTGGCAGCGGTAGTGTTCGGCATGAAACGGCGACTCAAGATCGGCGCCGACTACAGCTACGCCAGCGGCTGGCCCATCTCCACCCTGGCGCGAGTGGCTGGGCCCGTCGCCGGCAGCTTCTCGTGGGCAGTCCAAGGGCTCAACGACCGTAGGTTGCCCGATCAGCACCGCGTCTCCCTGGCGGTCGAGGGTAGCCACCCGTTCCGGCACTGGCGCCTGCGGGGCACAGTCCGTCTCAGCGCAATGCCTGGCGGCAAAGGCTTCACCGAGGACTGTCCGCCGCGGGTCGACGACGAAGGCAACCCGCCGGTCTGTGCACCCCTCAAGTTCCTTCCGCCGCTCATGCCGTGGCTGGGACTGCAGGCGGACTGGTAGCAGACAGCCATGGACCTGGGCTCTCGAAAATTCTGGATCTTCGACCTGGACGGAACCCTCACACGCGCCGTACACGACTTTCCGACCATCCGCGCAAGTCTCGGACTAGCTGAGGGTGCGCCGATCCTCGAGTCCATCGAAGCTATGGCCCAAAATGAGAAGAGTGAAGCCCTCGAGAAGGTCGCGGTCTGGGAGCGAGCCCTGGTGGCCCGGGCCGAGCCACAGCCCAGCGCCGAACGACTGCTCACGCGACTCCGTGAGCAAGGAGCATCTCTGGGAATCGTCACCCGCAACCTGACTTCCATCGCCCAGCAGACGCTTTCCCAGGTGAAGTTAGCGTCCTTCTTCGCTCACGAAGACATCCTCGGCCGCGACCGCGCGCACGCGAAACCTTCACCGGTAGGAATCGAGTCGTTGCTGGAGCGATGGCACGGCCGACCCGATCAGAGCGTCATGGTCGGGGACTGGGTCTTCGACGCCCAGGCCGGTAGGGCTGCCGGAGTTGCCACGGTCCTGGTCGACCCGGTCGGGCGGACCGCCTGGCGGCCATTCGCGGACCTCGTGATTCGTGACCTGCGTGAGCTCCTCGACCTCGTGAGTGGATGAAAAGACCATCTCTAGGCCCTAACAGCGAGGCCCTGGCAAACCTGCTAAGTTTCCAGCGTTCCACCACCAACCCCTGGATGCCCGGATCATGGCCCGCAGCCGAGAGACCCGCCTGGTATTCGAGTGTGGGGTGATGCGCTTCGATGCATCGGCGAACCTGTTCGTACACCTCAGTCACAGCGTCGACGCACCACACTCGGTGGTCATCGGCGACGCTGAGCCCACACTGGCGCCAGCCAGCGAGCGACGTGCCCGGGTAGCCAGTAGCAAAGAGCCCGGACCCGTTGCAGGCATCTGGCCAGAATTCACGACCGCTCTGCCTCGTGGACTGGTCGTCGAAGTCAGGGGCTACAAGCAAGTCGAATTGGGTAGCGATGGAAAACTCATCGTCCTGGTAGGGGAGCACGACGAGATGCCCTTGTGGTTTGAACACGGTCAAGAGCACGTGTTCCGGCATGATGGTGAACAGTTACGAATGTGGGACAAGTCGAGTCGTCCCGAGATCCAGAAGGGGAAGAAAACCGTGGCCAAGAAGAGCAGCGCGAGTTCCAAGGCGAAGAAGGCGGATGAAACAAAGGCGGCAGCCAAGAAGGCGGCCCCCAAGAAGGCGGCCCCCAAGAAGGCGGCCCCCAAGAAGGCGGCCCCCAAGAAAGCGGCCCCCAAGAAGGCGGCCCCCGAGAAGGCGGCCCCCGAGAAGGCGGCCCCGCCGCCGCCACGTCCGGACCCCACTCCC
>CAZBDA010000215.1:0-5331 GCA_964490445.1 uncultured Rickettsiales bacterium | reverse complement strand
GCTGCCTTCGTCGGCGTCGCCGTCTGCGTCGCCGACTTCGTTGGCGGCGTCGTCTTCGCCGTAGTCGTCGTCCCCTGAGCCGTCGTCCCCTGAGTCGTCGTCCCCTGAGTGGTCGTCTGGCACCGGTCTGTCGTCGTCATCGCCCCCACAGCCAGTAACAAACAGCAGGCCCAGCGCCAGCAACAACAGCAGACTTCGATTCATGGCGACCTCCAGGCAGCAAGCCTAGCGCACCGCGGGCGGGGGGGGGGTCAGTTGTGGGGGATGGAATTAGCACTCCCCTGCCCTGGCGGCGGTGACTCAGGGGCTGGCCAGGGTCCTCACAAACGCCGAGGTCGTTGCATCCTGACTTAGAGGTCCGTGCAGCAGCGATAGACATAGCTGCCGCCCCAGCCGGCGTCGTGGCTATCGCCACAGTCATGCATTCGTATCGAAGTCTCATCACTGTATGTGGCGTCTGCCGTCCACTCCCAGTTGCCTGTCATGCTGTTCAAGCCAGAGATCTTTCGGCAGGCCATCATCCACTCGGATGTAGTGCACAAGCGTCGACCTGCATCGAAACAGCCGTCGTTCGCGCCATACCAGTTGCGGCTGCTGCGCTCGTTGAGCTCGATGCAGAAGGTGCTGCCAGTCCTCATGTCGCTCGGGCATCCGGAGGCAGCACCGGTGATCAGCCCGGTCTCGCCAGCAATGCGCAGGGTCTCGGTGCCGGCGACATTCTTGAAGACGAGGTCTGAGCCCTGGATGACCTCGATGTTGCCGGTGGTGGTGATGTTGCCATCGCTCGTGATGCTATTGCCGACAAACAGGTCACCGGACCAGGTCTCGTTGATGTTCAGGCCCCAGGAGTTCAGCGTGCCGGTGTTGGTTGCGGTGTCGTCGATGACCTCGAGGCGCCAGGTGCCGTTCGAGGGCTCATTGTAGAGGGCGTAGATCGTGCCGCCGGTGATGGCGAAGTCGCGGGAGATGTTGCCCACCATGTTGGCGGTACCCGCCAACTCCCCGTCGTACAGCACTACCGATGAGCCACTGGGAGCGAACAGCGTGATCTTGAGATCGCCCATCTCGGTGTGGGTGATGTTGATGTCGACGCTGAAGTTGTTGATGGTGGTACCGCCCGAGACGAAGCGAAGCGAGCTGACACCTACGGCATTGGCGTCGGGGAGCGCCAGCGGGGTGTCGAGGCTCGTGTAGTTGTCGCCAGGGACGACCGCTCCGATGGTGACGTTGGTGCCGAGGTTGGCGCCGGCGCCGATGACCTGGCCACTGACCGTGGTCCCTGCCGGCAGGTCGATGGGCGCGTTGGTGATGAAGCCTTCCACCTGGGCTTCAGTCAGGATGTCGTCGCCATCGGCGATGTCGGTCGGGATGTTGTTGATGGCGGTCCAGTCCAGGGCAGTGGTCAGGTCCGACAGCAGCGCCGGGGCCTCGCCGCCGATGGTGGTGGCCGCATCCAGATCCAGGGGCCCGTTGATGACATAGGCCTCGACCTCGCTCTCGCTGAGAACGGTGTCTGCGGACAGGGCGCAGAGCCACTGAGCGAGCAGGGCGTCCCAGACAGGAATGCCGCCGTTGGCACAGCTGAGCCCGGCCAGGGTGTCGGAGTCGGTGTCCTGGTCGGATGCGCAGACCCACTGGTTCAGACTGGAGTTCCAGGCGGGAATGCCGCCATCGAAGCAGCCCAGGCTACCCAGAGTGTCGGTGTCGAGGTTGCATACCCAGGTAGCTGTCGTGGAGTCCCACTTTGCCACCTGGCCATTGGCGCAGCTCATGTTGCCGAGGGTGTCGCTGTCCTGGGCACAGACCCACTGAGCCTGGGCGCCATTCCAGCTTGGAACTCCACCATCAATACAACTGATTCCCCCCAGGGTATCGCCGTCGCCATCGGCAATGTCTGCGGGAATGTCGCTGAGGTCGTTCCAGGAGTTGGCCCCGTTGGCTCCAACCCAGTAGCCCTGATCGTCGATGACCAGCTCACCGCCGACCCAGACCTCGCTGGCGTCGACTACCCCGCCATCGACGCTCTCGGCAACCGCTGCTCGCATGGCGGTCGGCACGCTGACCACCTGCTGACGCGGCTCCAGGGTCACATCATCGACCCTGAGCTCGAGCCAGAGCGTGCCACCGGCAAACAACTCGTCTCCCAGCGGGCTCTGATCGCCGAGCACCGTCGCGTAGTAACCATTGTCGAGGTCGAGGCTGCGAGACTCGCTCCACACGGCCTCACCGCCGGAGCTGACCTCGTACAGGCTGAACTCGAGTTGATGCGCCCCTTCGAGCCCATCCCCGGCGTCGTCCACCAGCCGACCCTGTTGGCTGATCTTGGACGGGGTCGCGAGAGCGGTCCCAGCCACGGCGAACGCCACGAGGCTGACCGTCGCCAGGCAGAGGATTCGCCGGCGAACCTGTTCTTGTTGAGTACTGTGTCGAGGCATGAACACTCCGGGGGCTTGCCACTCGGTTTCTGCCAGCTGCTAGCTCCCCAGACTGACACGTTGCGGCGGGAGGATATCTTGCTTGAGCAGCAATTTGCCCGCAAGGAGCAACAACAACCCGCACAACTTCGCAGACTTCATGACCACCTCCGACGAGGACTCTACCCGGCCTCCTTCTCGGCAAGCAGCTTCTGGATGGCGCGGGTCCGCTCCCCCATTGGCACAGACCTCTACCACTCAGTTAGTCTTGGGCGGTCGTGGGGACGGCGACGACGAACTTCTGGTCCCACTCCAGCACCGAGCCTCGGGGGGGCATCGGCCACGCCACCGGCTCGGCGAGCGGGCAGGGATCCCCCTTGGGGGCGCCGTCGACCTCGACCGTGCCCGACAGCGGGACCATCGACACCATGGTGCCGGTCGCCATCGACACGTTGGGGGGCAGCACCCCGCAGTTGCGCCCCTCCCCCACCACAGCGTGGATCGCCACGGTGTGCAGCCCGGGCGCGAGCCCCGACACGAAGGGCCCCAGCGCCTTCTGCAGCGACGCGAGGTGGGGCCCCATCTTGGTGCTGGCATCCGGATCGAAGCCCCGGCCGGTGAGTATCGGGTAGCCGGCGTACACGAGGCGCCCCTCGACGGTGGGGGCGGGGGCGTCCATGCCGACCGCGCTGAGGGCCGGGGCGTCGGGCTTGCCGCCGACCGCATCCACCACCGGCAGCACGTGGGCGAGCCCCCAACGCTGCAGGAGGTTCTCGACCGCCTGGTCCCGCAGTGTGGGCATGTGGTGGCCATTGCTCTTGCCCGCCGACTCCCCCTGCCACAGCGGCTTGCCGTCCACCGTGAGGGTGAGGCGCGCGCCCACCTCCACTGCGCCGGAGTACTGCTTGCCACCCACCATCGGCGGGTCGACCTTCACGAACTTCAGCACCTCGGCGTCCACCCCGAGCCGGTGCCCCGCGATCACGGCGGTGCCCTCCTCGACGGCACACTCGATCTCCCCCGCGGTTGCGGCGGTGCAGATCAGCTTCGCGCCGGCGGCCGCGATCTCCTCAGCGGTGACGGGAGCGAGTCCCGGCTCGCTGGGCCCGCACCCGGTCCCCAACAGCGCGAGGGTGAGTCCCGCGGCCGCGCAGAGCGGGTGCAGGCTCAGCACCAACAAGGACAACAGAAGACTTTGCTTCACCACCACCTCCAGACACGAAGACTAGCTCAGCGTGTCCTCAACCAGATCACATGTTTTGGCTGCGCTGAGTGGAAGGTGGGTGGGAATTGGGAAACTCAGGGCGGGCACTCCCTATGGAAGGCGTCCACCGACCACCAGTTGAGGCGTGGGTTCCGACAGGCCGTCGAAGCGCTCCAGCAGGGCGGTGGTGAGGCTCGGGCTGATAAGAGGCTTCTTGTTCACTGTGCTGAGGTAGGCATTGCAGTGGACCCGGGGGGCGGAACACAGGTAGCGGTGAACGAGGTGAGTGCGCCGGGGGGCCGACCGCCGGCCGCCTCCAGCTGGGAGGTCAGGTCGTGGTAGACCGGCGCCAGGGGCTCCCGCAGATCGACGAGGGCGACCCGGGTTGCGGCCAGCTTGGAGCCCGCGCCGCTATCGGCCTGGCAGGCCTCACTGGTGCAGGCGCAGCCCAGGGTGGCAACAACCACGTCCTCGAGGCACCACTCGGCGTACTTGTGATAGAAAATGTCGCACTGCTCGCCGGCAAACAGGTCAGCCGATGTCTTGTGCTCGAACAGGGGCGAGGCATCAACCGTGTTGACCGTCCCGGCGCTGGCGCTCGCTCGGTCAAAATCGAAGACGTGAATTCGCGCGCTGAGGTCGGCGGAGAAGGCGGAGGTGCCCTGCTCGGTGCACAGCAGGCGCGTGCCACCTGGTGACCAGGCCAGGTGGGCACAGCCCTGCAGGGGGGTGCCGGCGTAGGGTGGCTCCGTGGTCACCAGCGCGAAGGCCCAGAGTTGGCCAGTCGACAGGTCGGTGACCAGTGGCTGGGGAGAGAGCTCAAACTCCAGGCAGGACGCCGAATCGGCCTGGTCGCCTTCGTCGCAGACCGGGTAGACGTCGAGATCCGTGGCATGGAGCTTCCCGTGGCCCGCGATGAGGGCAGCATCGACTGGGCTGGTCCAGGAGTCCTCCCAGGAGTGTCCGGTGCCCCCGCCAAGGTAGACGGGCGCCCCCTGCCCTTGGGAATCGAGCAGGTAGCTCTGGTTCCAGCGCTCGATGAGCGAACAGGTGTCAGTGGGCGTCAGACAGGCGGGCTCCAGGTCATTTCGGGAAGCAGCCAGAGTGCCGCCCGGACCCCAGTTCGGCCAGGTCCAGTGAGTGCCTCCCCCGGGGCTGGCCTCGACGCCGGTGTCGGTCGCCGGTGCGGTAAGCGCGCGGGTCCGAATCGACACCGGCCCTTCCGCCACGTGGGAGAAGGCGAGCTGCAGACCGTCCTTGCTGACTGAGGGCTGCCAGGCACCCCCACCGGCGGGGTCGTCCACCAGGTCGGCGTGAGAGGTCAACTCCCCTGCGTCGAGATCGTAGCTGAGACGCACCAGCTTGCAGCCGGTGGCGTCGCTGTTCATGTCGCCGGCGAAGTAGCAACTGGGAACAGACATCTCTCCCACCGCGAGCACCACGTCGACGCTGCCGAGGGGAAGCTGCTCGTCGCCTTCGACCGCAACTTCGGCATCGCAGCCAGCGACCAACAGCAGGCCCAGCGCGCAAACCGGCAAGACCAACAGCAGACTTCGCTTCACGACTTCCCCTCCAGGTGCAAAGGGAACTCTAGCGCAGCCGGGAGGAAGGCACCCTAAGTGCCCGGAATAAGAGAAGAGTGGTGACCCCAACGGGTCTTGCCACTTCTGGAACACCCACTGACGCCGAGCTCGCCCGCCTCCTCGAAGACCT
>CAZBDA010000214.1:0-5446 GCA_964490445.1 uncultured Rickettsiales bacterium | reverse complement strand
GTCTCGCCCGTCTCCGGGTGCTGCGGCGTCGTGGTGGACGAGCGGATCCTCGTCGTCGCAGTCGCCGCCGCTGCAGCCGCTGAAGCCGTCGCCGTCGTTGTCGATATCTTCGTCGGTCTCGCCGTCACAGTCGTTGTCGACGCCGTCATCGCAGAGTTCCAGCGCCACGGGATCCACCAGCGGGTCTTCGTCGTTGCAGTCGCCCAAATCCTCGCTGTAGCCGTCGCCGTCGTTGTCCACGCAGTCGGGTCCCCCCACGCCGTCGGCATCGAGATCTTCGTCGATGAGGCCGTTGCAGTTGTTGTCCTGGTTGTCGCACAGCTCGTCGGCGTCGGGGTTGATCAGCACGTTGAAGTCGCTGCAGTCCCCCGAGCAGATGAAGAAGCCGTCGCCGTCGCTGTCGCTCTCGGTGGTCAGCGGCTGTCCACTGCAGTCGTTGTCGATGCCGTCGCAGCTCTCGTTTGCGCCCGGGTTGGTGGCCGGATCGGAATCGTCACAGTCGCCAGCACACAGCCAATAGCCGTCGCCGTCGCCGTCGCCCTCGTTGGCCGGGACGATGCCGTCGCAGTCGTTGTCCTGGCCGTCGCAGATCTCGACTCCGCCGAGGAACACCAGCGCCGTGGAGTCGTTGCAGTCGCCCTGGCACTCGGACTGGCCATCGCCGTCGCCGTCGGTTTCGTCCGCGGTCACCGTTCCCGAGCAGTCGTTGTCGAGGGCGTCACAGATCTCGACCGCACCAGGATTGATGAGGGGCGAGAGGTCGTTGCAGTCGCCGCCACAGGTGGTATAGCCGTCGCCGTCCCAGTCAAAACCCTCGTCGATCAGCCCGTTGCCGTTGTTGTCGAGTCCGTCGCAGAGTTCGGCGTCCTGGCAGTCGGGCACGCCGTCGGCGTCACTGTCGAAGCCCTCGTCCAGTTGTCCGTCGCAGTTGTTGTCGATGCCATCGCAGACCTCTGCGTTGCCGGGATACATCTGGTTGTTGGCGTCGTTGCAGTCGCCGTCGCACACCGACACGCTGTCCTGGTCACCGTCGGTCTCGGGGTCGGCACCGTCGGCCAGGGAATCGCAGTCATCGTCGATGCCGTTGCAGACTTCCAGTGCGCCGGGGAAGACCTCGAAGTTGCTGTCGTCGCAGTCACCACCGCACGACGAGTAGAAGTCACCGTCCTGGTCGGTTTCCGGGTCGGCCGCGTCGACCAGCCCGTCGCAGTCATCGTCGATTCCGTTGCACAACTCGCTGGCACCGGGGAACACTGCGCCGCCACCGTCGTCACAGTCGTCGCCACCCCAGGAAGAGTCGTCGAAGCCGTCGGAGTCGGTGTCGGTGTCGGTGGTCGTGTAGCTGCCTGGGTTGCCGGGCTGTGCGAACTCGCAGCTGTTTCCACCGGCCAGCCCACCGTGGATGTAGTAGGTCGGGGTGATGCCGAGGTCATCCTGGAAGAAGATCTTGATGCGTCCGCCGCCGCCGCCGCCGCCGCCGTCATCGCACACATTGGGGCTTCCCGTGCAGCAGGGTCCGGCACCGGCACCCCCCGAAGCATTCAGCGTTCCGGCGACGTTGACCGTGTCGCCCTTGATGAGGATGCCGCCGCCCGCGCCGCCGCCTGCCGAGTCGTTGCCGGTGGTGGTGCCCGCGTCGCCGGCCACGCTGATTGTGCCCTGAATGTCGATGCTGGGGGCTTGCAACCAGATGCCACCGCCGCCATGACCTGCGGCGGCGGTTGCGTCGCCATCGCCGGAACCGGGCAGCCCCCCTGCGGAGCCCATCATGATGTTCAGCGTGTTCGGGTCTCCGTAGGAGCCGCCGCCCGCGCCGTCTGGCCACGGCACGCCACAGCCCGCTACCGACCACCAGTCGCGGATTCCGTCGCCGCCGGTGCCGCCGTAGCCTCCGCCGCCACCGCCGTCGATGGCATAGGCGCCGCCGATGCCGCCACCGGGCCCTGCGCCGATGCTGTCCACGCTCTGGTAGCCCGCGGCGTCGGCGGTGATGGACGAGCTTGCGTCAATGAAGATCGAATCGGCGGTGATCTGTAGCAGTCCGGTCACAGCGGGATTGCTGTCATCGTATGTGGCGACCTCGATCACCCCGCCATTGATGACCTGCACGTCGTCGTAGCTGAGATTGCCGCCGAGGGTCACGACGGTGCCGTCCACGATCAGATCCTGCGCGGTGGCAGGACCTGCGGTCGCCAACATCAGCCCCAGGGTGCAAAGGGAGACAGTCGCAATGCTGGATGTCCTCATGCCCAAGATCCTAGCATCTCGCGCGCGAGTCGCCGGTTTCTCGTGCAGGATGCAGCCTAGCTGCTAGCATTCCGCGCCATGAAGACCAGCGCAACAGCGAGCTTGTTTGACCAGTGGGCCCTCAATGGTCGAGCCGAGGGCATGGAGCGGGGCCACCAGGTGCGTGCCCTGCAAGCGCTCGAGGCGATGCCGCTCAAGCTCGATGAAAAGCTCCTCGATCTGGGCTGCGGAAACGGCTGGGCCAGTCGCTGGCTGCGGGCGAAGACCGGTCGTTTTGGCTTCGTCGCCGGGGTCGATGCTTCCGAGGAGATGATTCGCCTCGCCAAGCAGGTGTCCAGCGCCCGCAACAGCGTGCAGTTCCGGCAGGCTTGCTTCGAAGATCTGCCGTGGTCGGACGAGTTCTTCGACCACGCGTTCAGCATGGAGGCGCTGTACTACGCCCTGGACCTGGAAGCCGCTCTGAAGTCCGTGGCGAGGGTGCTGCGGCCAGGCGGCACGCTGACGGTTTGTACCGACTTCTACCTCGAGAACCCCCATTGCCATGGGTGGCCGGAGATGATGGGGGTACCCATGCAGCTGTTGTCCGAGGCGCAGTGGACCGAGGTCCTGGCAGCGGTGGGCCTGGTGGTGGAGTCGACTCAGCGTTGCCTGGACTCCCGGCCGGTCGATTCCGGTAAGTCCGAACAGGAGCAGGCCGCCGAATTGCACTTCCGCACCGAGGTGGGCAGCCTTGCCCTACGCGCGGCGAAGAGTTGAAGCGATGCAACCCTTTCACCTCGCACTGCCGGTTCATGACCTCGAGGCTGCGCGCGGCTTCTACCAGGGACTGCTCGGTTGTCCGCCGGGCCGGGTCGACACGCGCTGGATTGACTTCAACTTTTTCGGCCACCAACTCTCGGTACACCTGGTGGATGGGTCGAAGGGGGACCTGGCCACCAATGCCGTCGACGGAGAGCAGGTGCCAGCGCGTCACTTCGGCGTCGTCCTGACCCCGCAGCGCTGGGTCGAGCTGAGGGATCACCTGCGCACGGCAGCTGTCGACTTCCTCATCGAGCCGCAGACTCGTTTCGAAGGGCAGGTTGGCGAACAGAGCACGATGTTTCTGCGTGATCCGAGTGGCAACGCCTTGGAGTTCAAGGCATTGCGTGACCTGGGGCTGCTGTTCGCTGCAGCTCCTGGCGAGTAAGGGGATGTCGATGTCTACTGCGCCTGGTCAAACAGTCTGTGGGGTCCTTCGCGGCAGTCTGCTCGCGTGTCTTCCCCTGGTGTTGCTCCTGGCCGCTGGTTGCTACGAGGTCAGGGGCCCGGACTGGGACGATGACGACACGGCTGACGACGATGACACCAGCGGCGACGACGATGACACGGCTGGCGACGATGACGATACGGCTGGCGACGATGACGACGACGGACCCCTCGGCTTCATCGGTAGCCCCTGCGTAGATGATTCCGACTGCGACTTCGACGGCAGCTACTGCCTGCTCGAAGACGACGGCTTTCCTGGCGGCAGTTGTTCGATGCCCTGCGATCTGTACTGTCCTGACCGCGGGGGGCATCCCACGACCTTCTGCGTCGAGGAGGCCGCCTTGCTGCCTGCGGCCGCCGAACTCGGTGACGGCGCCTGCTTCTCACGTTGCGATCTGGGCCTGTTCCCCGAGAGCGGTTGTCGCGCCGGTTATGGTTGCCGGGCAGAGGCTCGCGCCAACGAACCAGAAACCGAGATGTACGTGTGTCTGCCCGGCGAACAGAGCGATCTCAGCTTGTGTCAGAGCGATCTTGCGGCGCGGGGTGTGTCTTTTGAGCCGGCTGTGCGCGAGGACGACAGCCCCGACGGCTACCCCGAACTGACCTGTCACATCGAAGATCCGGTCTGGCTGCACAGCCCTGTGCTCGGAACCGAGCTGCTGTACTACGACGGTACGCCTACAGAGCAGGTGCTCGCATCCTGCGAGATGGCTCATTCCCTGGCCGACACGGTGCTCGACATGCAGCCCTTTGGTGTCACAGCCCTGTTGCACCTGGGTACCTACAACTGCCGTGTCATCTCCGGTACGACCACGCTGTCTCGGCACGGCTACGGCGACGCCATCGACATCTACGGCTTCGATTTCGAAGACGGTACCCAGTACACGCTCGTCGATGACTGGGAGCACCACACTGACAACCCCATCGGCAGCGGCGCTGAGTTTCTGTACGAGGCTGCCTATCGTTGGCACGACGAGCAGTACTGGTCGATCATCCTGACGCCCAACTACAACGTCGCCCACGACAACCACTTCCACGTCGACCTGACGCCGGGCAGCGATTACATCGGTGTCTGGGGCGGCAACTGGATCGGCCCCGCTCCGTACTACGACTGAGCGCTTAGCGGTACCAGACCTCCATCTCGGTGATCGACCAGCCATCGTAGTTGCCGCAGAAGTCGTTGCGGCAGTTCGTGTTGGCGTAACTGCCCACCTGGCAGGCGTAGTCGTGGCCGAGGTTGCAATAGCCGGTGGTCATGTCGGCTGCCACATACCAGTCATGGCCGCCGCCGAAGGTGGGGCCGTGTCCGTTGCAGTTGTACTGCGGGTGGCTGCACGAATGCTGACCGGTGCAGTGATCGATCTTGTAGCCCCGGGTCAGTGAGAACAAGAAGTTGCTGCTGTTGCCCGTGTAGCTGCAGCCGCCGCTCCAGGCTGTCGTGGCGTAGCCGCCCATGAGAATGCCCGTGTTGAGCTGAGCCACGCTCAGCGTGTTGGTGAAGCCGTCACAGTTGGAGTGGAAGGTAGACGACGCGGCACCGTGGGTGGAGCGCCGGTAGCAAAGCGTCCAGATCTGCCCGACGGAGTTGACCCACTGGTTGAGTTGCTGTTGGTCGTTTTCGCTCAGCAGAACTGAGTCTGGGAACAGCTCGGGATCGCAGGACAGCCCGGTGCCCGAGAAGCCCGTGTCGCAGGTGCAGGTGTAGACGGAGCCGTCCAGGGTGCAGCTTGCGTCGTCGGCGCACTCGTCCTGGCCCGGGTCATCGAGGCTGTTGTCACAGTCGGAGTCGACGCTATCGCAGGACTCGGGTGCACCGGTGAGCACCGCAGCATTGAAGTCGTCGCAGTCGGTGCTGTCGCCGTCGCCGTCGTTGTCGTCGTCGGGGTCGGTGCAGTCGGGGTCGCCGTCGCCGTCGCAGTCGTTGTCGTCCTCGTCGACCGAGCCGTCGCAGTGG
>CAZBDA010000213.1:0-5483 GCA_964490445.1 uncultured Rickettsiales bacterium | reverse complement strand
CCCCCCCCCCCCCCCCCCCCCCCCCCCCCCCCCCCCCCCGGCCCCCCCCCCCCCCAAAACCCCTAATCCTTAGCTCAGCATACAATCTGACCGAAATCCACTATGTGCACTATGTGCACTATGTGCGGTCACCCCGCACATAGTTAAAACACGAGAAAGAACTATGTGCACATAGCGCACATAGTGCACATAGTCCCTTTTGGGATCTGGGCTTGGGACTTTACGACTTGGGGCTTGGCGTGGTGAAGACATCGTGGCTCCTAGCTTTAGTGACTATGTATTTCTGCAGACACCTGCGTCGCATCATGCTCGTCGAGAGCGTCTTCCATCACTGCATCATGCTCGTCGAGAGAGGCGTCTTCCGTCACCGCATCATGCTCGTCGAGAGAGGCGTCTTCCATCACCGCATCATGCTCGTCGAGAGCGGCCTCGAGATCCTCGGCTGTGAATGCAGGAACTGGAGGGGTCGGCGCGGCCTCTGATAGCTCCAGCTCGGCGAAGCTCTTGACCTCCGCGACGGTTGCGGACTCCGCCACGAGCTCCTCCGGTGTGCCCGCTGTACCGTAGGTAACGTGCAAGTGATTATTGAACTCGGCGTCTTCGAGGACACTGGCGGCTGGTGGGAGCCGGGTAGTCTGAGGGATGAGGCTGAGGGATGGCGGTGATGGCCCAGAAAGCTTTGCGATGAGCTCCATGATGTAAGACCTGGCAAGCTCCATGCACTCGGGTGGAGGGCCTATGGGACTATCATCGTCCTCATCCTCGGACTCGGCGTCAGAGTCGCGCCACGCGGGCCTCTCATCGATGTCGAAGGACCATACCTCGCGCATGCGTTTAGCACCCGCCATCGCCGGAGCCTGCTTCAATGCATTTTTCTGTGTTGTTAAAATCCACGCCCAGAACCCAGCAACCCGGAGGAAATCAACTAACCAGAGCAACCCAGCAACAAAGAGCAACCCGGCAACAAAGAGCAACCCGGCAACAAAGAGCAACCCGGCAACCATGGACAACAAAAAAAAAACATACGGGTGGGCCCAAGGGCCCCTTAAATTGTTAAAATGTTTGCGTTTTCTTAGTATTGAATTTGTTTTGTTGTATTGAAACATATTATATTATGTATTAATTTTTTTTGTAAAAAAAAACGAAATTGAGTTTGTGTTGGAGCCACTGGAGCTCGCTGTTGGAGTCAAAATGCAGGAGCCTGGTTCTGCTGGATGCTCTGCCGCGATGCCACAGCTGGAGCCGTCCCTGACGGCTCTTCGAACCGAATTGCTGTTTTATGAAAATCAAAAAATACAATACATATACTAGAAGTCACACAGCCACTGTACAGCGACTGTGCTAATAATATAATCTTCGTATGTCGAAGAAAAAAATATATATTTATATAAATATGGACCCAAATACTTGGATTATTCATGATCCGCAAATCAGCGCTCGTGGCGCAAAATACGCGATGATTGAAGATTCCAGCTCAAGGTCCGATGGGAAGGTCAGGCTCTACATAGGGAGTAAAGATGCACCCACTGGCACTCAATTCGGCGCGAGCACTTTTAACGGTGAAGAGGCTAAAAGGAAGAACATCGAGTTCTACCTGACGCCTAAAGAAGAGGAGTCTCTACAACGCATATATAATTGGGCAGTGCAGTATCTTGCGGAGCAGAGCGAACGCATCTTTAGAAAAAAAATGACAATAGAACAGGTAACAGACTGTCTGAAGCACCCTGTGACGAAGAAAGGCGAATACAAAGCGCAGTTACGGTGCAAGCTGGACACTTCCGGAACGCATGCGGTAAGATGTTGGTCAGCAACAGGCCAGAGGTGTGACCTACCCATCGATCTGCGAGGTTACAAACTCATTACGCGCGTACTTTTATCGCACATGTGGTGTATGCAAAAGGACTGCGGATTTGTATTTCTCGTCACAGATCTACAGCTGCTTGAGTCTGAAGAAAAAACTTGTCCCTTCTTTAAAAAAAAATATAATAAATAAAATGAGAAGATTTATCACTGACGCAGTTGAAGAAGGAAAGGAGCCAAAGAGGACTGTCAACGAAAGCATTATATTGAGACAAGGAAGAGAGCACAAGGTATTGGTTAGTACGGCTGGTAACCTAACGAAAGCAGGGTTGTTTTATGAAGAATTAACTGGTTCAGAATTAATTACTTTCTCATTTGACACCGCACAGACACCCAGTAGAGTTGGAAATGTAGAGACCATTAAATTGCGTGGCGGCAAGGAACGGACGATCAGAATTTTTGATCCTGCTGCTGATGAAGGGAGAGGGGAATATCGATACACGGCCCTAGGTAAGAAATTCTTCTCGAAAAAAAGACTTGAATACATAATCCGTGTACCAGCTAGGTTCTCTGGCACACGGTCTAACGGACGGGCATATAACCGGGATGGATTCTATCCCGTTCATGAGCCTATATCAGCTCCGTTGACTTACACGACGGCACAACGGGATGCTCATATTAAGCTGCATGTAACCAACAGCTTCCCAGACGGCGTTATAGCAGAATATAGTGAGGAAATAGTAAAATATCGTCCTGACGGACAATGGAGCATTGTCGAACTGATAACAACACCAGAAAATATGGCTCATCCAGACGTTATGGAGAGACCGTTGGGAACCCACCCTGGCTCGGTGTCAACACTACCTTTTCCAGAGTCCATTGTGGCGAGTGCCTTTGAAGATCAAGACGACAAGCGATGTTGCATAAGGCAAATCTCAGATATAACGAAGATGTCTGTCGAGGAAGTCAGCGACCAGATGGACGAATGCGAGCTGACACTGTATGGAACAGATGTGTGGAGACATCAAGGTTGCACAAGCAAACTTATTTTCGAATTTGCACGACGTACAGGCAGAGGAGCATGTCTGGTACACGGAGGCAAAAGCATAGAAGTCTTAACTGGCCCCGACGCATTAGTATATTGCGTACATGGCTCACACGCTTTTTTTTATAGCGACAAGCGTGTCAGAAAACAACTCATGAATAGGAAGAGTACAGACTTTCAGAAGATAAAAAGAGATGGACGAGAGAGTACAACACCCGACGCTAGCGAATGGAAACTATTTAGCTGGCCTCCACAACCTGGCCATTTCTACGTAGAGGAGGACCAGATAGATTTCGTACGTGAGCTTTTTCTAAAAGATAAGAAGCATCCCAAGGTGGTGTTGAAAGATGAAAGCAGGATAAAATCGTTGCGGTATGTATTTACGAAGATAGATGATGAAAAGGGTACTTGTGTAGTACATGCCAGGCCGCCAGATGCAGTTGATATGATTCAATGGCTGCAGAATTTAGATATCGGGATGAGCTACAAAGGAGAAGGATTAGCAAACCTTACTTACAAAGTCTTAAACAAATTAATTAAAAAGAGAGAGAGACGTCGCCTGGAAGGAGAAGAGCGACACGAGCTATTGGAAAGCGTATACTCATATTCCTGTGCCAGCTGCGGAGCAAAAGGGAGAATGGAGTGGGATCATACTGTCAGACTGAGTCAGAGCTATGGTGAGCAAAGAGCTGACTGTTTTGCACCTCGATGCCCTGAGTGTCACGCTAATAAGACAGCGGAAGAACCTCAGGAATTCGACTCAAATCCTCTTGAGTCGAACGTGGACCGTCATGTCTGGCAAGAATATGTCATGTCTGCTCGACCACCGCCGCTAATCTACAAAAATGAAGTATGTGACAACGTTGAGCAATGCAGAATAGCAGATGTCCGGAGATGTCGCATGCGGGCGTTGCTGTTAAACGTACACCCTATCCCAGTACTCTCTCCTCTGGACAACATACAGAAATGCGTAGACTATCAGCTAGGAGATTTAAATTTCATTACGAAGAAGGCAACAGATTTCATCGTACAGCTTGGGTATACATGTGGATGGCAGCATCGAATACAAACTGAATGGTTGCTCTATACAGGAGTCATTTGCTGGGATGACATCGCTTTTAAAATAGTAGCAACAGGGAGACTTCCCGCCGACCTACTGAAGGAACCTTTAATGAGGATGGAGGAATCATGGGGGGATGCAGGTCTAGGGAAACAAAGCATTAACTCGATGATCGGAGCTTGGATGCTTGACGAATGCTATAGTTACTCATTGATCAGTTCGAACTATGCCGATGATGCCCCTCCCAGAGCCTTGAAGCGGGTAGTCCATTACGAAGGCGGCAGCGTGACTGATTATATCACAAAGACTCAGCTGCTATCAGTGACGACGCTGAGACCTCTGCACGATCTATGCATGTGTACTGAAGCTGTCAGAGTCGGGCAAATGCTCTATTGTCTGAAAAAGCAAAAAGCCGTAATATACGAGATCAAGACTGATAGTTGCCTCTACAAACCAGGAAAGAAGGCAAAAGGAATTCTTGAGGAATTGACATTCAAGGAATTACGACTGAGGGACAAGTTTGAGAAGTCGGGTATGAAGCGACTCAACGAGCATTGTACACTTAGTATTCCTGATTGCGACCTGCGCGTTTATCGAGTGACAGATGCGCAACAGAGCGATTTGATGAAGATGGATCCACAAATGCCCAGGAGAGATGCAACTTTCACATGGGCACCTAGGCGATGGAGAGAACTCTCAGAGGAGCAGGCTACGAAAGCTGTCCTAAATGGAGCGAACCTCTTCGTCCAAGGCATAGCAGGAACAGGAAAGACTTTTTTTGTAAAGGAGTTAGTCTTGCAATTAAGAGCTTTGGGGAAACAGATTGATATCATTGCGAAAACACATACTGCCTCCGCGCGTGCAGGTGGCTGTACTGCCGACCATTACGTGCGACGGAGCATTCTTCATGGATGCTGTACTGCCGATGTTATATGGGTAGAGGAAGTGAGCCAAATAGAATGCTCGTTATGGGCTCAGTGTAACAAGGTCAACAAACAGTGGATTTTGAGTGGGGACTTCAATCAGTTTCCACCAGTATATGATTCCTATAGAGGCTGTGAAGTTATGGAGGGAAGCCTAGAAAGTAGTGCCATGTTTCACAGGATGGCTGGGGGGAACAGATTAACATTGACTTCATGTAGGCGAGCGGACCAGTTTCTATTTGACTTTTACAGCTCATTGATTAAGGGCGGGGAGAGGTTCCATCTCCCGCTCGCCGATGTGATAGATGAGGCAAGAAGGCTATTCCATTTTGAGGGCATATCACGAAATAATTTATGTATCTCACACGTGCAGCGCCGTCGCCTCAATAAGGAGGTCAATCTCGCATTGAAACCGGAAGGAGCACTCCTGCTACATGCCAAGGCTGAAAAAGGACAGCTTAATATGGCTCAGAATATGTACATTTGGGAGGGAATACAGCTGCTAGGGTGTACCTCAGCAGTAAAGCGTGGCATCAGGAACAATGTGTTATATACGGTTACGAAGGTAGATGAAGAATACGTCTGGGTGAAGGGAGAGTGCTCCAACGAAGAATTGAAATTGTCATTCTTCCAAGTGACTGCTCTTTTGAGACTT
>CAZBDA010000212.1:2307-5525 GCA_964490445.1 uncultured Rickettsiales bacterium | reverse complement strand
TCCGTGGCACGTCGATCAGACGGCATTGGGCGTCCCAGTCCGAGGCTGGCAGCCAGCCTACCCAGTACCGAAGACACGGCGGTCTCCTGAGTTGGGGCGTCGGCGAGCTTGCCGTCGGTGCGCAGAGACTTCATGCGCTGAACGACAGCGACCAGCATCTGCCAACCCACCTCGGGATAGACCCCCACGACACGGCACAGGTCCACCCAGCGCAGGAGAATCACTTCAATTGGCGTGACTGAGCGGACCGTCGCCGTGGCAGGCCAGCCGGTAAGCAGGCCGACTTCGCCAAAGAACTCTCCTTCAGTCAGTCGGGCAACTTCCTTGCCGTCCCGCAAGACCTCCACCTCGCCAGACACCAACAGCCACATCCCCTCGGGCTCGCGGGCCTGCCGCACCAGGTTGCTGGCCGGTCCGCGCCGCAGCTCGACACATGCACTGGCGAGGGCGGCCAACTGGGAACTCGGCAAAGAAGACAGCAGAGTGATCGCCTGCAACCTCTCGACCAGGCCCGATGGTCCCTTGGTGATCCGCTCATAAGCATCTACGGCTTCGTCGGCAAGAGTCTGAAATTGCTGGGTGTTGGGCAGGACCTCATCCACCGAATCCCGTTTCTCGGCGGTACGCACCAGTGCTGAGGCCAAACCGTCCACACGACCCACCACCTCGAACAGTGCCTGCGACGGCACGCGCAGCAGCAGGACATCCGTCTTGGTCGTGACATCGGCCTGGTAGGCTCGCCCGGTTACCAGCGCCATCTCACCGAAGAAACTGCCGGGTTCGAGATGGACAATCTGACCGGTCTCGCGCTGCGAGCCGCGTGTCAGTATCAGCTCACCGCGCAGGATCACGAACAGAGCGTCGCCGGGATTGCCGGCACGGACGACCATGCGGCGCGCCGGAATGTAGCGGCGGGTGCCTCGCTCTGCGAGCAGCCGCAGGGCTGCAGAGGGCGCCTCTTGCAGAGCCGGCACCTGGCGAAGCATGCCGACAGCCTGGCTGAGGTCTTCTTCCATCGCTCGCCGGAACAGGGCGTTGACTGCCCAGGCTTCCAGGGCAAGCAACGGGACCACGCCCAGCCGGCCGTCGGCGTCACCGGCCAGCATGTAGTCGTACAAGCCATGGGCAACCATGGCGAGCAACAGCCCAAGGAACACAGCCTTGCGGTGTTCAGCTGCTGACCCTCCGCGGTGGATGCGGCCCAGTTGGACGCCGACCAGGGCGCTATGCAGAGCGTGACCAGGAACGGCAGTCACCGCGCGCAAGATGGCTGTTCCCAGGGCACCGCCCTGGTCATTGAGCACGTAGGCAACGTTCTCGACCCCGGCAAAGCCGAGCCCTACGGCAACTCCGTAGACCAGCCCGGAAGACGTTCGATCCCAGCGCCGGGGCGCGGTCGCAACCAGCAGCACGGCAGACAGCTTGACCAACTCTTCGAGAAAACCGAAAGCGAAGAATGCTTCGGCGGCATGTCCTAAGTCGAGGGAGATCAAGGCCAGTTGTGGCCAGACGACGACTCCGAACGACACCCCGCCGGCAGCACAGCACAGCAGGACCCGAGGCCAGGGTTCCGGAGCGCGACGTACCTGCCCCAGGTAGTAGGCAAGCAGGAGCACACACGGCGCAAGAGCAATCAGCAGCAGCAGCCAAGCGGGCATAGGCGCAGCAGTCTAGCCCGGATCCATGTCAGTGTGCCGATGCGCCACTATCAGAGAAGTGTGGGACGCAACTGCCCCCCCGGCTGGCGGGAGCAGCAAAGGTCAAGCTTGAGAGCTTAGAGCGCGACGCCCGGGATTTCGGGGAGGCAGAGGTCTTCCTGCTCGATGCCATCGATCTCCAACTGCAGGCAGCCGTTGCAGGCTCCGTCGGCAGTTGCAATGACATCGACACGGCCTGCAGGGCTGTCGTAGATGGCATTGATGTTGCCGGAGAGCGCCCCGAGGCAGGCAGTGCCGACGACGAGGTCGTTGATGAGAATCTCCCAGTCCAGGCCGGTCGCGGAACGGAAGGTACCGCCCATGTTGAGGCGAGTGGTCGCATTTTCGAGGTCCAGCTCCACG
The DNA here is from genome assembly GCA_964490445.1 of uncultured Rickettsiales bacterium. GTDB lineage: Bacteria > Myxococcota_A > UBA796 > UBA9615 > UBA9615 > UBA6601. The sequence continues at coordinate 3,465 of CAZBDA010000212.1, read as the reverse complement.
GTCCCCCCCAGCATGGCGGTGCCCTGGAAGTCCAACAGCGAGGTCGTGATTGCGGACACCAATTCGCCCTTGTTCAGGCCCGCGGCGACTAGGTCTGTCGGGTCGCCGCTGGGGACTCCGCCATCGACCAGTTCGGAGAATTCCACCTTGGTCCCCAGGGTCATGCCGCCCTGGATCTTGAGCATTCCCTCGCTGTAGTTGTTGTAACTGATGGTGACTGCGGTCGAGGCGCTACCCTGGGTCAACGAGTTCAACAATTCGTTGAGGTCTTCCTCGGTGAGATCTCCCAGGTTCTCGGGCAGATTCTCGGGCAGATTGTCGAGCAATTCATCGGGCAGGCCATCCGGAAGACCGTCGGGAAATCCGGGGATCGATCCACCCGAACCCTCTTCATCATCTCTCGCACCGCTGCCGCCGAGATCCTCGGGGATGTCTGCTTCAACAATCACCGGGCCCTGTTCGACGATCAGGGTCCCCGTCTTGTCTTCACAGCCCGCAAAGTTGTAACTGACCTTGCCAGACCCATCCTCAGAGTTGGCCTCATCCACACTCACGGCGTAGCAATCGGTCTGTGGAACGGTCTGCCCCTGGGCCTGGGCTAACAGGACCTGGGTGGCGGAGTCACCGTACTGGAATGTCACGGCCAGGCCGGCACCCATTACGGCAATCATCTCGAGAGCGACGTAACGCCCCTCGGCACGGGCCTTTTCATTGGCAACCAGGTCCTGGGGCGTGCAGCCCGCCTCGCTGGCGGCACCCTTGAGGCTGGCGGGAGGCGCGAAAACCAGGGCGAGCCCTATCAGGGCCAGGACCACGAGGACTGGAATGTAGCGACGGGCACGTGGCGTCATCTTCATGCCTCTCTCAAAAAAGGCGAAGCGGACAGCTGCCGCTCCTGCGAGATTCCTGGCCACGCCGGGTGGAGCCAATCTCCTCCGAGCGCTTCTTCAACCTTTGCACTCGATCCGAATCGTCAAGTGTTGAGCTGAAAAACTCCTCCTCGTACCGCCGGCCGAAAACGCCCTCGGTCACGAGTATGGGAGAGGACCACTGTAGCACCTGGGCCTGACAGTCGGCGCCAGCCTCAACGGAAGGTCTACTCAGCCTCGGGGGCTGCTTCCGGCTCCGCCTCGGGGGCTGCTTCCGGCTCCGCCTCGG
>CAZBDA010000212.1:0-2207 GCA_964490445.1 uncultured Rickettsiales bacterium | reverse complement strand
GCCTCGGGGGCTGCTTCCGGCTCCGCCTCGGGGGCTGCTTCCGGCTCCGCCTCGGAGTCTGCTTCCGGCTCCGCCTCGGGGGCTGCTTCCGGCTCCGCCTCGGAGTCTGCTTCCGGCTCCGCCTCGGGGGCTGCTTCCGGCTCCGCCTCGGGGGCTGCTTCCGGCTCCGGTTCGGGCTCCGGTTCGGCCACCAGGATGATCGAGAACTCGACCCTACGGTTGAGGGCGCGGCCCTCCTTGGTCTTGCTGTCCTCCAGTGGGCGGCTCTCTCCGTAGCCGATGGCCTCCAGGCGGGACTCCTCTACCCCGCCCTTGACCAGGTACTTGACGACGGCGCTGGCCCGCTTCTCTGAGAGCTGGTTGTTGTAAGCAGCCGTGGCGCGCTCGTCGGTGTGGCCTTCGACATGGACCTTGAGAAGTTGCGGGTTCTCAAGCAGCACATCTCGCACCGCCTCCAGCACAGTGTTCGACTCCTTGACGATCACTGCACTGTCGGTAACGAAGTGGATCTTCTCGAGGATCACGATCTTGTCCCCGCGGTGCACTGCCTTCACATCGTCGGGGCAACCCGTCGCTCCGCCGCCGCCCTTTCGGTTGGGACAGTAGTCATCGATGTCGGCGATGCCATCTTCGTCGTTGTCCTCTTCTGGGCAGCCATCTTCGTCACGGAAGCCGTCGACGTCCTCTTTGCTCATCGGACAGGCGTCGTCATTGTCGTTGATGCCGTCATAATCGTTGTCGAGTTCCGGGCAGCCGTCCTCGTCGCGGTGCCCGTCCCGGTCCTCCCGCTCGTCGGGGCAGCGGTCGTCCACGTCGGGGATCCCGTCCTTGTCGTTGTCCTCGTCAGGACAGCCGTCGTCGTCGAGATAGCCATCCGCGTCTTCCGCATCGATGGGACACTGGTCGTCGGCATCAAGGAAGCCATCCAGGTCGTTGTCCGGCTCGGGACAGCCATCACCATCCTGGTAGCCGTCTCGGTCCTCTGCGACAAATGGGCACTTGTCGGCCTTGCCAGCGACACCGTCCCGGTCACGATCGGATCGGGAGCTCCACGAGACTCCCGTAAGAAGCCGAAAGTTCGGGGTGCCGACGCCGCCCGTCAGGCCAAGCCCGCCGCCGATCACTACATCCAGACCAAAGGGCGTCGTGAGGCGAACGTTGGCGAGGGCCTCGAGGGGGCTGTGGGCCAATGCTTTGCCACGGTAGTCAGCAGTGGTCGAGCGACCCTCTGCGACGACGATCGCACCGATAAGTTCGACGTTGATGTCGAGCCACTTGTGGATCGGGGTGATGCCGGCGCCGGCCGCAAACACGAGTTCATCACCCGCATACACCGAGCCGCTGACGATTGCGCCATTGGGCTTGAAGCGATAGCCGACGTGGGCGGCCCAGTGAAAGACCTTCCAGCGACGCGAAAACGCGCCCTTGATCCCAAAGGTGGGCACGCCGTTGGTCGTGAACAGCGGCACACTGCCAGTCGGGAAGGTCACAAAGGGGATCACGGCAATGCCCACCCCCTTCTTTTCGGGCACGAGTCGGAACTTGCCAGACAACACGAAATCGCCAGTCGACACCGAACCCACCTCGGGATCGCTGGTCACGTCGTCGAAGCTCTGGCCCTTGATGATTCTCTGCACAAACGGGATGGCCAGGTCCATCTGCACCCAGGGTGCAAACGCAAAGCCGGCCCGCAGGTGCCCGGAGACGATGCCGTCCACCACCCCGGACTTGCGGCGAAGGGCTCCGTCAGAGGTTTGCAGGGGGCGATGGGCGTAACTCAGGTAGAGGTCAAAGCCCGGCCGCAGCCTTTCCAGCATGGTCGCGTCATCCACCGTGATGAAGCCGTGGTGCCCGGCGGTGGGTATGAAGCGCTGGATGTCCAGCGAAGCTTCGGGTTGGGCAACCGCAGTGGACGGTGCTGCGAGCAGCAGCAGGACACCGAGCAGAATAAATCGTCGCAACATCAACTCCCGCTACCCTGAGGGCTGTGTGCAGGGCACCACGCGCAAACGCTAGCTGGGTCTGCAAAGGCCGGTCAAGAAGGATGACAAACTTGTCGCTTGTTACCGTGTCCTGGCCGGTGTGTGGGCTGAGTGCCGACCACCACACCAATAGAGCACAAGCGCATGGCTTGTGGCTGGGGCCAGAACCGAGAAGTGGGGGGGGGGGGGGGGGGGGGGGGGGGGGGGGGGGGGGGGGGGGGGGGG
>CAZBDA010000211.1:4200-5636 GCA_964490445.1 uncultured Rickettsiales bacterium | reverse complement strand
TCAACGAGCGTCCTCCCGGTTTCGGCCGTCCCCAAGTTGCTCCATCCCTGGCCCATGACCAGTGGCGCTGGGATAGCGCGTTTCCGCGCAGTTTCGACCTCCTCTCCTGGAGAATCCTCGTCTTCCTGTGGTTCTTTCCTTTGAGACTCCGCTTCCTTAAATTCTACTCGAAGCGCGGGCCTCAGTTTCGGATCCGCTGATCCCCCAGCTCTAGATCCCACATACCATTCCTCAAGCGACTGATAGCCATACAACTGTGCTTCTTCTAAACTCGGCCACCTCGTCGCTGGGAAAGGCATCTTGCCCATTTCCGGTGACTTTGGCATTGGTAACTTAGCCATCCCTCTGCAGCCTTGTTCTCGGTGCCGACGCACACAGACGAGATGGAAAGGTTCCAAACACGTCTCACAGACTACTCGAATCATCATGTGGTCAAACCTGCGACTGCAAAGCGCACACTGTTCGTCTCCATGGGTCTTCTTTCCTGACTGGGTCTGAGGTCGAAGTTGCGACTTACTCCATTTTGCTCCGACTTCCGCTTCATGCCAGTAGGGCAACTCCGTATGACTCTCAATCACGTGCTCGTCACGGCAGATCGGGCACTGTTGATCTTCTCCCGGTCGGGTAGACGGCACGCAAGAGTAATGCATTAGCAAGCCACAACGTGGATTCGGGCATCTGCCCAACACCCCTTTCTTGTAGCACACGCAACAGACTCCCTGCAACGCTCGCTCTTCCGTCTCAAAGTAGACTGGAGGAGGTCGTAGGGCGTCCTTGATAAACTCTTGCGGCGGTAGTCGATCTATTTCGGCTGGGCACCCCACCCATGCACTCAACTCCTCGGCAAAGGGAGGCGTCATATACTTCCTGGTGATGAGCATTCCTCTGCGATTGTTCCTAGGCTGAGCCCATTTGATCTCTGGAAAAGCATCCTCCAGCATCTGGTATGGCAACGATTTTTGGTTGTTACTGGCAGGCATAATCGCTGGATCCACAATGAGCAAGCTCGTCACTCCGGACCAAGCCTGTCGGAACGTACTCATCTGCTGCTGCGTAGCTGCTCGATCTCGGCAAGCTCGCTCCATGATTTGGGGAAAGGAAGACATGGCCACCACGACCGCTCCTTGCCCCAAGCCGATAATTATGCGGGGACGAAGTCGTTCGACTTGCGACAAGAACTCCACAAGACCGGCATTCACTTGCGACCGTAAGTTCTTCACCCGCTTTTCATAAGTCTTTCCCTGGGGGTTCAACCAAAACCCCTTACAATCCAAGTCTTCCGTCTGGAAAGGAGGAAGGGCAACCTTGAGGTTCAATCGCAACGGGTACTCTTCCTCGAGCCTGGCCCTCCAATAATCAGCTTTTTCTTGGACAAGATGGTCCAAGGCGAAGGGTCCCATAAAAAGCGCTGTCACCTCCACTTCTTGGTCAAGGAA
>CAZBDA010000211.1:0-4100 GCA_964490445.1 uncultured Rickettsiales bacterium | reverse complement strand
CTCCCCCCGAGCAGTAAACTGTGACTGGGAGGATACCGCCTTCTTTGCACCACCATACTGGTGCTCCTTTTGGCGGTTCTCGTAGTTTACGGACACTGCGAGTCCTTGGTCGTGTGGAAGAGGTCGCAACCTCTCTTCCGGTACTTTATCAACAGTCAACGCCTCCTGGTCTTCATCATCTGCTATACCCTGCATGATGGCCTGCTGTATGCCACGGATCCTGTTCCGGAAATCCTTCCACTCTGAGCTCTTAGCTAGAATGAGTTGGTCTCGCCCTTCCACGTTACGGCTGAGGCCATCCGGGCACTTGTGCAGAGCACTTGCTCCTGGGCGGTGTAACAACAAACTCCCACCGTCCACAATCTCCTGATACCATCTGTAGTGTTTCGGTTCTATGCGAACCAACGGTAACGCGTCCAATCTCGCCAAGTTGGCATGGTCCGTATGCGTGACGTCCGGTATGCGGCCAAGTTGCTTGTTCTTCTCTCTTTTGACATGTAGCAGCCCCCATAGTTCCTGCTCAAATGAGTGCCAATGCTGCTGATGATCGGCCAAATGAGCAGTAACATACAAAAGAACAAGAAGGTGACCGTTTTTCTCCGAACATTGGCCGACAACACCTCCAATTGCGTAGCCCGACGTATCTGCTCCAACTTCGTAGGGTCTACCAGCTGGTGGGTCACCGGCAAGCCACGCAGAAGCTGCTTCGATGGCTGCAGCTTCATCCGGCACTGCCAATCGGTGTAATTCCAACAACAGATCTTTGAGATTCTCGATAGCTTTCAACTGCTCCTCGTTCGGGGGGTACACCGCTCCTGGTTTGAGCAACGCTCGAAGCGGTGCAGCAATGCGGCAATATTCAGGTCCGCAATGCGGCCGCACATAGTTCAGAGTTCCCAAGAACTCTTGCAACTGCTTCAATGTGTAAATAGGCGGCCATTTCTTTATGGCTCTCACGATCTCGGGATTCGGCGACCGGCCATGTCTCCCGACGATCTCCCCCACAAGTTTGGCTTCCACTTGGGCCAAACCGAACTTCGCAATCCCGAAGCTCATGGCAAAGGCTGTGGCGGTATCAAACGCTATAAGGACCGACATCATGTGTATCAAGAGGTCCTTGTTAGCTTCCGGCCACCATTCTTCCCAAATCACTGCCAAAGCTTCGTAGTACTCGTCCGGGGGCAACACCTGCGTCTGGATCTCCTCGATGACATCCTCGTCCTGCACCAAGTGGAGAATCTGGTCTCCAAACTCCTCAAGGGCAGTAACGTCCGGCGTTCCCTGACGGGCTTTATACTTCCGAATTGAAACTTCCAAAGCGTCGACCTCCTCTTCCTTTGGATCCGAAGCGTCTTCGCCTTCTGCTCCGATCGCATTGAGTGTTTCGGCGCGCCAATCCAAATAATCGGGATCCCCCGGACTTAGTTCGTGGCTACCTGGATCGCGATAGGAATCGACTGTCGCTCGACAACCGTCCACCAACTCGCCTCTCCACTGCTCGAACTCGTCCCTCTGGTCGCGATCTATTGTCGTAACTGTTCCTGGTCGGCCCCGATAACTGTCTCTCAACGCTCTTTCCCACAGCACCGCAACTCTCGGTTTGCTGCTGAGGTAGCCAGCTCCCTCTGCCCACGGAGCTAACAAATAAGCGACAACCACACACTGGAAGGTGTTACCGATGAGGTTGATCCTCTCATTCTCCGCAATCATAGGACTTCCTTCCGTGTGGCCAACTGGGAATCCATGAAGCTTCTCCCTCTCTTCCGCTGTCAGGATTCGATCTGCTGAGCCCAAAGGCTGGACTCGATTCTCCTTCTTGAACTGGTAAGGCGCCATAGCGTAGCTGCTGGCCTCCCATTCTCTGAGCACTTCCTCATCACATCCCTCTATGCCCTTAGGTTGCATGGGCGCCCGCGGCCGCTCCTTCCAACACACTGCGGTGAAGAAAGGGGCCTCCGGGTCGCACAATTTAGTTGCCCTTGGTTCCAGGAACAACCCCATAGGCGGTAGTTCATCATTAAGATTCCATTTGTCTTTGAGGCAATGAGGAGGGAGCACTCGAATGTAACCGTTCTGACAGTCCGCGTTGGTGACTCGTTCATCCATGTCCCAACTGAGCCAATACAACCGCGGCCTGTGGATATGTCCGAAATCCGCTGCCTCAACTCGATATGGCAGCCGATACTGAGGTTGCGTATGCAACTTCTTCAGCTCTCGCGTAATAGCCTCTCGATCCGACCCCGACATCGACGCCACATTCTCAAACATGTCGTCCCAGATTATCTGAGGTGCGATCACCCGAAGCCTCTCAATGAGCTCTATCATCATTGGGAAAACTGCTGCTCTCGGATCGTCGAACCCCGCGCGCTCGGCGGAGAGTCCCGAAAAAGGCTGGCAAGGGAATCCTCCTACGACGAGGCCCTTTCGTAACTCCTCGTGTTCAGCTAGAATGTCCACTAGCTGCTGATCCGTGATCTTCGATAGTTCCCCCATATGCCTGGCTTCTGGCCATGCACGTGAAACCACCTGAATGCAGTTCCCGTTGGTTTCGATGCTGATGTACAGTCCTGGGGACCCGATATCAAGGAGTTCAATCGCTCGACGAGCTCCTCCTATTCCATCGAAAACTCCAACTAGGACAAGTTCTTTAAGAACCTTCTCCTTTCTGGGACCAATCGTCAGGATCTTGACGCTCTCGTGCGGTTCGTCCTCTGATCCTAACTGACTCAAATATTGGAAGCGCTCAGACTCCTCGTCTGGCTGCTGAAGTTGGTATCTGCCTTCCGCTCGCCTCAACAAACAGGTCGCTCCACACGTCCCTTCGACAACACAATCTCTGACTTCGCACACTTCGCATTTCTCCATCTTGCGAGACCATGCTGCTGCGTCCTCGCTGTACCCGCAAGAACCGCATTGATGCCTACCCTGAGGGTGGTTCGAAGGCCTGTTACACCTACCCGTACATTCTGGGCAAGGAACTCCGCACTCCTTCGCCAATACTCCTCCAAACGTGGAACTAGGCATCGCCTTACTGCTAACGCCGTCGTCCTCCACTCGAGGCTCAGGCTCCTTTCCTGCAACGACGTCTTCAGAGTCCGACTTAAAGACAAGCACTGTCTGCCCACACCACGGTCTCTGCTTCGACCATGTAGGCATCTCTTCGAACCCTTCCGTGATATAATCGACTTCTCCGTTCTCGTAAGTGAGGGTAGTGGTCCTCGCCCACACTTCGAGTGACTTGTAGTCCTTCCACTTTTCCGGTAGTTCTGAAACTGCGTAGCTTGTGAATCTTGGCGTAGTATGAATGACTACTAAGATGATGCTATCCTTCCGTGGGTTCGGGACAACTCGAACTCGATCCTCGACACCTGCCTTCCAGTCGATCAAGTTATAGAACTTCTCCCTCTGTTCCGCCACGGCAGCACATGACTCAATAGTCGGTACTTCTCCCTCCTGAGCTCCAATCGCTATACGGTCCCTTTCCGTGATGGTGATGGGCAGAGGGGAATCGTTCTCAACACATATGCTCATCCTCTTTCTCTTAGGGCATTCTCCGGGAAGAACGGTCAACCCTGTCGGTGCGTCTGGATGGGTCGTGCAATGGAAATCCTCGGATTTCGGCATCGCACTCCACTCCACCGGCATGACTGCTCTCTCTCCCGGCTGCAAGACGACACTCTCCAAGAAGTCGTTCGTAGAAGCCATCCGCATCTCCGCGTACGGGATCTGATCGGCCATCATGGACGCCATCCTTAAACGTTGTGCCCCTGCGCAGTCGATTAAGTTAATTCGCTCCCCCGTCACATCATCGAGAGCAAAGAACTCTCCTCCAGAAGCTACATATCGGTTCACCGACGTATTGTAGTTGGTCTTCCGGTGATCATCCAAACGCGGGATCGTGACGTTCAGGGCTGCGAACTCTGCGCCATCGTCATGGTTGCGCCAATCCAGCCCTTCTCCGCCAGGTATGACTGGTTTGTCCAAATTGGGCCATCCAAAGACTCCTCCCACTACTCCGCAAGTCCCTGCTTTAAGAATCTTGAAGTAGATGGGTTTGACGGGTCCTCTTTCGCTCCCTGCTGGAATGAACTCCACATTGA
>CAZBDA010000210.1:0-5705 GCA_964490445.1 uncultured Rickettsiales bacterium | reverse complement strand
CCCGCCGCAGCCGCAGCCACGACCGCAGCCGCGGACCAAGGCGCGTGAGGCGCTGAAGACTCGGCCCTTGATTCCCGGCTATCCCACCACGATCGGTAGTCAGAAGAGGAAACGTGGAGACGAGCCCATTGACCCCGAGTTAGCCCCTCGTGTCCCACCCAACCCCGCGCTGCACTACGACAGCGAACGTGCGGCGCAGCAGCTGGCCCGAAAACGTCCCGCGGGCGCTATAGACGCTGAGCTGGCCCAGCGTATGCCCAAAAACCCGGCGCCTAGGCTCGAGGCCGAGCGACTCGGCGACAAGCTGCTCAAGGAGATACAGCGGAGAGTTACGCGGCAGCGAATTCGGGAGAGTGTAGCGGAAGCGGAGCAGGTGATCCTCGACAGCAAGCGACGCCATCCAGAGATCCGGATGGACCAATTCGACAACAAGCGCAGCCGTCTCGCGGCCGACATCATGGAGGACCTGCGCAGAACTACCGCAAGGGTCGGACCTTATGAAGCGCCGGCGCGACGACCGGTGATGATACGAACTTTCTAGGCCATGGTAAAGAGATGGAGACCGACCTGAGTGTGAATGAAGATTTCCTGCTCCCCAACATCCGCCTCGGATTGCAGCCTCAGGCGTCGTATGTGAAGTCGCGTAGGAACGCCACGATCCACTCCAGCATCGCCACTGCCTCTCCAGGCGGTGTCTCGACGATCAAGTGGACCCTCTCAAGTTCCACGGAATGGCTCGACCCCGAGAGTGTTATTGTGAGCTTTACGGTCCAGAATGGGGAGGCGAAGGCTCTCCAGCCCTCCACCGTGGGCGCTCACTGCCTGTTCGAAAGGTTGCAGATCAGGGCAGGAGGTCAGCTCATTGAGGACCTCGACCACTTCGCCCGGACTACTGAAATCTTTGAGCGCTGCGTCCCCGTGGAGAAGAGGATTAACTACGGGGGACTGGGGTTCGGCCAGAGCAAGGTGCTGACTGTGGCAAATAACATCGCGACGCCGCAGCTCTTCGTGGGCGGTGTCCACACGTCTACCCCAATCGGCAATAACCTCAGCAAGCGAGTGTTCATGCGCTTGGGCCTGTCCGGACTTCTCCATTCGAAGAAATGGATCCCGCTCTGGGCGATCGCAGGGGGCATTGAGATCCTCCTGACCCTCGCTCCGGCGCTGGATGCAATAGTTCCAGGAGTGCCCGTTGGCGGCGTTTATCCAAATTCCGTGCAGTACTCTCTTGGCGACCTTCGCATGGCGGCGGACATGGTTTCTCTCGACCCCACACTCGATGAGCAATACAAGACCAGTCTTCTCGAGGGAGGCGGACTAAAGCTTCACTTCAAGACATGGAACGTGACACAGCAGTACCTGCCGGCGGGAAATGGGGGAAACATGACACTTACACTCTCGAAGGCCTACAGCCGCCTCGCGAACGTGTTCTGTAATTTCGCGGCGGAACTCACGCCCGCAGAAACTCAAGGAGGCGAGATGTACACCAACAGCTTCAAAATGTACCCAGAGGCCTCTGAGACCTTGGAATCGTATCTGACCGTTGGGAGCCGTAAGTTCCCTGACTTTCCCAACAGGGGTCTCGCGGAGCACTATTGGCGTCTGATGACCTCACTTGGTGTGGCGCTGTCCCTTCCCCATAGCATCAACATCGACAGCGAATCATACGCCAACAACACCTTCTTGATGGGCGTGGAGCTTGAAAAAGCGCCTATGGTCGCCGCGAGTGGGGAGAACACTACGGGAGGTCAGGAGATCGCCGTGCACGTGAGGGGCTTCGCGAATGGCGCCAACGTCGTGCGCAGGGCCTTCATTATCCTTCACCACGAAGTGATTATGGACATCATGGCAGGAGGTATCGTGCTCAAGACGTGAAGGGTGCCGGCGCATAATGCGCGTTAAAAACAAATGATAGAGCCCCTCAAGCATACGGGTGTCACACTGAAGCTGAAGCAATCGCCCACCGACGTGCTGCCCCGCCTCAGCACGCGCATGATCATATGTGGTCCTAGTGGCGTCGGAAAGGGCGTCCTGACGGCCCAGTTGCTATTGAATCCCAAGTTCTTTAGGGGCTGTTTCGATCGCATATTTTACTTCAGCCAATCGGCCAAGGTCGACAGCAATCTGAAGCCTATCGAGGCCTACTGCAAGGACGAACTGGGGCAGAAGGAGCCCTGTCTGTACGGAACGTTCGATGAGGAATTCCTTCGCGAGCATCTGGAGGAGCAGTTGGCGGTAGCTCAGTACGTCAAGAAACAGGCAGAGAGACATGGGAAGAGGACGGCGCAAGGTTTCCAGACATGTATCGTTGTAGACGATTTTGCGGACATGCCTGGAGTCATGAGGAAGGCGGGCGGAATTCTCGCGTCCCTCTTCATCCGCGGCAGACACGCGAACGTCTCAGTGTTCGTCTTAACGCAAAAATACCGAGCTATTAGCCCGGAAATCCGTTTGAACATGAATGCGCTCTGCTTCTTCCGCCAGCGGAGCAAGTTCGACCTCGACGCGTTCCTGGAAGAGAACAGCGCAATCGTGGACCGCAAGTCGCTGGAAGCCATGTACCGGAAGGCGACCGGCCAGGATCACGGCTTCCTTTACCTGAACCTCATGGAACGGGACGCCGACAAGATGTTCTATCGCGGTTTCGCTGCGCGCCTCGTGGTTAGTAGCAAATACTACGATGGAAGTGCCGAAGGTGGGCATGGAGAGTCTCCCGCGTCTTGAACCTCCTGCGACAGTGCGGGCAGCACAGACGGACCAGCGAGAAGTACTGCACGATCTCCAGCACCAGGCGGTCGTACTCCTCGCAGACCAGCGTGTGGAATCCCGCCGCCCGGTACTGGGCCAGGCAGTCGGATTGCTTCTCTGAGAGGCGTCCTGTGCCCTGTGGATGCTTCAGCTCGATCGCGAAGCCATTCCACTGCGCGTGGAGGTTTAGGATCAGAAGGTCGGGAGTTCCACTCTGGTAGCCCTTGCGGTATGCGTCAATGCGCTTGGCACTCGAGTCTTGCAGCTCGCCCATTCCCACGGACAAGAGGGCATGCGGGAAGAAGCGGCGAATAAAGCCGACGGTCTTGTGATGAAGCTCGGTCTCGTTCCGGAGACAGAGCGGCGCGCACCGCTGTACCAGCAGGTTCTTGCGCAGCTTGGGAAGCACCTCTTGGCAGACCCATCGTTTAAAGGTCCGCGCGGACTCCAGCTTTGAGCCAAATATGAGCGCATAAACCCCCGCTTCTGTAATGTACACAGAGTGGCCCTGCTCGTTCTTTATGGCATCCGACCTGCCACGTTCACCCCTTATATCTTTGAGTTTGGAGCGGTCTTCTTCGAACACGTGGTCGCGGATCGCTTTCTGCGGATTAGTGTATTCCAAAGCCCCCGCAACGTCCTTCGCGTTAAAGTATGGCGTGCTGTTGCTGAGCACTGTGCGCACGCTAACGTTCAAGGCAAAGTCGCGAAAAATCTCGACCGACATCTCTTTGACTCATGCGACCATTTTTTTCTTCGCGTGTCGACTAGACTCGCTCGACGGTCGAGTTCCCGCGGGACGGCAGCGCTCCGCTGCATTTTATACAAGCGCCCTGGGTTGGGGCGGATGCGCGCAGCTCCCGGCGCATGAATTGCTCTCTACACCTCTCGTACGTTGGGGCGCGGTCCGCGAGGATGGAAGCAGGGCTCGCGAGTGGCAGCGCTTCCGCGGCGGACTGCGAGGCTGGGATGTTTATGCCTCGCAGGCGTGTCATGCAGCTCCCTATGGCCACTTGGGAGCGAATTCAAATTTATGTACAGGAGGGGTGTGCGGCTTACGAACTGCGCACAGGCTTTGCAGCTATGACCGATTCTGCACGTCCCAGCCGATTGGGCGGAGGCTGGCGGCGTGCGCAGCGAACTCTTCCTCGGAATCCCACCACCGGATGCGAGTGTCCTTCCCTTCTCCCTCCACCTTACCTTTCAGGCAGATGAAGCGGAGTTTCTTCGAGGCTCCGGTGGTGTGCTTCAGGTGGAAGTCGCTGCCCGCCGTGATACTGAAGTAGTCCACGCTCTCGACGTTGCCCTGCAGCACGCGCTCGAAGCGCTGGAGGACGTCCACGTGGGCGTTCACCCGCGCGGGCATTCCATTCGCATTCCAGTGGTAGCTGCCGTCCTTGAGCACGCAGGCGTACTTTTTAGGGCCGATGGTGATCAGGCGGTCGAAGGTCCGCTGCCCACACACCTTCTCCAGCTCCATCCCGCCGAAGGTCTTCTGTGCGGGGACGAAGCGGTCGGCGTACTGCTTCCACTGCTCGGGCGTGGCCAAGAAGGCAATGCTGTCCGTGTCTGTGTACAAGGCCTCCGCGCCGATCGCTGCGATGTGTTGGAAGGAGGCCTGCATGAGCATCTTCGAGTAGCCCAGCATGTAGCCCGAGAGGTACGGCACCACGTTGAACTGCTGGATGTGGTCTTCATAGCCGCCCTCTTGGAATTTCACGCGCAGGACGTCTTCCACGCCTGCCTGGAAGGGAACGACCTCCGCCTTCTGATAGGCGAGACCGTCGCCAAGGCAGTGGATGACGTCGTTGGCGCTCTTCGTGATGAGAGTCTGGGAGCGCGCGATACGCATATTGTTGCGCCCGAGCAGGCCGTTCAGGAAGAGCTTGGCGAGTGTGCGGTCGAACTCCGCCTTCTGGATAACTTTGTCCAGCTCCACCTTGCGCTCGGGATTCTCCTTCAGCTCCTTCTGCGCCGCTTTCTTTGCCGCGTCCGCGCCGTTCTTCATCTCAGCGAAGTGGGCCATGTACTCGCCATACGGCTCTGTGGTCTCCTCGGTGTACTCGCACTCCATCAGCTGGATCTTCACGCCGTGGTCCCAGGCCATGCGCACATGTGGGGTCGTGTAGTACTCGCATCCCTGCAGGACTGGGGCCAGTGTGCTCCACGACCCCTGCCGCATCTTCTTCAGGAAGAAAGGGAACTGGAGGGCGCGCTGGTCGAAGCGGATCCTGACCATCCCATGCATGTCCTTGAGCTGGTCGTAGTGCTCTTTGGCCATCTCCGCGCCGCCGAAGTCGTGCTGAAGCCAGCCGTTGGTCGGGTCGGGAAAGCCCGTGTAGTAGGCGCTGGAAGGGTAGAGACTCGTGACGTCCACCTTGTAGATCTGCTTGCCCTCCGGAGCGGCGGTGTCGAACTTGCTAAGTGGGCCGCAGAAGCCGCCGCGGTTGCAGGACTGCCATCGCCTGTGCTGCTCTTCCGTCCGAAGCTTCGGCAATGGCTTTAGGAGAGTGTGCTGCCAGACGTGCTCCGCAAGTGAGCCGAGCGTGCACTTTGTGCGGATGTCCGCGCCGTACATGTCCGCCATTCCTGTGCCGACGGCTTCCACGATCTCGTGAAGGCAGGCCACGTCCTGTTCCAGATATTCCTCCATCTCCTGGCGGAAGTTGCAGATCCTCTCAGGCTCGAAGTCCTTGTGGAGGGGCTGTTCTTGACGCCACTGCTCGAAGGTCCTGCCTGCTTTGCGGCTGTGGAGTTCGTCGTCCTTAGCATCAGTGAACCAATCAATATACGGCTCGAGGTCTTTCCAGGGCATTGAGCGGTTGATGCGTGCTAGGATCTCCGCGGTGCTGCTACAATTCTGAAGGTAGGCGTGTGGGAGGTAGCCTTTGGAGGCCCGCACGCCGTAGCTGTTCGCCGCCGCCTTCAGGCTGCTCATCGTGATGAGACAGGAATCG
>CAZBDA010000209.1:0-5752 GCA_964490445.1 uncultured Rickettsiales bacterium | reverse complement strand
AAGAAGGCCGAAGCCACAGACAAGAAGGCCGAAGCCACAGACAAGAAGGCCGAAGCCACAGACAAGAAGGCCGAAGCCACAGACAAGAAGGCCGAAGCCACAGACAAGAAGGCCGAAGCCACAGACAAGAAGGCCGAAGGCGCAGACAAGAAGGCCGAAGGCGCAGACAAGAAGGCCGAAGGCGAAACTCACGCCGTGCCTGGCGGGGGCGGCTCCAAGCCCGCGAAAGAGGACAAGAGCAGCCCTTGACCACCTCTGCCCAGGCAGCTGAATCCAAGCACTCCGGGGGGGAGTTTGCGGCCATCGCGAGGTGGCTCAGTGTGCTCCCTACTCCCGAGGGGGTGCGACCCTATCGACCCGGGGACGACGCCGCCTGGCTGAACTTCACTCGGCCCATCGCGCTGTCCGTCGACACCGTGGCCGAGGGCGTTCACTTCCGACGCCATTGGTGTTCCGGTCGAGACCTCGGCTGGCGAAGTCTGCAGGCAGCCCTGAGCGATCTCGCCGCCAGCGGCGCTCGCCCGGTGGGCTTTCTCGTATCGCTCTCCGCTCCCCCTGCGGACTTCGCAGACCCGGGCTGGCTGGATGATGTGGTCGCAGGCCTAGGCGAGGCCGCCGAGATGGCAGGCTGTCCGGTGCTCGGAGGCGATACGACAGGCAGCCAGTCCGGTTTTGTGCTGTCACTGACGGTACTGGGCACCGGCTCCGGCGAGCGCGCACCCCTGCATCGGCGAGGAGCGCAACCCGGCGACCTGGTGCAGCTGAGCGGCCCGACTGGCTGGGCTGGGCTGGCAGTCGAACACTGGCTCGCCGAAGAACTCCCCGACGACTGCATCCCAGAGCGAGCCCTGAGTGCCTGGCGGCGGCCGCGAGCTCGCCTGGACCTGGTCGATGCGCTGCTCGGCGCAAGCGCTGCCATTGATGTCTCGGACGGCCTGCTGGCCGACGCGGGACACCTGTGCACTGCCTCGGGTTGCTCGCTCGTGCTTTCGCGCGAGGCAATCCCGACACCCGAGCTGCTCGAGGCGATCGGCGAAGAGGATGCTCTGCGGCTGGCCCTGAGCGGTGGCGAGGACTACGAGATCCTGGCGACTGCGCCTCACTCGCTACCCGGCTTTCGCTGCATCGGCGAGGTCAGCACGGGACAGGGCATCCACTGGCGCGACGGTGGGGAAGTCCTTGTTGCAGGTGCCCCCGGCTGGGACCACGGGAGGCTGCAATGAGACTTGCAGAGAGCCTGCCTCAACTATGGGCCGACCACTCGGGCGACATCTGGAGCCACATGGCGGTGATCGCCACCCTGCTGGTGGGCTCGGCGTTCTTCTCGGGTTCGGAGAGTGCACTGTTCTCGCTCGACAAGTACACCCTCGACAAGTTCGCCGAGACCTGGGGAGCACGGGGCCGCACCGTGCAGCGCCTGCTCGACAAACCACGCCGGCTCCTGGCAACCCTGCTGGTTGGCAACGAGCTGATTAACGTGTGTATCTCGGCGGTGGGTGCCCACCTGCTGTTCACCATCTGGGACAGCCCCGAGGGCGCGCCGGTATGGGTCAATATTGCTGTTGTCACCCCTCTTCTGCTGCTGTGCGGCGAGATCCTTCCGAAAGTCATCGCCGTACGCAACGCCCCGGCCTGGTCGCGCCAGGTGGCATTCCCCCTGGCCACCTTCGGTGTCCTCGTTACGCCCATCCGAGCCCTCTTACAGGGCGTCGTGAACCTGTTGCTCAGCGGCATCGGCGCCCGGGAAGACCCACTTCCAGACGCCGTCAAGGAGGGCCAGTTCAAGGCACTGGTAGAGCAGGGCAAGAAGCAGGGTGTCCTGGGCGCCAGCGAGGCCGAGATGATCCGCAGGGTCTTCGATCTCGCCGATACTCCCGTCTCACGCCTGATGACATCTCGCGCCGACCTGGTCTCCCTGGCGATCAACGAACCCCTGGAGCATTTCCTGAAGCAGGCCCAGGACCCCCCGCACTCGCGCATTCCCGTGCACTCAGGCAATCCCGATCAGATCGTCGGCATCCTGCTGACCAAAGACCTGCTTCGGTTCCGCTGGGGGCGCGAGGACTTTAATCCGCGCACGCTGCGCAGGGTGCTCAAGCCGACCGAATACGTATGGAACGGCTCCCCCGCCGACGAACTTCTCAGCAGGTTCCAGAAAACCAGGGGGCACATGGCCGTCGTGCACGACGAGTCCGGCGCGGTGCAGGGCGTGATCACCATGCAGGACGTGCTGGATGAGTTGTTCGAACCCTTCCAGAGCGAGAGCCCCGATGTCGACACCCTCGACGGCCGGCCGAGGATCAAGCACATCGGTGGCGGGAGTTTCCGCGTAGATGCCCGCCTGGAGGTCGCCGACTGGAACCGGCGCATGAAGCCGCCCCTGCCCGAAGGAACGCGTTACACGACCATGGCGGGCTACATTTTCCAACTGTTCGGGCAGCTACCCAAGAAGGGCGAACGCACCCAGGACGAGCACTGGGTCTTCCAGGTCACCGGCATCGAAGGCACCCGCCTCCTCCAGTTCACCGCAACGCGCCACAGCCAGGTAGACACAAGCAGCACTTCCCAGCAGGAGGGCGACGCGTGAGCCCGCTTGTACTTATCCTGCTGATTCTGCTGTGCGTGGTCCTGCAGGGCTTCTTCTCCGGCTCGGAACTGGCACTGGTGTCGGCAGACAAGATGCGGATCCGGGCCGAACAGGACTCGGGCTCGCGTTCCGCAAGGCTGCTTGGCCGCTTCCTCGAGGACCCCGAGCGCATCCTCACCACGACCCTGATCGGTACCAACCTGTGTGTCGTGTCCGCGACGACGCTGTTCGCAGCACTAATCCACGAGGCCGTGGGGCTGGAGCCCGCTGAAGCGGCAAGCGGTGCCAGCCACCCGGAACAACTGTATACGATACTCATCTTCGGTCCGCTGCTGCTGCTGTTCGGCGAGTTGATGCCCAAGTCCGTGTACCGCCACTACTCGAGCCGCATCGCACCGATCGTGATCCACCCGCTTACCTGGCTGTCAGTCGGCCTGTTGCCACTGGTCGGTATCGTCCGCTCGCTGACCAGCTTGCTGATCAGGGCGCTCGGTGGCACCCAGGACTCGCGCATGGCGGTGTCCCGCGACGAGTTGCGTCTGCTGCTGGAGTTCAACTCTGACAGCCAGACGCAACAGGCCGACGACGAGGAGGCCATCGAGGAGGCCGAACGGGAGATGATTCACCGCATCTTCGACTTCCCGGAGGTCGTTGTCCGCGAGGTAATGCGCCCGCTCATCGACGTGGTCGCCGTTAGCGAGGAGGCCACTTTGCAGGAGGCCGCAGAGCTGTTCCTGGAGAGTGGCTACTCGCGACTGCCGGTGTACCGCGGGCGCGTCGACGACATTGTCGGCTTGCTGCGCGCCCGCGATCTGCTCGCCCGGGAAAACGACGCCCGGAGCATCGGCCCGTGGCTACGTCCGGTCCCGTATGTGCCGGAAACTCAGAAGGTCGACCAGTTGCTCACGAGCTTGCAGCACAGACGCCAGGGCATGGCCGTGGTGGTCGACGAGTACGGAGGTGCCCAGGGCTTGGTCACGATCGAGGACATCCTCGAGGAGATCGTTGGCGAGATCGAGGATGAGCATGACGAGCCCGCCCCGGACATCCACCAGGTAGGCCCCCACGAGTTCCTGGTCTCGGCGCGGGTAGAGGTCGACCGTCTCAACGAGCAGCTCAGCATCGGCATCGAGGAAGGTACGTACGAGACCCTGGCAGGCTTCCTGCTCGAGCAATTCGCGCAGATCCCTCGCAACGGTGACCAACACACCACCGACCGGGCCGTATTTACCGTGGTGAGTGCCACGTCGCGGGTGGTCGAGAAGGTGCAGATCATCCTGCGCGAGACCGAAGGACAAACTCCCGACGAGGACTGAGCACCACGTCTGGGGGGGGTGCGACAGTTCGGCGAACTGAGCCGCATTGACCAATGTCCGCGCGGGGGTAGGCCCGGTTGACACCCGAGCGGCCCACCACGGATACTCCCGGTTCGCCCTTTGGCGGCTTCAGAGCAGCGCGTCTGCAGCCGCACCAGCCACCAGGCAGGCACGACGGAGACGCATGGGACGCGCGATCGGCATCGACCTCGGCACGACCAACTCGTGCGCCGCGGTCATCGAGAACAATCAGCCGACGATCATCATGTATCGCGGCGGCAGCTACACGATCCCGTCGCTGTTCGCTATCGACAAAGAGGGCAAGACCCTGGTGGGCCAGGATGCCCAGAAGCAGGCCGCCCTGAACCCGACAGATACCGTGTTCGCACCCAAGCGGATGGTGGGCCGCGATTTCCACTCCCCGCAGGTGGAGAAGATCCGGCAACTGTTCACCTACGACATGGTCGAAGGACAAGAGGGCGAAGTCCTGATCAAGGTCAAGGACCAGATCTTCGACCTTCGCGAGATCTCGGCTCACATCCTCAAGAAGATCAAACAGGTCGCGGAGGAGTACCTGAAGCAGGAGGTCACCGATGCAGTGATCACCGTGCCTGCCTACTTCAACGACAAGCAACGCCAGGCCGTGCGCGGCGCCGGCAAGCTCGCCGGGATGACCGTGCTGCGAATTCTCAACGAGCCGACGGCAGCGGCCCTTGCCTACGGACTGGGCAAGAACCTGCGCCAGCGGCTCGCTGTCTACGACCTCGGTGGCGGCACCTTCGACATCTCCATCATCGAGATCCGCGACAAGGTGTTCGAAGTCGTGGCGACTGGCGGCGACACCTTCCTGGGCGGTATTGACTTCGACGACCGCATCATTGGCCGTGTGATCGACGAGTTCCGCCGCGAACAGGGGGTCGACCTATTCTCTGACCCCGTCGCCATTCAGCGTCTTCGCGAGGCCTCGGAGCGGGCCAAGATCACCCTCTCTGCAGCGCCCGACACGCGCATCGAGGTGCCTTTCATCGCGCGCGGAAAGCGCGGCATCCTGAACGTCAATCACACCATGAGTCGTCTCGAATTAGAGGAACTGGTCCACGACCTGGTCGCACGCACGATCTCGGCCTGTGAGCAGATCTTCGGCGAGGCGAACATGGGGCCCTCGGCCATTGACGAGGTCCTGCTGGTCGGCGGGCAGAGCCGTATGCCGCTGGTCCAACAGAGCGTCCGAAGCTACTTCGGTCGTGACCCCTGCAAGGGTGTCCACCCCGACGAGGCCGTAGCCGTCGGCGCATCCATCATGGCGCACAGCCTCACCCAGGCAATGGCCGACCAGGTAACTCTGCTGGACGTGCTGCCAATGCCGATGGGAATCGCCCGCGGCGACGGTTCCTTCCTGCCGCTGTTTCCGCGCAATTGTCCCATCCCCATGGTGCGCAAGATCACGCTGACCAACAGCAAGGACGGCCAGAAGACCATCATGCTGAAAGTCTTCCAGGGGGACTCCGACATCGCCGTCGAGAACGAGGCGCTGGGCACCTTTGTGTTCAGCGGCCTCCGCGAGTTGCCGAAGGGGCAACTCAAGGTCCAGGTCTGGCTGAATGTCGACAGCGAAGGAATCCTCACCATCACCGCCAAGGACAAGATCACAGACCAGCCGCTCGGCGTGCACCTCAAGCTCAAGAAGAAGGACTTTGCACCCACCCTCACGCTGGCCAAGTCCCAGCGGCGCGTGCGCAAGAAGGCCGGAGCGACTGCAGCCAAACCGCCCACTCCCCCCGCCAAGCCCACCCCCCCCCCCCCGTCGCCCCCAGCCCCCCAGCTGCCCCCCCCCCCCCCACCCCCCGCC
>CAZBDA010000208.1:2252-5752 GCA_964490445.1 uncultured Rickettsiales bacterium | reverse complement strand
GGTGTCGTCGTCGTCGCCTGTGGTGTCGTCATCATCGGGGATGGGCAGAGCTTCAGTGAAGCGGTTGCAGCCCCCGAGCCCGAGAAGAAGCGTCAGTGCGAGCAGAGAACACAGGAGCGTGAAGAACGAGCGCATGAATGGACCTCCGTGAAGCCTCCGAAGCGAGGCGCGCCATGGCAAGCGCGAAGCCCTCTGTCGGCGACGTTCCGCCTAGAAAGCGTTCTGTCAGGAAAAAGTCAAGGGAATTGCATGCCCCCGGCTTCGTCGAGGACGGGCTCCAGCCAGTCCGGCAGCACTCGCGGGAAGCTGGCTGTCGGCGTGGCTTGACAGCCCAAGCGCAGGGTTCTAGGACTGCCTGCACCTGTCGGCCTTCAGGGGCCCTAGGAGTCCTACATGCTTGACCGTCGTCTGATCGAAGAACAACCCGATGTGGTTCGCGAAGCCCTCGCAGCGCGGGGGCATGACCTGCGGCTGGACGATCTTCTGGCCCAGTTCAAGGAGCGCAAGGTGCTGCTGGCCGAGGTCGAGCAGCTGCAGTCGCGGCGCAACGCAGGCAGCAAAGAAGTCGGCGAGATGTTCAAGGCGGGCCGCGGGGACGAGGCCCAGGCCCTGCGGGCCGAGTTGGCGAAACTCGGCGAGCAGGTTGCCGAGGGCGAGGCACGGGTGCGAGATTTCGAGACGGCCATCGATGACCAGTTGTTGCGGATCCCGAATCTTCTCGCCGAAGACGTCCCCGTAGGTGCTGACGAGTCAGCCAACGTCGAGTTGCGAAGCTGGGGAAGCCCGCGCAGCTTCGACTTTGAGGTCAAGGACCACCACGAACTCGGTGAGAGCCTCGGCATTCTCGACTTCGAGCGCGGCGCCCGGGTTGCCGGCGCGCGGTTCACTGCCCTGTTCGGTCTTGGTGCCCGCCTCAACCGCGCCCTGTCCCAGTTCATGCTCGACCTGCACACTGCCGAACATGGCTACACCGAGGTCTTGCCACCGTTTCTCGTCAACGCTCGAGCGCTGACTGGTACCGGGCAACTGCCAAAGTTCGCTGACGACCTGTTCCGGCTGCAGAAGCCCGACGATTACTTCCTCGTGCCCACCGCCGAGGTGCCGGTGACCAACCTGCACGCTGGTGAGTTGCTGGCTGGGGCGGACCTGCCCCTGCGTTACTGCGCCTACACGCCCTGCTTCCGAGCTGAGGCGGGCTCGTATGGGCGCGACACTCGCGGACTGATCCGCCAGCACCAGTTCGAGAAGGTGGAGTTGGTGCAACTGGTGGCCCCCGAGGAGAGCGAGGCGGCTCACGAAGCGCTGACAGCGCACGCCGAGAAGGTGCTCCAGTTGCTGGAATTACCGTACCGGGTGGTGACCCTGTGTTCGGGCGACATCAGCTTCAGTGCCTGGAAGTGCTACGACCTCGAGGTCTGGCTGCCAGCTCAGGACACCTACCGCGAGATCTCCTCGTGCAGCAACTTCCTCGACTACCAGAGCCGCCGCGCCAGCCTCCGCTACCGTCCCGAGGCCAAGGCAAAGCCCAGGTTCCTGCACACGCTCAACGGCTCGGGCCTGGCCATCGGCCGTACCCTGGTCGCGATCCTGGAGAATTTCCAGCAGGCCGACGGCACCGTGGTGATCCCCGAGGTGCTGCGTCCCTACATGGGTGGACTCGAGCTGATCTCGTAACAGAGTTCAGTCGAACTGGATGGCTGCAAACAGGTCGTCCGCCATCCAGGCCTCGAACCACGAGGCCAGCTCGGTCATCATCTTGTCGCGGTCCGAGATGGGGTTCAGTGCCACCGACTCGATGGCTTCACCCAGGCTGGCACCCGCGCGCAGTTCGCTAAGCAGTAGGAACTGTTCCGGCTGGAGCTCATGGCGGTAGAGCTGGAAGCCGACGCGGTGAACACACATGGCCACTTCGCGCGGCTCCGGGATGGGTGCGAAGTGCTCCTCCTGGCGTGCGTTCATGAAGCGATTCACCGGGTGACTGACTTGTAGCAGGCGCATGGCTCGAATCGGCCGGAGCCTGGCCAGCGCCCAGCGCTCCATGGGAATCGTGCTGAGCGTCTCGTAGGCCAGGGCTGCCTCGGTCGGTTCGTCGACGATGTCTTCCATGGCTCGCTCGACCCGGGCCAGGGCAGCAGCGAAAGGCGGGTACGCAGCGGGTTCATCGAGGCTGGCAAGGAAGTCGGGGAACTGGCTGCTCAGGTGGCCCAGGTCGTAGTGCCGCGGGGGATGCAGACCGAGGTAGGCACGTGCGATCCGAGCAAAGCGGTCAGCGCCGAGCAGGAACAGGACGGTGGGGTATTCCCGTTCCATGACCTCGATGAGGCGGGCGAAGTACATGAAGGCATAGATCTGCAGTTGCTCGCGGGAGCCCAGCCGATCGTTGGGGGGCACGATGTCTTCGACTTCGCTGCCGTCAGTGGGCCACAGGCCGTCCGCTTTGGCAGCACCGAGGCCGGCTTCCAGGCCGTCCTGGTGGCTGACGACCCGCAACATCCATTGCTGCAGGCCACGCACTGCGGGTGCTTCAGTGGACATGCTTGCCGGGTCCTCGCTGGGACGGCTTGCGTTGCGGTCTGCTTCCCTGGACCTCGTGTTGGTAGCGCTTCGCCTTGCCGACCTCGGCGAGCAGGACGTCGAACTCGGGAAGATTGTCGTCCCACTCGAGCAGGGTGGCGACCCCACCGGTGCGTTTCATGACCTCGCCGTAGAGTTCCCAGACCTCGTCGCAGACGTAGTCGTCGTGGGTGTCGATGCAGTGGTTGCCATTGTCGGTGTGGCCGGCGAGGTGAATCTGCACGACCCGCTCATAGGGGAGCGCCTCGAGGTAGCGCTGGGGGTCGAGGCCGTGGTTGCGGCAGGTCACATAGACGTTGTTCACGTCCAGCAGCAGCGCACAGTCCGATTGCTCGGCCATTTCTGCGAGGAAGTCCTCTTCGGCCATCGTGCTGCTGGCGAAGGTGAGGTAGGTGGAGGGGTTCTCCAGCACCAGGGGACGCTCGAGGAAGTCCTGCGTGATGCGGATGCGCTCGACCACGTGGGCGAGGCTCTGCTCGTTGTAGGGCATGGGATAGAGGTCGTGACCATTGTGCCCGGCGACTCCCGTCCAGCAGACGTGGTCACCCATCCACTTCACATCAATGCGATCCGCCAGGTGCTTGAGGCGGGTGAGGTACTGGAAGTCGATGGGGTCGGTGCAGCCGATGGACATGCCGACGCCGTGCATGACGATGGGATAGCGCTCGGCGACTTGCTCGAGCACGAACATCGGTCTTCCCTCGGTATTCATGAAGTTCTCGGAGACGATCTCGAACCAATCCACCGCCGGCTCGTTGTCGAGTACGTAGCCGAAATGTGCGGTGCGCAGGCCCACGCCCAGGCCCAGGTCAGGCAGGTTCCAGCGGTTGCTCATGGAGTCCTCCAACGATACGGCCGGCGAAGCAGGGTGCTTCGCCGGCCGGTCGCGACGCCGGCGTCGAGTGGTACGACTCAGGCATCGGCTT
>CAZBDA010000208.1:0-2242 GCA_964490445.1 uncultured Rickettsiales bacterium | reverse complement strand
CGGCTGGTCCCCGGGGTTGCTCTTGGTGCCCCCAAACTATCCGGCGGCCTACGCTGGGTGCTGCGCGGGCCGGTCGAGACTCAACCCGAGGGACTGCTACTTGCTCTTGCAGCCACCCTTGCCCTTGCAGGAGTTCTTGCCGATGCAGCCCTTGTCACCAGATCTGCAGCCGCCTTTGCCCTTGCACTCGTTCTTGCCGCTGCAGTCATGGCCCTTGCCCTTGCCACCGCCTTCGTGGTGGTCGGCACGTGCTACCTGTGAGCCGGCCAGCACACCGCCCACGGCGGCAAGCATCATCTTGTTGAAGTCACGTCGATTCATGGCCAACTCCAGGTCGGGTTGATAGTTCGCGGAGCTTACCTCAATCGCTGCAATCCCTGGAGTTCCTGGTTCACCATTCTTGCCGTTAGATTGGTGCGCTGTACTCGGTCCATTCGTTCACAAGAACGCCTTCGGCGTCGCTGCGTCTGCCTGCCACTGAACTCAGGAGCAGGGCGGAGAAGCAGAGCCGAAGAGTTCGGCACATGTCCTCTCCCGGCAGGGTACGAAGGGCGCCGCCCTGGCTCGGGGTCATCGACCGCCCAGTCGCTGAGAGGTGACCGGGCAGATTGCCTATTGTGGCTGGGGCGATTCTCGGCGCGGAAAGCGATCGACTTCGCGCAGTGTCGCGCAGTTCGGTAGGGGCGGCTGGTAGCGCCAGCCGGTTGCCAGGCTGATCTCGTTGTCCCAGCCGAACTCCAACTCCCCTCGAAGCAGCCGCGCCAGCGAGTCCACCAGCACGCCATCACGCAGGCTCCACATTCTCGCTTCGGTGTCGCCCACCACGATTGTTTCGTGCGCGGCGCCTGCTTCGCTTGTGGCGATGGCGCTGTGCTCGATGTCCCACTTCGAGTCATAGACAAAGAAGCCCAGCGCCTGGACCGTGATGCTGACAGCCAACAGCGGCATCAGCACGCGCGTGGAGGGTGCTGTCGATCTGTCCCTCTTGTCGCGATCAAAGCGTGATGGGAAGCCGAGCAACAACAGCGCTGGCAGCAACTCCTGCAGGCGTCGTGGCCCCCAACTGTCGCCGCCCCACCAGTCGGTGTAGCTGGCGTTGACCAGCAATGTGCAGCCGACTCCGATCAGCAGGGCTCGCCGGAAGGGGTCGTGGCTCGACGCGGAGCGTCGTATGCCGGGTGCGAGGGCAAGCAGCCAGGGGCTGAACACCAGCAGGCCACGCGACGGTGAGACGAGCAGACCCAGCAGGCCGATGGCCGGATTCCCCGACAGAGCCCCTTCGCCGGTCCCGTGGACCCGAGCGATGTCGGCAGCAACGACGGCGAAGGGCGGCGTCCACGTGCTGCCGGTGTGCACAAGGTTGTCGTGCAGTGTGGCGGCGGCGAAGGGCAGGGCGACCAGGAGGAGAGCCGGCAGCCAGGAGCGCAGCGACTCGCGCCGCTCCCACGCCAACGCGAACAGGATCGGCAGCAGCAAGAGCAGCGCGGAGGGACGCGAGAGTGTGGCCTGCCCGAGTCCCAGGCCCAGCAACATGCCGGCTCCAGGCCCAATTGCCCGTCGTTTGTCGCGCATCGTTACCGCAACCAGCAGTACCGTGACGATTCCCAGCATGGATGCCTGGTTGCTCCAAAGGGTCTGGCGGCTCTGCGGCCAGAGCACCGTGCCGAAGAACAGCGCCGGCAGGAGCCAGGTCGGGGGGGCACTTCCCGTCCAACTGCGCAGCGCTGCGAGCATCAGCCAGAGCACCGCAATACAACACAGCACCACGGTCAGCTGGTTGACTCTCAGTACCGAGATCTCGCTCGACTCGCCCGACCAAGGCCACAGCAGCAGCGCCGCCGGGGTGGCGAGCAGCTTGATCCCGAGCCCAGTGAAGGACAAAAGCCGTTCGCCGTCCGGATCTGGGCGTACCGCCGAGCCCGACCACGGGATGTGCTCGCCCAGGGGCTGTCTTTCGTAGAGGAAGGGGAACTCGTCGTAATCCCAGTCTCCCTCGCACAGAAACGAGATGGGACCGTAGACGGCGCCGGTGGAGTCGGCCCAGGGGATTGGACGCAGCGCGAATGCCAGCAACAGTGCGACGACGACAGCGATCCAGCCGGCTCGGGCGTAGCCGCCGACGTCGGATTGGGACTCGAGCTCAGGGAGGGGAGGAACCATGGAGTCGCGGTGCCGCATGCAGTCTGGATGGCGGAGAGGGAGGGATTCGAACCCTCGGTCGCTGTGACACGACACTCGCTTA
>CAZBDA010000207.1:0-5959 GCA_964490445.1 uncultured Rickettsiales bacterium | reverse complement strand
CGGGGCGTAGCGCAGTTTGGTAGCGCACCTGCTTCGGGAGCAGGGGGCCGGAGGTTCAAATCCTCTCGCCCCGACCAATGCAAAGGGCCACCTCACGGATGTGGGGTGGCCCTTTTCTTGTTCTCCGCGGGCCCCACTAACGACCCGCGAAGATGTCCGCTACAGCGAGAGGACGAACTGCTCGAGGTCGTTCATCTCACTCTCGCTCAGTGACGAGGTGTCGCCCATGGCCTGGTTTCGCGACCAGTCCAGGACCATGCGAATACTGCTTGCGGTGCCGTTGTGCAGGTACGGTGCAGTGGCGGCAATGCCGACCAACGACGGCGTGCGCACCTGCTCCAGGCCGTAGAGGTCATAGGCCTCGTTGTCGGTCCAGGCCGCGCCGTTGTGGCAGTCGGCGCAGCCCACTTCGGCACGGTGGAAGACCTCCCGGCCGCGCACGACGGCGTCGCTCTCGGAGTTGGCCAGGGGTACGTCGGCCTCGCGGGTCCAGTCGATGAACTGGGCGATCTTTTCGGCTTGGGCGTTGCGCAGTCCGCTGCCGCCCATCCGGCCCTGGCTGGTGACCATGACCTCTTCCACCACGGTGGCGACGCTGTCGGTCCAGGTCAGGGGCGTGGTCAGAGATACCGCACCTGCCAACGAGGGGGTCTGCCGCTCGATAGTGCCGGGGCCTTCGAAGCTCCAGGTCAGGCCGTCGTTGCGGCCATCGAAGTGGCAGGTGGCGCAGGAAACGCCGGCGCCATGGGCGGCCATCTTCGGGTTGTCCGCGCTGTAGAACAGTCGCCGTCCCTCGGCGATGTTGGCGGGCAGGTGTTCGGCTGCGTACTCGATGGCGTCCTCGAGCACCCTCGCGCCGTCGCTGTCGAAGTCACCAAGCTCAGGCTCCGGCCCCCCGAAAAACGGTACCGGGACACCCCGGAACCGGTTGGGCTCGAAGCCCTCGAACTCGATGTCGGTGACCGTCCGGTCCAGGAAGGAGTGGACGAATGCCTGCTCGTCGCTGACGAAGGCAACGCCGCGCGGTCCGGCCGGCGCGACCACGGTCCTGGTCGCGCTAGAACCCATGTCGGCGAAGCCGCCGCCGCAGTCGAAGCAGGCCATACCGTCGATGAGCGAACTCGACGCGGCGCTCACGCTCAGCACCGCAGAGGCGCCCTCGAGGCTCAGCACCATGGTGTTGCCGTCCGGAGAGAACGCGACGCTGGAGGGGTAGGAGCGAAGCGTCTCGAAATCGGCGCCCAGGCCGACCACTTCAATCGCCTTGCCACCCCCGGGGGCGATGACGCCGCCGGGATTGAGAGGGAAGTTGACGACGCCAGAGTGGAAGCGCGTCTGCCCGGGGCCACCGTAGCCGGCACCGCCGTCGAGGAAGTCGTCGTCGTCGGATTCGTCGTCAGGCGGCTCGACCTCGGAGATGTTGTCCACGTACAGCACCGGGATGGCCAGGCTCTTGCCGTTGGGTGAGATCGCCGGGTCTCCGGTAATGCGCGGGGTAAGTGCGATCTGGTCGAAGGTTTTGAAGTCGTTGCTGAGCACCTCGGGAAGGGGCACGGGGATCAACTCGTTGCTGTCGAGGTCGATGCGGGTCAGGGTGCCGGCGCGGACCGACGCGACGTACAGGGACTCACCGCTCGGGTGTAGGGCGAGCCAACGGGGCTCGTCCGCGATCTGCCAGCTGCGCAGGGTCTGCAGGTTCTCGGTGTCGATCTCGGTGACCAAGCCAGAGAGAGAGGCAGCGACGTAAATTCGCTTGCCGTCTTCGCTGGCGACAATGCCGATGGGCTCGGCGCCGGTGGCGATTCGGTCGACCAGCTCCAGGCCCTGGGCGCCCTCCTGGAGGACCGCGACACCACGCTCACCGCGCAAGGTTGCGTAGATTCGATTTCCGGCGCGGGCAAGGCGGGTCGGCTCGAGGCCGACGGTCACCGTGGAGATCGAGTTGTCCTCGGGATTGATGGTGGAGATCGTCCCTCCATCGGTATCCACGGCGTGCAGTACCGAGTAGTCCGCCGACGCCACGATGGTGCTCGAGCCGGTGGCGAATCGAGAATCGTCTAGCTGCTCTGAGCAGCCACTTACGAGGATGACGAGCAGCGAGAGGGCGGGGAGGGTACGGGGCATCAGTTTCTCCTCAGTATCGGGTCTCGGCACAGTGCCGGGTCGGGACCTGTGGGTTATGCACTGAGCAATTGTCGTGCCAGCGCTCAGGGAACCCTGGGTCCCCCGAGATGTGCCCCCTAGAGGAGCAAGGGTCGGGCCAACCGCGAGAAGAAAGTTGTCCCCAGTAATTACGAGCACTTGAGGCTCGACGCTGTGCTTGGTGCGTAGCTTCTTGCGCGGAAGGAACTGCGTAAGTGCGTAATGTCTTTCTCGTTAGGAGCCTGCTTCTGCGAGCCGCCCCGAGGTCCGGTAGGCTCTAGGGACAAGACGCGCGGGGGCCAGGTGTCGTGGTGGCCCCGCCAGGAGAACCACAGGTGACAGAGTCCGCTTTCGTGCATCCAAGCTCGGTGGTCGACGATGGCGTGAGCATCGGTTGCGGCACCAAGATCTGGTTCTTCTGTCACGTACAGAGTGGATCGAGCATTGGCGAGCGCTGCATCCTCGGTCAGAACGTCAACATCGATCGTGAGGTGGTCATCGGTGACGGCGTGAAGATCCAGAACAACGTCTCGGTCTATCGAGGGGTGACCGTCGAGGACGATTGCTTCCTGGGACCCAGTTGCGTGTTTACCAATGTCATCAACCCGCGCGCCCATGTCGAGCGCAAGGATGAGTTTCGACCTACCCGGGTCGGTCGAGGCGCCACAGTCGGCGCCAACGCTACGATCGTCTGCGGCAACGACCTGGGGCGCTACTCCATGGTGGCCGCGGGGGCTGTCGTGACTCGCCCGGTGCCGGACCACGCCCTGGTGGTCGGTATGCCGGCGCGGCTCGCTGGCTGGGTTTGCCGATGCGGCGAGAAGCTCGAACGGGCTGGCGATTCGGCGTCCTGTCATGCCTGCGGTGATCGCTACAGTCGAGCGGGAGAGGGCCTCGCGTTGACGGAGCCCGACGGAGGCGAGCGGTGAAGAACTTCGCGTTGATTGGCGCGGCGGGTTTCGTGGCGCCCCGTCACCTGGAGGCGATCCAAGCCACTGGGAACCGGTTGCTTGCCGCCGTGGACCCGCACGACTCGGTGGGTGTCCTCGACAATTACTTCCCCGAGGCGCGCTTCTTTCCCGAGATCGAGCGCTTCGACCGCCATCTCGAGAAGCTGCGGCGGCGATCCGAGGCTGAGCGTGTTCACTACATGAGCATCTGCACGCCCAACTTTCTGCATGATGCCCACGTACGACTTGCCCTGCGGTTGCGCGCACACGCTATCTGCGAGAAGCCGCTGGTGATCAACCCGTGGAACCTCGACCAGCTCGCTGAGCTCGAAGAGGACACGGGATGTCGGGTCTACACGGTGCTTCAGCTACGCCAGGTGCCTGCGCTGAACGATTTGCGGGCCCGCTTGCTCGAGCAGTCAAATCCGGGAATGGCGGAGGTCGAGCTGGCCTATGTCACCCGGCGCGGCCCCTGGTATCACAGCTCCTGGAAGGGCACCGATGAGCGATCGGGTGGCATCGCCATGAACATCGGCATCCACCTGTTCGACCTGCTCATGTGGCTGTTCGGTGACGTGGTCGACAGTGAGCTGCACATGAAACGGTCTGACAAGATGGCGGGCGCGCTGCAACTGGAGCGGGCCCGCGTGCGCTGGTTCCTGTCGGTGGACGCCGCCGATCTACCGGCGCACTGCCGCGAGCAGGGTAGTTTCGCGCACCGCTCCCTGTGCATCGACGGCGAGGAGACCGAATTCTCGCGTGGCTTCGCCGACCTGCATACCCGCGTCTACGAGGAGGTGCTCGCCGGTCGTGGCTACGGGATCGAAGAGGCGCGCTCTTCCATTGCCCTGGTGCGACGCATTCGTGAGGGCGAAGAGGCTGCGCCGACGCTCGGGACTCACCCACTGCTCGGCCGCACTTAGCTGGGTTCGTGCTTGTAGTCCGGTCCGGGCTCCTGCTGGCTGGAGAGCCGGGTGTACAGGTGCTCCTGCCAGCGCATCTGCGAGCCGTCGTGGCTGAGTTCGACCCAGACGTTGATGTCGGGTGCCAACTCGCCGTTGGCCACCCGCTCGGTGAATACCAGGTGGTAGCGGCGGCAGTCCTTGCCATCGACGTCCACCAGTCCAGCCTCGGCGGTGGGCGGCTCGCCGCTGACCCAGTAGCGCTCGGGGCCGATGATGTAGGTGAGAGACCAGGTGCCCCCCTCGGGGAGCTCTTCTACTGCCTGCCAGGTGCCCAGGATCTCTGGGGGGATTTCGCCCTTGCAGCCGCCCAGTAGGGTGGCCAGTAAGAGTGCAGTGAGCAGTGCCGGGTGCCGTGTCACCCTCGCGACTCCAGCCACGGCAGCAGGTCGTCGATGATGCGCTCGCCAGCGTGGCCGTCCCACTGCGCCGGAATGCGCTCGTGGGTCGGCATGGCGGAGCCCAGCACGCGGCGTACGGCGGCCTTGAGGTCATCGGGGTCGAGGCCGATGAGCTCATTGGTGCCCTGGTCGATGGTCACGGCGCGTTCCGTGTTTTCCCGGACAGTGAGGCAGGGAATGCCCAGTGCCGTGGTTTCTTCCTGGATCCCGCCCGAGTCGGTGATTACCAGGCGTGAGTTGTCCAGCAGCCAGAGGAACTCCTGGTAGCGGATGGGGCGGCAGAGGTGAAGCTGGGACTCGGCGTAGCGCACCAGCCCGTCACCGGCGCTGCTCGGGCTGATGAGTCCGAACTCGGCCATCCTGGCGAGGGCCCGCGGGTGCACCGGGTAGAACAGCGGCAGGTCGATGGAGATTGCAGCGAGGGCATCGAGCATCGGCCGCATACGTTCCGCGTGGTCCACCAGGGCGGGCCGATGCAGTGTCACCATGCCGAAGCCGCGCGCTGCCAGCAGTTCGGATGGCAGCGATGGGGGAGCCGTTGCCTTGCTCCTCACCCGCAGCAGACTGTCGATCATGACGTTTCCTACCGCGCAGATGCGGTCCCCTGGAATGCCTTCGGCCTCGAGGTTGTCGACCGCCTCGCTGCAGTGCGTGTAGAGCCGGTCGGACAGCACATCGGTGACCAGGCGGTTGATCTCTTCGGGCATGCTGCGGTCTCGTGAACGCAGGCCCGCTTCGACGTGCACCACCGGGATGAGCAGCTTGCTGCCGACCAGCGCGCAGGCGACCGTGGAGTTGACGTCTCCGACCACGACGATGGCGTCGGGCCGGTCCTCCAGGCAACGCCGCTCGAATTCCACCATGACCTTTGCGGTCTGGCTGGCATGGCTGCCACTGCCTACTCCGAGCATCCAGTCCGGCTCGGAGATGCCCAGGTCCTCGAAGAACATCGCCGACAACTCAGCGTCGTAGTGCTGGCCGGTGTGCACGAGAATGGGGCGGACCGAAGGTCGGCTCTGCAGCGCCGCCAGCATCGGCGCGACTTTCGGGAAGTTGGGACGGGTACCGACCACAAACGCGATGGCAATGGACGCAGGCATGGCTCAGAAGCTGTAGTTCAGGGTCTGTCCGTGAACGTGGATGACGATCTCGCCTTGACTGGCGGCGCCCTGGAGGCTCGAGATGTCGAAGCTTCGGGACTCGTACACCATGGCCAGGCACGAGTCGTTGTTCGAATCGTGGACCAGTGTGAGATTCACCTGGGGCGGCAGAGAGGTCAGCACCATGCCGGTCCAGCACAGCTCGAAGCCGTGGACCTGGCAGCCGCCGCCATAGCTCAGCTGTAGTTCGAGATAGTCGCCGTTGATGCTGGCCTGTTCGAGGTTGAACGGGTCGCTGGGCGGGATGGGGTTGCAGAGCTGCAGGGCTTCGCCGGTGCTGTCTGCGCTGTCGTCGTCGCCTGCGCTGTCGTCGTCGCCTGCGCTGTCGTCGTCGCCATCCCTGT
>CAZBDA010000206.1:0-5964 GCA_964490445.1 uncultured Rickettsiales bacterium | reverse complement strand
GCAACTGTTCAACGACCGGGCGAAGTGGTCTCCCTGGAGTTCAAAGATCTGGACGAGACGGCTGGATGGTGGACGATGCCACCGCAGAAGCGGAAGATTGGACGGAGGAAGAGGGGGAAGAGCCTGCCGTCCCGCGCGCACAAGGTTCCCATTTCCCCGATGGCTTCCGCAGTTTTTGCGGCCGCGAGAGAGCGCCGGTGGTCTGACCGATGGGTGTTTGCATCGAGTCGGAAAGACGGTCATGTTCACAGTGACAGCCTGCCGCAGGCTGTTGCTCGAGTTGAAGGACGAGACAAGAGGCTTGCCAACTATGGTCAGCCGCTCTTCGGCCTGGAGCACTGGGTGCCGCACGATCTTCGCCGCACGGGAACGACTCACCTGACGAGGCTGGGGGTTGACCGCCTGATCACCGGCAAGCTGCTGGGCCACAGGGGAATCGATGACTCCGTGACCGCCATCTATGATCGGCACACCTACGACTCGCAGAAGACCGAGGCGTTGATGACCCTGAGCAAACACCTCGAGAGCCTTGGCTTCCTGGATGCGATTCGGAGGATCCAGGAAGCCTGAGAGCGCGTTGTCATGAATCGTCTTCGCTCCAGCCTCCCATGCTGTCGCCGTCATTAGACGTGCCACAGACTTAGTCCATGTTGAGCTAGTCTTCGTGTTCGGAGGTGGTCATGAATCGAAGTCTGTTGTGCATAGTCATTGCCCTAATGGGCCTTGGTTGCGCCAGCGTGGGCGAGGTGCTGTACGACTTCGACGGTGACGGCTCTCTCGACGCGGACGATTGTGGTCCTGCCGATGCCTCGATAAACCCCACAGCTGACGACCCCTACGGCGACGGCATCGATCAGAACTGTGACGGCGCTGATGGCGATGCAGGTGATCTCGACAACGATGGTGTGCCGAATGAGAGCGACTGCGAACCCGAAGACAGTACGGTCTACCCGGGAGCAGACGATCCCTACGGCGATGATATCGACCAGAATTGTGATGGCGGCGATGGCATCGACTCAGATGGCGACGGCTACCCCGCCAACGAGGAGCTAATCGACGAGCCCTTCTACGACTGCAACGACAACAACGCCGCCGTCCATCCAGGAGCAGAGGAGCTGCTGAATGACGGCATCGACAATGACTGCTCCGGTGACCAGGCAGTGGATGCTGATGGCGATGGTGCCTCTGATGGAATCAGTGACTGCGATGACAATGACCCTAGCGTCTACCAGGGTGCGCCCGAGCTGGCTGATGGTATCGACAACGACTGCGACACCCTGGTCGACGAAGGCACCGAGCTTGCCGACGACGACGGCGACGGATTCTGCGAGGGTCTGGATCTCGACGCAGACGGCAGCCTCGACTGCAGCGACACGGCAAGCCCAGGCGACTGCGACGATAGCGACGCACTGCTCACTCCAGCCGATCTCGATGCCGATGGGGTCTCCTCTTGTTCAGGCGACTGCGATGACAGCAACGACCAGCGCTTTCCTAACAACGCTGAGGTCTGCGACGGTCAGGACAACGACTGTGACCTGCTGCTGCCGACCGACGAGCAGGACATCGACGGCGACAACGTCATGGGCTGCCTGGGTGACTGCGACGACCTGGTCGCCACGACCTTTCCCGGCGCTACCGAGACCTGCAACCTGGCCGATGATGACTGCGACACCCTGACCGACGAGGGATTTGACCTGGACAGCGATGGGGTCAGCACCTGCGGCCCAGACGGCCTGGTGGGGACAGCCGATGACGACTGTGACGACAGCAACCCCGCCGTGAGCCCGACCCTCATAGAGGTCTGCGACATGGTGGACAACGACTGCAACACATCGACGACGCTCAGCGGTGACGGCGTAGACTTCGACGGCGACACCGATCCCGCCTGCAGCGATTGCGATGACTCAGATGGCACGGTCGAGACCCTCGATGTCGATGGTGATGGTGCTACGACCTGCTCAGCTCTCCCTGACTGCAACGATGGCATCTCGACGACCTACCCCGGTGCCGCCGACGGCTACGGGGACGGCGTTGATAGCAACTGCGATGGCGTCGATGGCGTCGATGCTGACGGCGATGGCTACTCGGTTCCTGCAGGCGACTGTGATGACAGCAACCCGGCCCTGACTCCGCTCGATTCCGATGGCGACAGCTACAGCACCTGCAGCGGCGACTGCGACGACAGCGATACAGCCCTGACCCCGCTCGATGGCGACGGCGACAGCTACAGCACCTGCACAGGCGACTGCGATGACGGCGACTCTGACGCCAACCCCGGCGAGGCTGAGGTCTGCGATCTGATCGACAACGACTGCGATGCGTCGACGACGCAGAGCGGTGATGAGGTAGATGTCGACGGTGATGGCGACGCTGCTTGCAGCGACTGCGATGACAACGACGACTTGGTGGAGACGCTGGACCTGGATGGTGATGGTGCCACGACCTGTGGCCCGGACGGAGTCATAAATAGCGGCGACGAGGACTGCGACGATGACAACGTCAGCTTCTACCCAGGCGCTGCGGATGGCTTTGGCGATGGCTTCGATACCAACTGCGACGGCACGGATGGCCTGGATAATGACGGCGACGGCTGGGTGGTGCTCACCGGTGACTGCAACGACAGCGACGCTACTGAGTACCCAGGTGCACCGGAGATTTGCAACGGCCTCGTAGAGGACTGCGACGGCACGCTCCCGGCGGACGAGGTCGATGGTGATGGAGACGGCTACGTGGAGTGTGCTGGCTGGACAGGAAACCCCTCGATTTCAAGTGGTGACTGCGGACCAACGGACGCTGGCACCTACCCCGGTGCTCCCGAGCAATGCAGTGGCATAGACAACGACTGCAACGGCACGGTGGACGACAACTTTGACTTAGATGGCGACGGCTACAGCCCTTGCGCGGGGGACTGTGACGATAGCGATCCGAACTCCTTTGTGGCTGGACTGCCGGTCGTCACCCAGGATGGTGGCACCTTTCTCAGCATTTGCGCAGGCACCTTCGACATGGGCTGCACGGCGGGGCAGTCGGTCTGCCACAGCACTGAGTCCCCAGCACACAGCGTGACGCTGACGAATGACTTCTGGATGGGCGAGACCGAGGTGACTCAAAGTCAGTGGCAGGGGCTGATGGGCAACAACCCGTCGAATTTCAGTTCCTGCGGCAGCGACTGCCCGGTGGAGAAGGTCAACTGGTACGAAGCGCTGGCGTTTGCGAACGCTGTGTCCAGCGCTGAAGGCCTTACCGAGTGCTATACGGTGAACGGCAGCAGCGTCAGCATCAACAGCTTTAGCGGCTCGGTGTATGACTGCGAAGGCTATCGCTTGCCGACTGAGGCTGAGTGGGAGTACGCGGCCCGGGCCGGGACGGACCTGCTGTATGCGGGCAGCAACACCGTGGGCGACGTGGCCTGGTACAACGGCAACAGCAACATCACGACCCACGCGGTGGCCACGAGGGCCGCCAACGCCTGGGGTCTTTACGACATGTCTGGCAATGTCTATGAGTGGACTTGGGATTGGTACAGTTCAGGCTATTACAGCGTCAGCCCCAGCGCTGACCCCGAGGGTCCCAGCAGTGGCTCCTACCGGGTTAGCCGTGGCGGCTGCTGGTACGACCTCGCCAGCAGCGCGCGGGTCGCCGATCGCAGCTTCTACGGCCACCCCGGCCGCCGCGACAACTACCTCGGCTTTCGTCTCTCGAGGACGATCCCTTGACTCTTGATCCCTTGATCCCTTGTTGCGCTATTTGCGCTTCTCGTGGTGGTTTTTGGGTCAGCCCCCGCCCCTCGCGAGCAGCAGGCCAGGCCGCGAGCGCAGCCGCGCCGGGCCGCAGCCGCGTGGGGCAGGGGCGGTCGGCCGCAATTTTTCCGTCGCTGACCGGGTTGCTCTTCGCCCTGCTCACCCTCGCCTGCTCCCCCCCAGCCTCTGCCGCCCCCCTCCAGCGCCTCGCGGTGCTCGAGCTTGCCGGCGCCGACGCATGTGCGGTCACCTCTGCGAACAGCGGCGATGACGCAGACTCGTCCTGCACTCCTCGGCATAGTTACGCAACCCCAAGTGCTAGGTCGACCCCCTGCCGACATCAGCTTCCTCCGCTGATCCGCCCTTCGGTGAACAGAGTTGTTCCTCTCACCCGGGCAACTAAGCATCTGATGGGAACCGCAAGATATGGCTTCGAGTGATAAAGGTCCGTGTTACAGCCAGCTAAGCCCCCTGGCAGAGGCTCTCCGTCGCAATCTCCGCGACCTGGTGGTTCAGGCTGCTGCCCATGGTGTCAGCTCCCAATCACCTGCCTTCTTTGTCCCCATATCCCTCAAGGGCTCCACGTGGTTTGCCTGGGTTGAGAATCCGGGAGGCGACGGCCTTCTTCGGAAGGAGGTTCCCGCCCCTTTCGTCGAGGGCGAATTGCCCCAACTGAAGAGAGACGATGTTCTTGACCTTGGACGCACCGGGGAAGCTCACATAGACCGCGTCAGGTGCTCGGGGCTCGATTGCCACTTGAAGGAGCCCGTCCAGATCAAACTTCAGGAATTGTGGGTCAATACCGAGGAATGGTCGGAATTTTCGACCACAACTGAATCCTCAGAGGAACTTGGGGAACGAAAAGAGGAGACCTTGCTGGCCATCATCGGGATGCTGGCGAAGTTTGTTGCTGACGGGAACCAGGCTCTCAGTCGCAACCAACTCGGCAACTACAAGGAACCGCACGTAGAGAGAATTGCTGAGCTCGTTGCGGACCACTCAGGAGCGCCGAGGGGACTGACGGTGTCGAACGTCCGCCAGTACCTCACGAAGGCGAGCAAAGCCCTGGCTAAACGCGCGCCAAATGTGAAAAAGCCAAGAAAATAATAGCCTGTGCTTACAGGTAGTTAGGCCGCCTCGCCGCCCTGCAGCTGTCATCCAGTTGCTGCAGCTGCACGCGGGCTCGACTTGCCGTGGTCGGATGGTCCTGCAACCCCCTGGAGGTACAAGCATGACCAAGCAATCACCACTCCGTTTCATCCGCAGGCGTGAAGTCCAACAACTGACGGGCCTCTCGCAGACGACGCTTTGGCGGCTCGAGAAGGCCGGGACCTTTCCTCGTCGCCGGCGTCTTAGCTCTCATGCTGTGGGCTGGCCCCTCAGTGAGATTGAAGCCTGGCTCTCTGCTCGACGCGAGGTGCCATTTGCCGCGACCGGCACAGAGGGGTCCGACCATGACCAAACCTGAGATCCCTGAACACTGGACGCTGTCCGAAGCGTTGAAGGTGCTCGAGGCGTGCAAGCTGATCGAGCCGATCCTGTCGGAGGCCAGTCTTGACGAATTTGCGGCTATCGAAGACGCCGTCTGGCTGGCCCACGGCCGCAATTTGTGGCGTCAATTTGGAACGGAACTTCTCAACAAGGTCGCTGTAGGTGACAGCGATGTTGAGGCTTACTTCCCCTTCTAGCCCAGCTCTGTCCTATTTCCCTGGAAGTGATGGCTGAAGAGCCATGAACTCAGCTCAGCCGAGGTATGCCCCATGCAAACGAACGCCGGCAAGATGCCCACTCAAGTCCCTTCGTCGGAATGGAGCCAACTGAGCGGCCTCCAGAAGCGTCGACGCTTTTTTGTCGTGGTCAATGCCCATCATCCGGACCTTCTCTGGACCTCGACTGATGGTCAGGTGCTGGAGCTGACTCCCACAGGCTCTCGGCGGGTGACAAAGGATCGGTTTCACGCTCTCGCCAACGATGCGTTCGTCCTGAAGGTCGAAAAAGAGGACAACTGGACATTGAAGCCCTTAGCAACGCGCTGGTTGGACGAGACCAATTCCCTGGATCTGGAGGCCCCTGAGAACACTACAGAACTGAACGCAGTGCCCTCATTCGCTGAGTTCCCATGGATGCCCGTGAGGGCCCGTGAGGAGTTCTCTCGTGTCCCACAGGTGTCCCAACTCGACTCAGCCAGGGTTGTACCGTCGTGAGCGCTCTCGATGGGTTGAGA
>CAZBDA010000205.1:0-5974 GCA_964490445.1 uncultured Rickettsiales bacterium | reverse complement strand
CGGGCGACCTCGACCTCACCTACAGTTTCGGGGCCGTCGAGCGGCCGGCACGTGACCCCGAAGCGGAGGGCACAGCCAAGGCAGAAGAGGCGGCCGAGGGAGATGCCCAGGAGGAGGCCGCCCGTCCCGACAAGTTGGCCCGAAAACTCCTGGCACTGGTCAAGCTGAAGCGCAAGGAGGAGCCGGGAGAGGGGCAACAAGTCCAACTCGACCTCGATGGCGAGCTCAAGACTGTCGAGTGGCTAGGGGATGGAGTCTTCCAGGGGGTGATTTACCCGCTGCCCGGGGACAACCAGTAGCCGCCGCGTTACGGCGGGCAGGATAGGGCCTTCGGCCTGCCCGTCAGCAGGACCCACTAGATCGCGTACGCCTTTGCCCTGTAGCCCTGGAACTGGATGAACGCGTCGTCGCCGACGATGTCGTTCATCAGCTCTACATCCTGGCCGATACTCGTCTCTGCGTTGGTCGCGCGAAAGTAAAAGGTACTGTAGGCGGCGAGGCCCTCGTCCCACGAGATCCTCCTGGTTGGGGCAACGATCTGCGAACAGAAGGTGCTGTGCCAGTCCAGCAGGACCCCGACATCCTCGCCGACGAGGCAGGCGGAGAACACCAGTACCTTGCCGGCCAGAGCCTGGTCGCATGCAGTCCAGGCGAGGTCGTGGAATTCCTTCCAGGACACGAACGTGTTGTCGGTCAGCTTGAATCCGCCGGGTTCGCCGTGGCAGCTGAAATGGACGTAGCTCGCGTCGCTGCAGCTGACCTGGTCGAGTGCCTTCTCCAGGTGCTCAATGTCCACCACGTCCAGGTACGCGTGGGGCACGCAGCTGGTGCGCAGTTGTTCGCACAGGCCCCGTCCTTCCATGCGGTCTTCGAAGTGGTCTTCCGCGCTGCGTGACTCGATCACGAAGACGTGCGGGTCGAGGTTCTGGGCAACGGTGTTGATGTAGAGCGGCACGTGGACCTCCTAGGCTTGTTTGTGGGCTGGCCCCCTGCCAGGGACCTTCACTTCTTCTACTTCGTGACCTTGGCATCACCCCGGGACAAGGCCTGTCCCGGGGAGCTGTGTTGCGAGTTTCAGGCCGGCCAGTTCTTCGCGGGCACGGCGTGCGCGCCGAACGACGTTGTCCAGCTGGTTCTTCTTGCGGCTGCGAAGGCCCTTCCAGGCACCGTCGAGTTGTCCACGCTCGAGCTGGGACTGCCTGTTCGTGCTCTCCTCGCGGGTCAGCTGCTGCCAGGCAGCAAGGTCCATGCGTGTAAACAGCAGGCGGGCGAGCTCGTCGCGGTACCAGCGGCATCGCCACGGTTTCGCCCAGTCTGCGGGGGATGCCGCCAGGGATTCCAGCAGGTCATCGAGTGCAGGTTCCAGCTCGGGGCGAGGACGCACCAGTCCTGCCACCGCCTGCAGCAGCGAGGGCTGGTAGCGACTGGGATAGAAACACAAGGCTAGTACCAGGCTCACGATGGGCGACCCCTCGCCCAGCAGGCGCAGCCCGGCCTCCTTGATCCTGTCCCTCAAGAGGTCCTGTTGTTCCCGCCGGGCAAGGTCTTCGGCCGTGGCTCTCGGGCAGGAAACCACCTGCATGTCGTTCTCGTGGAACGAACGGTTCATGTCGGAGGGTGGCAGGTCACGACTCACCTGGTCCCACAGGTAGTTGAGGACCACCGAGGTGGCCAGCTTGCCCTGGTCCAGGGCGCTGTCCAGGTAGCCGTCGCGAGCCAGCCGGTACAGCTTCTCGCCGGCTCCCTGCACGTACTCGCAGACAAAGCCCACCGCCAGCAGGCGCCGAAACCCCTTGCGTACCAGCACGCCCGTGATGATTCGAGTTAGCCACCCGGTCGCGTGCTCTCGACCACCTCCAACCAGCACAGCGAGCCACCGGTCCCAGGCTTGCTGTGCTGTGCGGGTCTCTGCGCTTGCATTCCTTGCGATGGAAAGGAGCTCCTCGTGTTCCGGGCTCCAGGCACTCATCCGCGTTGCCGCGCTCCCCGTAGCGGTGCCATGCAAGGCGAGCAGCAAGGGCATGAGACCTCCTTCGGTACACGCCCCGAGACACGAACTCGGGGTGCACTGAGAACAAGGACGCACCGACAAGGCATCCCTTACAGCCAGTCGATTCTCAGCCGTGCTGCTTGGAGTTGCGCTCGTCTCTACTCCGCGAGCCCCCCGGGAAAGAAACAGGTTCCGAGCAGTTCGCCCCGGTATCGACTCCACCTGCGCTCGAGCGTCTGCCTTCGCCACCTCAGGCAGCGGGCTCGTCGCGGTCGTCCCAGCGCCTCGTAGACCTCGGCCCAGGCAGCGAGGATGTCCCCCTGCTTCTGCAGGAAGTCCAGGGCCCTCTCGGGGTCTCGGCCAAAGACCAAGCAGAAGTATCCCCAGCTGTGCCGCGTACGCGCAGGAGCCCAGTACAGCGGCGATGTGCGCCGTTGCACCAGGTAGTAGGGGGGAGCTGGGAAACCTCGACGCATGTTCACCTCCTGTTGCTGTCCCAGGAAGGACGCCCAGCCGGTGAAACCTGACAGCCGGCGGCGAGAAAACACCGCGTGTCAGGTTTCGCCGCTCCTGCGTCTCTTGTGGTGGTGACAGCCGGCTCGTGGTCCGGCCCCTTCAACCCCTGTCCAGGAGCCCCGATGAGTCCAAGTGAACCCGCGCAGCAGCTGAACCCCCTTGATTGCCTTCGACACCTGGTGGCGACCCTTCGCCCCGGCCCTGTGCAGCACTACCGGGGAGTGCACGTGCTGCCGCTGCTCTCGACGTCTGCTGACTTCGAGGCGATCACCCTGGGCTCAGCGCGGGCAAGAGAGGCCGTGCAGGTCGCAGAGATGAGCGAGTCGGGACGGGTTCCCGTACTCAAGGTCGAAAACCGGGCCACGCTTCCGCTCGTGCTGCTCGACGGAGAGTCTCTCGTGGGAGGCAAGCAGGAGCGGGTCATGGACGGCAGCGTCGTCATCGCACCGGGGACCTGCGTGCCGGTGCCGGTGTTGTGCTGTGAGCAGGGCCG
Source organism: uncultured Rickettsiales bacterium (assembly GCA_964490445.1). Lineage (GTDB taxonomy): Bacteria > Myxococcota_A > UBA796 > UBA9615 > UBA9615 > UBA6601. Next base: position 2,975 of record CAZBDA010000205.1, on the reverse strand, counting down.
ATGGAGCTACCGCTCGCGAGGTTTCCGCAGTGCAGACACTTCTCTTCCCACCTCGCTCAAGCGGAGAAAGTTGGCGCGCTCCCAGCAGGCGCTGCGACAGCGGCACGTGGATGGGCGCCTGCAGTCGATGCTCTGGAGCGACGTGGCCGAGTACTCCCAGGCCCGCCAGGTTGCCAGCCCGACTGCCAACCTGGGCGACGTGTTCCTGGCCGATCGTGAAGAGATCGACGGCTACCTGGAGGCCATGAAGCCGGTCCCCGACCAGGTGGGTCTGGTGTCCTGGCTCCACGGTCGGCTGGTCGGCGCCGAGCTGCTCGGAGGCCACGAACTGTACGCCGAGTCCCACAGGCGATTCCTGCACTCGCTGGCGGCGGACGCACTTGCGTCCGGGCCCTGGCGTGGCGGTCGGCAGGAAGACCTCGGGTACCCCGCCGAGCCACTGCTCGAAATCGGCGCCCGGGTGGGGCTCAGCTTCGTGGCCGACACCGTCGCCATGGAACCGATCCGCCACCCGACTGCCGGGCTGGGTACAGCCCTGCACTTCCGCAGTCTTGACCGTCGCGCCGCAGCCCTGGTCTGCGACGACCGGGCGGTCCACTTGAGTGCCTTCGCACGGTGAGGGTGAACCGAAGTGGTCGGTTGACCTGCCTGCTGGTCGTCCTGCTGTTGTTGCTGGCACCCGCCGTCCAGGCAGGAGAACGCAAGAGCAAGGTGAAGTCGCCATATTTCGAGGTTCGCGTGGGCCTCGATATTGGCAGCAAGGTCCGCGTGAAGGGTGCGGTGACCCTCGAGGAGAAAGCGCTCGTGCTGGCTGCGGGGGTCGACAGCCCATGGACCGGAATCCGCGAGGGAAAGGTCCGACTCGAGCTGGTCTTCCCCGAACCTGGCGAGACACGGCGCTCCAAGCGGCACAGAGAGGTGCGTACTCGACGAGTCGAGAAGGCTCCAAGCCGGGTCCGGGTGACTCCTTCCGTCCCTGTGCACTCGGTGCCTCGGCGCGAGACGAGAGCACAATTCCCCCCGGTGTTCACCACTGCGGCGGGCGTGTACCTCGCGGAGCCTCTGCGCGGCATGCACCTGGTGACCCTGGACAAGGGAACCATCGACACCTTGCCAGGGGCCCTGCCTTACAGTCTTTCCTACGAGTATCGACGGGGCCGCGCCGACCCCAGGTGGGGACACCTGCAGGACCCCGCGGCATTCATGCGCGTGGTCGTGGAGTGCTGGTACCAGCTGCGCCGGTTCCTGCTCGATCGTGGCTTGCCGACTGAGCCGCGCTGGGGGCCCGACTACAACATCAACATCTTCGCGGTGTGGATGGACTCGCTCGCGGACCCTCGCAAGGCAAAGCCATTCCTCGACCGGCTCGATCGGCGATATCGCTCGGGTGTTCTGTGGGGCTACTACGATTCCACCGTCCTGGTGGACAACCAGAGCTTCATCGTTGTGACTCCTGTTGGCGGTCGGGATACCCGCGGCATCATCGCCCACGAGTTGGGCCACTTCGCCTGGGACTACTTTCTGCTGGCGGGTCACTGGCGGGGGGACAGCGAGTCATTTGCCCGCGCCTTCCACCGCTGGCTGCGCTAGCCGGTCGAGGAAGCCAACCAAGCCTGGAGGAAGATCGCTCCGACCTCTTCGGGCTCTAGTCGAGAGCGGCTGCCATCTGGGTGTCGCGGCCCCCCGCCCGTGGTGCTCGCACCGCCCCAGCCGGGTTCGCGCTCCGCGCAGGTGCGTAGGAACAGGGGTACGTCGAAGCTCTCGAACTCGGAGCGCTTGGCAACCGTGTACGAGTAGGTGTCCCCGGGAGCCGCGGTGTATACGATCCCCGCGGTCGCGCGCTCGAACAGGCCGGCAAAGCCTCCGACCACGGATCCGGTTTGCAGCGAATCCTTGTCCACCCACATGGCGGTGACCTTCGAGGCGCGCCTGGGAGGAAGATCCAGGGTGCCTGACCACCAGGCATCCAACTGCTCCAGTACCTGGCGAAGCGAGGCCAGGCTGGCTGGCGTCCCCGGAGGCGGTTTTAGGTGGGGGGCGAGTGGGTGCTTTTGACCGATGGCAGGGCCGAGCGCGTCGTGGCGACCCAGCCGAGCGATGAGCCGCAGTAGCCGTTGTCGTCCCTTGCCACGCAGCCGGTCGGGGTGGAGCAGGAGCCACAACGAGAGCACGGAGTCCGCGTCGATGTCGTTGAGAAAGACGTGGTAGCCGCTGGGGTCGAAACCTACTGCCAGGGCATCACGCACCTGTTCACAGGTCGACAGGGTCGCGTGCCGAACGCAGTCACCGTGGTGGTCGAAGGACCAGGCTTTGCGCTGGGGCAGGTACACCGGTCCCTGGACGAAACCATCCAGGGCGATTGAGCGGTCCGGCAGTTGGTCGGCCGAGACCTTCAGCCCTACCACCAGGTGCACCTGCAGGGCACCCAGCGTCTGTACCTCCCCTGCCGCCAGGATGTCTTCGACCACGCGATCTCCGGGAAAAACTCAGCCTGCAGCTTCTTCGACGAGGAATTTCCCGTAGGCCGTGAGTGACACCGAGTTCGGCAGGCCTGAGTCGTCGCGCCTGACCCTGAGTGCGAAGGCCTCTACCGCCTCTTTCACCCCCTTCTCGTGTTCTCGGAGCAACTCCTGGCTCTCGGTGCGGGTCAGCCGGCCCCCTTTGCCCCTGGCAACCCTGTTCAGGATCTCGAGGCTGCCCTTGTACAGGAAGGTGGGTAACTCGATGCTCTGCTGCATGTGCTCGTGGGCGTAGTACACCGTTGCCCCGGTCTCCTCTCCGACCAGCATCATCACGCCGGCTTCGGGCTTGAAGCCCCCTTGCGCGGCGATGAACACGCGGTGTTCGCTCCCCTGCTTGCGGCGGACGTAGTCCAGAGTCCGGGCTCGTAGCTCCTGGAGGTCTGCGGCAAAGGCGGCTCTCTTGTCCTCGTCGTCTCCCTCTCGAAGCACGTCGTAGAGGGCCTCGGCCAGTTC
>CAZBDA010000204.1:0-5983 GCA_964490445.1 uncultured Rickettsiales bacterium | reverse complement strand
CCAACACCGAACCCAACACAAGCATCTCTCTTGAACTTACCCTCTCCCTCAGAGTCATCTCTTCACGAGCTGCCTCTCCTCCGTAGCGACCCGAAGATCGCTACCTTAAAGAGACTCCCCTCATGAGCTTTACGCCCCCTTCAGCACATCAAGCCGTGCAGGTCCACCAACGTGGGGTTCCAAGCCCACTTCGTTCCGTCTTCACCGTTGCTCCGGTCTTGACGGTTTGCTCCCTGCTCGACCCTGCCGGCCTATTTCATCCGGCGGCACTCCTGGGGTTACGCGGGCCGTGACGACGAATCCAACGCTGTTTTCACAGCGGAGGACCTTCAGCCACTTCCCAAAACACCATCCTTCTTTCCTGTCCCTCGTGTACCCGCCTTGCGGCGCGTACCAGAGGCTCCGGCTTGCGGCCCGTCCCCGCTCTGCTCTTGCCCGAAGACATGAACTGAACGGGAATTTCTTTCCACCGAGACCGAAGAGCACCCTCGAGAGGGTTCTTCCGGCACAGAATCCAGGGATGGAGTCATCTCCAACCGGCTCCGATTCAAGACCGAAACCGAACCTGGAAGGGTCAAAACAATCTGTAAAAGAGCGTCACCTTCGAGAAAGAGACTATTGGTCTAGGAGCAGGCTGTAAATAGCGTCTTTTCCGGCACTTTCACTCCCGCTATTTCGCATGTATTTCCAGTTACTTGCGCATGATTTTTCGTTCACAAAGATCGCGCCGTCCCTGCACCAATTACCTGCAACATGCAATCGTCCCCGAGATGCTTGAAAAGCGCTACTCTAAAATACGAACGAATAGCGAACGATCTCGCCAGATCGCGACGAGGTGATCTCGTCAGGTGATTGAGATCAGTAGGGTTCTTGCGAGGCCCGGCTGAGGGCTAGTTTCCAGCGCAGGTATAGTTGATCTGCAGTGCTGCACTGGCTACTGCACCACTGCAGTCGTGCACCTCGACCACTGCCTCGTAGAAACCGTTGGCGGTATCCGGGGCGCACCCCACACCCATCGAGAACGATACGTCGGCGGTCCCATCGCCGTTGTCGATGAGGCTCGGCGGAGCCCCTTCGCCGCTCAACTTGGAAGCGCTGAAGCTGTACCAGAGTTGCTCAGCGTCGGGGTCAGCGCTGGCGCGAGCATCCACAGTGAAGGTCGGGTTGCAGGGAGTACAAGTGCAGTTACCGCTGGCACCGCTGCAGACAGCCGTATTGACATCCGAGAGATTGCCGCCCACAAAACCGGCCACCGGCGGGTTGTTGTGCTCCACCGCCGAGACGGTAAAGCCAACAGTCACAGGCGGCGAGGGCGCCGAGGCATCCTCGACCTGGAGGGCAAGGGCCCAGTAGCCGGCGGAGTCGGGCACAAACGAAGCCTCCATCTCCTGCGCGCCGGTGATGTTCGCATCGGAGACCTGCGAGATGGGAGGTGTGGTGGTGAAGAACCAGTTGAAGTCGAGCGTGTCGCCATCGGGGTCATACGAGTTGGCTGCAGACACCAGCACCGGAGAACACGCCTCGGCAGCACCAATCACGGTGCCGATGGCAGTGGGCGGGTTCGAGTAGCCGAGACCGTCGCAGTCGTTGTCGATGTCGTCGTCGAGTTCGATGGCCCCGGGGTAGATGAGCGCGTTGGCGTCATTGCAATCACCCGTCGCCTCGGAGTAGCCGTCACCATCGTTGTCGGTGGTGTTCATCCCCTCGTCGATGGAGCCATCACAGTCATTGTCCTGGTCGTCTTCGTACTCCGGTGCGCCGGGATAGGTGTAGGGATTGGCGTCGTCGCAGTCGTTGGCAAGGTCAGTGAAGCCGTCGCCGTCATCGTCGGTAATGAAGGCACCGTCATCAATCTGGCCATTGCAGTCGTTGTCCTCGCCGTCAGACAACTCGGGGGCGCCCGGCCAGGTCTCGATGTCGCCATCGTCGCAGTCCCCCTGCAACTCCGAGAAGCCGTCACCGTCGTCGTCGCTGCCGACCGTGTTCTCGTCGATCATACCGTCGCAATCGTTGTCCACCGAGTCGAGCAGCTCCAGCGCTGCGGGGTGGAGCGTCGAGTTGCCATCGTCACAATCGCCTTCCAGCTCGGTGAAGCCGTCGCCATCGTCGTCGGAAGTCTCGGTGCCCTCGTCGACGACGCCGTTGCAGTTGTCATCCAGGCCATTCGCCAGTTCGGAGGCGCCCGGGTACACCTCGGCATTACCGTCGTCGCAGTCGCCCTGGAAGTCGGACACGCCGTCGCCGTCGTCGTCCACATCCTCAGCACCCTCGTCGACCAGTCCGTCGCAATCGTTGTCCACGCCGTCCTGCCCCTCAGAGGCGCCCGGGAAGGTGGTCGGGTCGTCGTCGTAACAGTAACCCACCGTGACCGCATAGCCGTCGCCGTCGGAATCGGCGCCGGCTCCCACCAGCACCGGCAAGGTCAGAGTCGTGCTGCCGCCGCCGCCGCCGACAGTCACCGACAAGAGCACCGTTCCCTCTTCGTATGGGGCGGTCCAGGTGGTGACATAGCCGAGCGGTTCAGTGAACTCCCCCGCAGGAAGGGTCGGATCACTCTCCAGGACGGCACTCCAGGCATAGCTCAGCAAGCCGATGCTCGCCGCTTCTACTTCCATGCTGATGGTCAAACCTGGTGTCACGTTCGTGGATTCGACCTTGATGCCCAGAACCTCCGGGGGAGGAACCGGCGAGGTGCTGTTTACACAGGCAGAGACCAACAGCACCGCTGCCACGAGAGCAGCCGAGAAGAAACTCGAGGACATTGGTCTCATGGACAACTCCCACCGGCACTCACCTGTAACGAGATCAAGGATGGCGCACTGTTGGCAGTACCGTCCGAAACCAGCAAGCCGACGACCCACAGACCGGGCACATCAGCGGTGAAGCTCGCCGAAGCCGAGCTGCCACCAGTAATGCCGGCACTGGTGATGTTGCTGTTGATGGGTTGCGCATCGAAGTACCAGTAATAGGCCAGCACGTCACCATCGGGATCCGACGAGGTGGTGCCGTCGAGTTGGACCAGCGTACAGGTATCGACACCCACCTCACCGCCCGGCAGGAGAGCGGCCGCGACCGGCGGATTCTGGAAGAAATAGCCGTCGCAGTCGTTGTCCAACTCCAAGCCTGAATCGGCTACCTCGGTGGCGCCGGGATACACGAGACTGGAAGTGTCATCACAGTCACCGTCGGCCTCGGAGAAACTGTCTCCGTCGTTGTCGGTGCTATCCATGGCGTCATCGATCTGGCCGTTGCAATCGTTGTCGACACCATCGGCAAATTCCGGTGCACCGGGATAGCTGTAGAAATCGTCGTCGTCGCAGTCTCCTGCCAACAAGCTCCAACCGTCCTCGTCATCGTCGACCAGGAAGTCTTCGTCGATGAGTCCGTCACAGTTGTTGTCCACTCCATCGAGTACTTCCTCGCTACCAGGGAATACGCCGGCGCCGCCGTTGTCCGCATCGTCGTTGCAATCACCGCCGAGCTCGGTAAAGCCGTCACCATCGTCATCGTAGGCTGCAGTGCCTTCGTCCACGACGCCACTGCAGTTGTTGTCCAGGCCATCTAGGGTCTCAGGGGCAGAGGGGCTGATTCCCGAGGACAGGTCGTTGCAGTCGCCCTGGTCCTCGGAGTAACCGTCGCCGTCGTCGTCATAGGCGTCGGTTCCCTCATCGATGCGTCCATCGCAGTTGTCATCCACGCCATTGGCAAGCTCAGTCGCACCCGGGTGGATGCCAGGAGCGCTGTCGTTGCAGTCACCCTCGAGATCACTGAAGCCATCAGCGTCGTCGTCGGCCTCAGGAGACCCCTCGTCGAGCAGACCGTCACAGTCATTGTCGAGGCCATCTAGCGTGTCTGGCGCGCCGGGATACACGGCAGCATTGGTGTCGTCGCAGTCGCCCTCACGCAGCGAAAAGCCGTCACCGTCGTGGTCGATACCCGTACCCACGACCACGTCGGTTGCAAAGGAGGTGGACCGACCATCGCTCGCGGTGGCACTCACCGAAATAGCAACCAACTGTTCCAGTTCCGGAGCGGTCCAATCGGTAGCTGAAGCGGTGGAAGCTGTGAATTCTCCAGCATCGGCCTGCCACTGGTAGTCGACCTCGTCGCTACCCTCGACCGTAACTGCGATAGAGATCGTCTCTCCCGGCAGAATCACGGTGTTCGTGAAACTGACCTGTACGATCCGTAGAGGCACTTCCGAGACCACACTCTCACAGCCGCTCAGCGCGAGGCTGACGGCAACGAGGAGCACACTCGAAATGCTGACAATTCGTGATCTCAACTGCATGGATTTCCCCAGGGGGCACTCGCCCTGACGGCGATGGCCCGGATGACTCTGCATTCTACTGCGCTATGAGTGCGGCGCAAGACGTCGACCGCGGGCGTTCTCAGGCCCCCCTTGCCTGCCCTTACCGAGACCGTACAATCCGCGATAGGAGCCCGCCCTGAAGAACTACGAGCAAGCCATTCCAGTCTGTATTCCCGCGCGCTGGGGAGCCGGACGGTTTCCGGGCAAGCTGCTGGCTCCCATGGGGGACACGAGCGTCCTGGGGCACACGGTCAGCACGGCGCAGCGAGCCGGACTGGGTCCGGTCTGGGTGCTGGCCGCCGACGCCGCGATCGAAGACGAAGCGACCCGAGTCGGCGCCCAGGTCCTTCGCGTGGAGGGTCCATGGCGAAACGGCTCCGAGCGGATCGCTGCAGCGCTCCGCCGGGGCTTACTCGGGGAGCCAATACCAGAACTGGTCGTCAACCTGCAGGGAGACGCCGTCGGCGTGACTCCCGGGGCACTGAGCCTGGCGGTCGAGGCACTACGGCAAGATCCCCAGGCGACCCTGGGCACCTGCGCCGTCCGGGCGGCAGCAGCCGAACATTGCGGGCACACCACCCTCACTGTGCAGGAAGGCCGTGCCCTGGCATTCTCCCGCTCTCCACTTCCCACCGGGCTCGCAGACTCGTCCGAGTTGCTGCTGCACCTTGGCCTCTACGCGTACCGCACTGCAGATCTGCTACGAGTCGCCGCGCTGGCGCCTACTGCAATGGAGCAGCTGGAATCCCTGGAGCAACTGCGCTGGCTGGAATCGGGGCGCAAGGTTGCAGTACAGATCGCGCCCGGCCCGGCGCAGCGGGCTCACGCTATCAATGTGCCCAGCGACCTCGCCGAGCCACCGTCAGGCCCTACCGACAACGCACGCGGCCCGAGCCACGGTCACGGTTCGAGCACAGCTCTCGACTCGTTCAGTCCCGGCGACGCCTGAGCGGCAGCAACAGCAGCGCGATCAGCAACAAGCCCGGTAGACCTGCGCCAGGCCCCGATTCATAGCTGCATGCACAGTCGTTCTGAGTCGGCGCAACCGGCGGCTCGATGACAAGGTCCGGTGCGCTGTCGTCGGTGGGGTCGAGGACATTGAGCAGGCCATCCTCGTCGTCATCACCGAGCCCGTCTGGGCCATCGAGAACCCCGTCCCCGTCCGTATCCGAGTTGAGTGGGTCGGAACCGACGTCAACCTCCACCCCGTCGTCCAAACCGTCATTGTCGGAATCCGGCAGCAGCGGTGACGTACCGAGATCAACTTCCTCGCCGTCGCCCAGGCCGTCATCGTCACTGTCGTCGTCAAGGGGGTCCGAACCGTAGGTATGCACCTCCTCGCCATCGAGCAGCCCGTCGTCGTCGCTGTCGTCGTCGAGGGGGTCGGTCTCTGCGTCCACCTCGTCGCCATCCACGAGTCCATCGTCGTCCCTGTCCGGGTCGTATGGGTCGGTCCCCGCCGCGGTTTCATCGAGGTTGCCCAGACCGTCACCGTCGGCGTCAGCGTCCGGCCCGTCGCTATCGTCCGGGTCGAGCCAGTTGGGGACGCCATCCTGATCGATGTCGCCGTCGCCTTCCTCGGCATCGCCCAAGCCATCTCCGTCCCGGTCAGCATCGCGGAAGTCAGCAATTCCATCACCGTCCTGGTCCCCATCGCCCTCGAGTTCATCC
>CAZBDA010000203.1:0-6101 GCA_964490445.1 uncultured Rickettsiales bacterium | reverse complement strand
GCGACGACGATGTCCAGGGCGACGACGATACCCAGGGCGACGACGATACCCAGGGCGACGACGACAGCCACAGTTCGGGGGGGGGAGCGGAGGTGAACTGTGACTCGATATGGCAGGCCAATGCCGCATGGGAGGTCTGTTCGGCTGGAGTCGAGACCTGCGCCGGAGTATTTACCGACGGAGCCGGTTGCCACGCCTACTGCGCGGCGGCTGGATTGGTCTGTACAGCACGCTACGGCGGCGAGCCTGGCTGCCAACTCGAGCTGAACAACGTCTTGGACTGTAATGCCAGCAACGGGCACCAGTCTGACTGGTGTGAGTGCGGCCCGCCGTCCGGCGGCAGCCCGCCTGCTCCGCCTGTGGGCACCTGCCAGGGTGATCCCGCCAACCCTCCGCAATTCCTGCAGCAGAGCTTCTCCTCGGCGAACTTCAGCCCACGTAGCAACTGGGTGCTTGGCTGCTACCCCTATGCCTACACGGCTGCGGGGGCGGAGCACGAAGCATGTGACCCGTCCTACATCGCCGGTGGCAACCGTCGCGGGACGGCCACATTCACCTTTCACAACGTGCCAAGAGGACGCTACGACGCCTACATGGGAGGTCGCCATACGGCCAACCGCAATCCGGCAGGCGCTCGCTTCATCGTTGATGACCACCCGCAAGTGATCGACCAGCGGGTGCATTCGCCCGACATGACCTGGGACTTCCATGGCAACTGGTGCCTGGAGGGCACCGTGACCGTCGTGCTGGATTCGACAGTCAATGGGGGCTCGGATTCGGTGTCTGGCGTGCGATTGGAGCCGTCCCCCTGAGCCTTGCTTCTCGCGGAAGCTCCACGTGATCCGACCTTCGAGGCTGCCCCTACCCCGGAGGTAATGGTGCTAGTTACCTGGTGGGACGAGACTGGGTGTGTGGGACGGAACCCACGCACAGCCAGGAGGTTCCCATGTTCAAAGCAAGGCCCAGAACACTTCATGCGATGGTGCCGGCACACCGCCATGCTGCACGAGCACTGCCGGTAGCGCTGACGCTTCTTGCTGCGGTCTTTATTCCCAGCTTCGCGTTTGCGACCGAGCCCGGCGGCATCATCGCCAGGGAAGCACAGGGACTGATCGCTGTCGGCGCCGGGGTCGCCATTGGCTTCGGGGCCCTGGGTGCAGGCATCGGCCAGGGGCTTGCCGCCCTCGGTGCTCTGCAGGGCATCGCTCGCAACCCCAGCGCGGCCGGCAAGATCACGACCCAGATGATCGTCTGCCTGGCGCTCATCGAGTCGCTGGCCATCTATGCGCTGGTCATCGCCTTCTTCTTGCAGGCCAAGCTGCCTGGCTAGAGCTCGAGCAGATGGTCAGCGCAGCAAGCTCAGCCCTGAGCGAGGGTCCGCAGGGTCTCCTCGCTCTCGGCATCCGCCGGGAAGAAGGTCTCGATGCTCAGTTCCTGGGTGGTCACGTCCCCGGCACTGCCCAGCGTGGCGAGAGTGGAGAAGAGGGATAGCCGAAGTCCATCTCGCTCCACGACCAGGGGGACCAGCAGGGTTGGGGGCTGTACCTGGGGGCGGCTCCAAGCCCGAGGGACGCCTGGCAGGGCCAGGATTTCCTCCAGCAGAGCGTCACAGCGGGGATCGAACAGGGCCATCCGAGCCAAGCGTCGCACCATGATGGGCCCGATTTCGTCCAGGTTGGTTACGTAGCGACGGGCCTGCTCGGGATCGAACAGGGCCAGCAGCAGGTTGTCGCCCGGCAGGGACTCGCGCTCCAACAGCACGGGCCAGAGTCGGCAGAACGACGAGTTGCCCTTGATCAGTCGCCAGGTTGAATCCACTGCTACGGCTGGGTAGGGAGCGTGGGCTTCGAGCAGGAATTCGATCGCCCGGCGGACCTGGGCCGCTTCGGGTACCTCGAGGCTGGTCTCCTCGTAGGCAGGAGCAAAGCCGGCGGATTGGAGCAGGGCGTTGCGCTCCCGCAGCGGCAACTCCAGGGCGCTTGCCAGCACCAGTGCGACCTGCTGTCCCGGGCGGCTGCGACCCGTCTCGAGGAAGGACAGGTGCCGCGAGCTGATCTCGGCATCCGCCGCCAGGGCCTCCTGGCTCAGGCGCCGGGCCTTGCGCCAGTGACTGAGCAAGCGTCCGAAGGGGGTCGAGGACGTTGGAGTGGCTGCAGGTCCCATGGGAGGCAATTATCGCAACACTTGGAGCATGTTGCCCGCAGCGGCGAAACATCTCCCGATGGACGTCTGTCGGCCATGCCCTATGGCCGCGGGTAGCAGGCTGCTCGGACCTGTACGCCAGCGAAAGGCTGGCATACGATTGCCGGCGATGCACCCACTCCTCTATGTCCTGCTCGGCTATGTCCTGACGATACTCACCAAGCTGCCCGTCAGCATGGCGATGGCCCGCCAGGGTAGTTACGACAACCACAATCCGCGACTTCAGCAGGCGCAGCTCACCGGCTGGGGTAAGCGCGCGGTGGCCGCTCACCAGAATGCCTTCGAGGCCTTCCCGCCCTTCGCCATCGCAGTGGTGGTGGCCTACCTGGGCGATGCCGACCCCACGGTCTTTCACAGCCTTGCCGTGGGGTTCCTGGTGCTCCGGTTTGCCTACCAGGGTGCCTACCTGGCCGATGCGTCCTCACTCCGCTCCATCCTGTGGGGCGCAGCGGTCGCATGCTGCGTCGGCCTGATGTTGACCCCCGTACTCTGAGTCTCTTGTCGGCCGACCCTCTCTGGCATTGGCCGAACGCCTGCCAACACCGGGGATCCCGATTACCAAGGTAGTTCAGGCTTCGGGGGCCTGGAGAGCTATGCCTGCCTGGGCAACAGCGGTAGCGACGGGATGGTGCTGATCAGCTGGCCCTGAACATCCCGCAACAGGCTGACCCGCTCCGGTAGCTGGTGCGCCTCACTCAGCGGCAGGCGTCAGCTCCACGGCATTGGTGTCGAGAGCACCGTCCATGGCCGCCACGAAAATGCAGTTGCTCTCAGTGCCACACTTTTCCATGTGGGGTGCACCCGCGACCTCGTTCCACACCGCTCCTTCGGTCAGGCTGACCAGTTGGTCTGCGCTGGGTCCTCTCTGGTGCGACCCCGAGAGCAGCGCTCCGGTGAAAGCGGCCGAGTGAGTGTGAACGTTCGTGGACATGCCTGCAGGGAACTGGAACAGGGTATGAAACGCTCCTTCTTTGGGGTTGCCGTGAATGAGGGACATCATGACGCCGCCCTTGACCGGGACCCACTCAAGCTGGTCTCCGCGGTTGATTTGCACGGTGGGCTCTGCTGCGGGGGCGTCGGCGGGAACCATGTCGACTGCTCCATCAAAGAACGCCAGCAGGTAGCAGGGCTCTTCGCCCTGGCAGGCATCTACGTGGGCCTCTCCCGCGGGCTGGACCCAGTTGGACCACTTGGGCAGTGCTTCCGTAGCCTCTTCCGTAGAACCGTGCACCAGCCCTTCGCTCATTGCGACGCCGGTGTAGGTCGCCGTATGGGCGTGCAGGGGAGTCCTGTATCCCGGAGGAAAACGGACGACGGCGTTGAAGGCGCCCGCGCTGGGATTGCCGGAAATCGCGTACACGTGAACCCCTTCAGGCTGTTCGGGATTGAAGGGGGCGAAGGGGATGTCCGCAAGGTTGAGGTTCTTGGTTGCTTCCGCCGCGGTCGCCTCTTGCGTGGGCGCTTCTTGCGCGGGCGCTTCTTGCGCGGGCGCCTCTTCAGCGGCCGGTTCCGGCGCAGTGTCCTTTTTGGTCGCCGACGTAGAGGCACAGGCCGCACAGGTCAGGGCAAGGAATACAGCAAAAGCAATACGTGGCATCAGAGCAACTCCGGGTGATGTGCGGGCCCACATCTCGTGGTCCGTAGCGAGCACTGATAGCAGAATTCAGAGATGGAGACAGGAGCCGCGCTGTCCTTTTTCAGTCCAGCCCGGAGATACCGTCGATCTGCATGACAAAAGTTCGGCTGTCGGTCGCCACGGTGTCGCAACCATCAGTGATGGTGACCTCCATGCTGGCTGCCACGGTGTCCTGTTCTGAGTAGGCCTCAGAGATGCCCCACATGTCGATGAATGCTGTCAGGCCAAGTAGTTGCGCGCTTTCTCCAGTGCCATCGAGAAAGTTCGTGAAGCTGGCTGGGTAGGGACCCACAAGGTCGTCCTCGAGGTGGATCTGGGTGTCCACGCTCACGGGTGCCTGCCCGACAGCCTCGAGACGGAATCCGCCATCCAATCCGGTGTCCGGACTGACCATCTCACCCTGGCCGGGATTGACCCCAGTAGTCCGCACAGAGGTCCAGATGTGGTGTCCACCCTGGCTCCCGAAGGCCGGGCTGATCAACATGTCTTCGGTGATGTCCTCGAAAACCGTTGTGCCAGTGCCGGCGGTCAGTGTGGCTGGGTATTGGCTCGCTTCTGTACACATCTCCCCGAGCGGTCGATACGTAGTGCAAGCCGCGGAGCTTGCGACGAGGAGCAGGAGCGCGCATTGGATGGCTGTAGTTTGCGGGTTCAAGCTGCCTCCCTGGTGCTCTTGTGTGTGTAGGACTCGACAGTTCGCATTGCATGGGAGGCGCTCCAGCAGGAGCGTTCCGGAGCGAGGCTAGCGGACCCAGATCCTCAGCGTCTGTTTACTGACCTTGCCCTGGTGCACCTTCTGAATGACGCCCTGGTTATCGATCAGCAAGGTTACGGGGAGGTCGTCTATGCCGTACTTGGTCTCGACTTCGGTGTTGGACTCCACGACAGGGAAGCTGATCCCGAGGTCGGCCTTGGCCGCAGCCAGTGTGTCCAGGTCCCCGGAATCGATAGCGATGCCGAGCATCTCCATTTCGGGATGGGCCTTGGCGAATTCGCTCTTGCCGGGCAGCTCGCTGAGGCAGTCGTCGCAGTCGGTGCTCCAGAAGGTGAGAATGACGGGGACCTCCTGGAGCTTGGAGAGGGTGAAGATCTTGCCGTCGGTGTCTTCCAGCGCGAAATCGGGAGCCGCCATGCCCTCGTGAACGGCAAGTTCCGGAGCCATGATTTTTCGGACAACGAGCACCAGCACAATGCCCACCACCAGGGCCATCAGCCACTTGCGGTTGACCTTGTACAGGGCCTCAGAAAGTGCTTCTCCACCACTCGACATCAGCTCACCTCCGACTTGAACATACTGGCGATCTCCTGCACTGGTCTACAGGTCGGGCAAACCCCAGCCTCTGATAGCCCTTCGTCACTGCGCCGAAACTTGTTTCTTGACATTCCCCCAGGAGTGCACAGGTTGAGTGAACAGGGCGGAGACAAGCTCCTCCCGATAATGGCAAACCAGCGGCGACGCTGGGACGCAAAGCCACGGGTCTCCACGAGACCGCCGGGCTACCGAAGGAGAAAGTCATGTCCCGCACGATCCACACCATTCTTAAGCGTTCGCACTTCACCCTGGCCCTCGGCGCCGCGGCCCTGGTCGCTACTTCTGGTTGCCAGCTACCGGCCGGCTTCGAGTTGGCTGAGTTGGAAGACCCCAGTGACAGCGTTGACCTCAGCGGCGCGGAAGCCGAGGAGGCTGCCCTCGAGTTCGCTGCCCTGACTTCGGATGCAGAAGGTCACCTCGAGATCGAGATTCTCACCGAGTCCGGCGAGGAGACCAACCGAATCGAGACCGAGTACCGCAGCGAGATGGGCGCCGAGGCTAGTGAGCACTCGCTCATGCACCACAGCGAGGACTTCTTCCTTGTGACCAGCCGCACCGAGGACTGGGGTTCCCTGATTCTGCGCATTGACTGGGATGGCTCGGTCAGTGAGTTTGCGCGCCCCTCGGTCAATCCCATGTACCGCATCGACGAGGCCCCAGGCGGCGGCGTCATCGTTGCAGCTGAGTACGACCTGGTGAAGCTCGACCTGGACGGTGTCGAGATCGCCCGCGACCACAACAACGCTGCCTGCTGGACCGACGTGGTCGCTGCCCCTAATGCCTACGAGGCTCCGGTGGCCGCAGACGTGATGGGTGCGACCGCAGCCGGTCCGCTGTTGGCCGTGTGGGAGATCGACGAAGACAACCCTGTCACGGACATGGAGTCCGGTACCGCAACCAGCGCCATCGGTTCGAACAACAACGCCGACCAGGTCCTCGGACAGGATGAGT
>CAZBDA010000202.1:0-6237 GCA_964490445.1 uncultured Rickettsiales bacterium | reverse complement strand
GACCTCCGGCACTGGGACTGGCTCGACAGGTCTTCCTGTACGAATGTCCTTGATGTACTCGAAATACTTCGGCGTGATCCTCTTGCCCGTGAAACCATCGCCTGGAGAGTTGTCCACTATCCCTTCGGTGAGGTAGCAGCCATTATCTGATCTCCACACTGGCCCACCTGCTCGCAAGAACTGTTTGAACTTGACACCAACGATGATCTCGCTTCCTCCACGCACTCCTGGTTGATCTCGATCTTCCAGAATGTTTTCAACGAGGTGGATATGGTGCCTAGAGTCTTGTCCTCTTGCGCCTCCGGGCTTTAGACCTTCCTTCCCAATGGCCTCGGCATACTCATATTTGGATCCATGCATGACGATCTCGGGCAGGTTCTCATCGTCCAGGGTAACCCTTGTCATCACACGCTCCTGCTTGATCCACCGTTGTGCTTTCCAACTGTGGCCTTGACAAGCTGCCATCCTTAGCAATCGACCATCACGAGAATCTTCCCATGTGCCTTTGAATCTCGTCTTCGTTGCCGTGTTAGACGTTTGCAACACATAACGCAGATCCCTTTCGGTGGCATCCATTGCAGAAAGTACTCGGCAATCCAACATCTCACGGACTCCCATAGAACCGTCTTCAGCCAACCGAATATCCTTCTCTCCCCTGCCCACTGAACAATGCCTGAGCAGAAGAGTGCAGCCAAAACTTATCAGCCTTGACCTCGACCACTCGTCCATCTTCCTCTTGTACGCATCCTTCATGAACGTGTAGTCTGCTGGCGACATGCACTCCCAGGCGCTCTTGCCTCCTTGGTAGTTTCCTTCACGACTACGATCAGTACCATCAGCATACCAGCGGCGGCGGTTGTTGTCGGAGTGGCTACGCCGGCCTCCCCTGGACTCACCTCTCGCATAGTCTGCTCCACGCGGCCTGTAGCCCTCCCATGCATAGCCCCGATAGGGCGGTGCTGGATTGGACTTCGGCGCTGTCGGCATGTCGCTCCCACGCTCTCCCGAGGGCGTTGGGCAACTTGATCTGATACTGCGACTGACTGGACCCATGCACGGCCTAACGGCGACAACTGACGAATTACAAGTACTCCCTAACCGGGCTGACAGAGGATAGGAGGACGAGGGCATCCGGCCGTCAGCCTCGAGGCCCCGGCGACTCGGAGGTCGCCGCGGACAAGCGCTAACAGCCGGAGGGGACTGGAGGAGTAAGAAGACGACGACTAGAGTAGACGACAGGAAGTGGGCTCTCGGTTTGTTGTCTCCAGCTCCCTTGGCAGTAAGACCATCATCATCCTGCTCACCTGTAGTCTTGGGTCGCCTCTTCGGCTTGCCTTGCTTTCCTTCAGTATCCTTGCCAACTGCACTCGGATCAAACCCAAGCGCCTTGAACGCCTCCTCCAGCAACGGTTGTGAGGTAGCCTCCTGCTCCCGTGCTTGCTTCACTCTGGCATCCTGATCCTCATCTGAATAGTACTTGCCATCCAGCCATCGTCCTGTCCTGATGGTAATATCATCGGCATAGATCTGGTAGTTCTTACAGAATCGCATCTTCCTGCCACGACCTGGTGCAAAGACTCGGTCCGTGGCAAAGGCAAAATCTTCCGGTCCATTGGTTGGCCCAAATGTCAAACACACCGGCAAGTATTGCCCACTCCTGGCCAATATCGCGAGCATCTCTCTGGCCCTGCGGGTGTTGGCAACCTGGTTGAAGCCCTTGCAAGCATCCACCAAAGACATGAACATGCTCCCAGCGACTTCTCCAACAACTCCGTCGGCACTTCTCACGAAATACACAGCTCGTAGGATCCTGGCATTGACCTTGCGATAGTCCACAACCAACCGGCGCTTCCTCTGACGACGGTGCTCTGCAAAGGCTTTGGTCGCGAACGGGGGACTGGCCCACTCTGAATTCCCTCGAATCAACTGGCCATTCTGGACGTCCTGCTGAAGCTGCTCATCAACCCAGTCAGCCTCTTCGCCCTTCAGCCTGTGTGGTGGCGTCCTGCATGGTGGTCCCGTCGGAATGGCATCGTGCATCAGATATCTCAAGCATGTCCTGGGGTGGTCCTCTAACCAAAAGGCTCCAGCTTTTCTCCAAAACACTTCTCTGCACGCCTCCATATCCGCCTCGGTCAGGCCCTCCTTAGTAGCTCCAGGCCCGAAGCCAAGCTCCTCGAGCACCTTTGTCTTGTACTCCTTGGACTGTCGTGGATCATCCTTGATCTCCTGGCCACAATATCTGTAAACACTGAGATCCGGCTTAACGCAGTCCCAATCTTTTACTCTGGCTCGTTCTCTCCAGTATCTGTCAGCTGCTGCAACCTCGGCTTCATGAGCTTCATCCTCGGCTTTCGCTCTCGCCTCGACCTCGGCACTCCTGGCAACGTCCTTCTCATCGAACTTCGGGGCCAAAGGTTCATCCGGCATCTTCACCTTGTGGAACAGGTCGACTGGTTTGTTAGACCCTGCCTGGGCGGCGGTACAAGACTCGCAGTCGTCCCAGCGCAGCGGTCCATCCACACCCAGCTCAAACTGTAGAGTACCGTGCCCTTGGTAACCGGCATCTTGCTCACCTCGTGCAACTGGAGATTGATCTGCAAGAGCTTTCAGGGCACTCTCTGGTCTGTCCTGTTTCCGTTCCGTTTTGTCACAGAAGGCTTTGCAGGCCTTCCCATAAAGAGCACCTTCCTCTGCCGTGTACCGACCAGAGTAGGACGCAACTGACATACTTCCCTCGCCCGGCACATACATAGTTCCTTTGATGTGTCTGTGCTCGTGCGTTGTAGGCACAAGAGCCGCGACAGGCTTCCTGCATCGTAGCTCCATAACCGCCAAGTCGAAATTCGCAAGCCAAAAGGAAGCCTTCTGAATTGGCCTCCCCGGATCGTCCTTCCCAGGATAAATCGTATGCAACTGGCAACCTTCAACTCGATAATAAGCCCAAGGCGCCTTCGGTACGTCCATCGTGCCAAAGTGCTTCGTGAACTCCGGTTGCTTCGGCAAAGTACTACTCTTGGGGTTCTCAACTGATGCTCCAAGTCCTTCGCCATGTTGATGTAAAGCGACTTTCACTGTGAAGTTGTTCTGAGCGTCCGTGGCTGCATCGACCTCTTTCTTTCCAATCAGGCACATCTTGGTACAGGGTGTTCCCATATGGATAACCTTGGGTCGCAGACTGTAAACCAGTAACCAAGCGCAATCCTTTTGATCTTTCGGTCTGTCCAAACACCAGCACCGTTCGTAAGTGATCGCATACTTGTCAAACCCGTCTGCCGCTGTGCAACCTGCTTCTCGTACTCGCACGGTCGCCTCCCCGAACCCCCGGAAGAGCTCAGCGAAGTCGACCTTTCCCAGTCGCATCCAGCGTTGTAAGTCCGCTCTTCCCTGAAACTGCACCAAGTGACTGGTCTGGGCTCCTCCGTACGACGGTTTGGCTCTGCCAGCCAAGCAGAACTTCTCGACCTTCTGGTTGATCGTCTCTCCATCTGCCGAGCGCTCCTCGATGATGCCTGTAACATCCTCCACCAAGTCAACGGTCGGAGGTGCTTCAAACTTGTACCCCATGCCATCGAGCCGTCTGGTAGCAGCTGGTCCAAGAACTCCTGAATGCAACTGCACTGGAAACAAGATCTGCTTCATCTCGATGTTCTCCTTCACAGGGTTGCTCCCGTCTCCTAGCAGCTCTATGCCATCGTCCAGGTAGACCGGCTTCCAGTAGACTCTCAAACACCTATCGGTGAAGGCCTTGTGGACATGGACTGTGACAACTGCCTCTGCCTTCGAGATAGCCAGCACTTTCCCAACTCCACATACTCTGGTAGGTCCAACCACCGAATAGACTATGAAGTTTCCTGTATTCAATTTGTTAACTGTCCCTGGCGACAGCTTCTCACCGCTCGCCAGATCAGCTTTAGCTTTCACTTTTCCACCTTGGTCGTCAATCATCATACCAGGTGATCTTTTCTTGTCCAGAAGATCCAGCTCGTTGTCTTCCTCGTTCTCGAAAATGAGGGGGTCCTTCTCCAGATTCTTAGCGTGCTCTGGCACCAACATGACGTCCTCAATGTGGATATTTTCCAAAATTGATTTGTCCTGAAGACGTACTTTGCATTTGTTGTTGTTGACTTGTAGTACTAGAGCCGGTTCAGTGTAAGGTTGTCTATACGGTATTCGCCCTCCGGCCTTACGCTGCCTCGGGTCTCGCACGACAACTTCATCACCAACCTGAATCTTTTTGTTCCGACGGAACCTGTTAGCCAATTCCGCCCTCTTTTCTGAACTCTCCCTCAGATAACCAAGTACTCGAACTTGAATCTCTCGATAATTCCGGAAAAGCTTCTTGGCGTAGTCGCTCATCGGTTCAAACTGGTCCTTGACAAAGGGCTGCAGTGCTTTATCCAATGGCGTCGCTAAAGACCATCGCCTGTCGATATCCCGAGGAGAATAGCCGTGAGGCCCTGGTGTGTTGTAGATAATGAACTCAACCACATGGTAAAGCTCCCCACATTCATTCGGAAAGCATTGCATGATGTCCTTGACCAACATGCCCATAACTTTCTGAGTCTCCTTGTGTTTCGACTCCACCAGGCCCTGCTCCATGGGCCGCCAGGCTGTTCCAAACCTATGGCCGATCCCAACAATGGCCGTGTACTCCTGCATAATCGCATTCTTCAGCTCCGGTCCTCTATCGCTCAAGAGCAATGTAGGGATAGTCCCACTTCTCATGACGCAGCAGGCAAACATTCTTCTTGCCTCTCGCGCAACTAAGCAGGTCCCAGACTCGATCAAAAGGCCGTAGCACAGGCAGCAAATGTAAGTCATCGTGTATTTGCAGCCGTCCTTATCTGATGGGGTGCTCGGTCCTTCGAGGTCTATCATAACTTCCTCCCAGCAGTCCTGGTCCGCACGGATCCATGGCACTGCTTCTTGTTTCTGGGGCATCTTCCGAAACCGGATACATGTGAGGCATTTCTCAATCCATCCCTCAATATCTTTGATCATCGTGGGCCACCAAACCAGGCGGCTGAGCAGCTTCACCGTCTTCTCCGCATTTCTGTGTGCTCCTAGAACTCCTACATGACTTTGTAAAAATAGCCATCTCTTCCAGGTCAGGTGTGCCGTCGCCTGTCCGTCCGGAACAATAGGCAACCATGTACCTTTCGCTGGTGAGGGTAACTGCACCTCTCTCTCCAACAGTCCATCCGCAGCAAGTCGGTAACCATCTTTCAGTGGCTTTCCGCTGAACATGTGCATCAAGGCTTTATCCGCCCTCTGGGCAGGAATCCAAGTCACCCGTAAAGCCCTGCCCAGCTGGAAATCACTCTCTCCCGACTCTGCTCGAACATCGTCTTGAATTTTCTTCCTTTTGGTGTGCAGCTCCTCATAGTACGCCAGGGCGTCTGGTGTCAACTCCAACTCGTCGTCCTTGGTCAAACTTTTTGGATCTCCCGCGCACTTGTAAAAAGTATTGGGCACAGGTCCTTGAACTCGTTGCTCGCCAACCAAGGACGCAGGAGCGGCGGTGCAAGACACGCTGTCGTCTCCTCGCGATCCTCCGGTGAACTTAAACTGGCCATAACGGTCATAAAACATCCACCGATCGCTGAAGAGAGTAACCACCTTCCGCTCTTCCGTCTGGCGCCTTCCCCAAATCACGCACCAATTCCGTACTCCTCCGTGCTCTGACCCTGTCGGGCCGGGCTGCGACACCGCATAAACTCTTCGCAGACTTCGGTAGAAGTGGTGCGCCGTCACGGGATAAACTCCTGAGTAAGCCACGAACCAACGATCCTGCGACCTTGATCTTCCCAAAACCACAGCCACCGCAGGGTCCTCCTCGGCATCGGCAAACTCTCGTTTCCCACAATACTTCCAGTCCGATATCAATTGATAGGCTTCTTCCATCATCCCCTGATATGCCACTGCATCGTAATTCTTCGGTACTGGATTGCACTCCTTAAGCGAACACCGCGGAAACGGTCGCATCACAGGCAGTACCAATCGCCGTAGAGGTCCGTGAACTCTCTGCCAAGACTGACTGCCTGCTCCATGTCCATCGACCATGCCATCGAGTTGAACAGAAACTGGTGTGATCTCGAAGGTACCAACCAATGCCGTGGGGTCTCCGAACCAAGCTCCTTTATCAACAACATGGTTTTCCTCATACTGGACGTCCGCGCATTGCTGCAGCGGCACGACATCTCCACCACCCGACTCAACCACAAAGCTGATCCT
>CAZBDA010000201.1:0-6249 GCA_964490445.1 uncultured Rickettsiales bacterium | reverse complement strand
GCTGTCGTGATCCGTGCTGCTGCTGGAGGTCCAGCCGAGGTCGCCGAGGGCGCAGCTGTCGGTCGTGTCGCTGAGTCCGTCGTTGTCGTCGTCTGTGTCCTCGCCTGCGTCCTCGCAGCCGTCGCTGTCGTAGTCGTTGCTGGCGTCGGAGGTCCAGGCCAGCGTGCCGAGTGCGCAGTTGTCGGCCGTGTCGGCGATGCCGTCGTTGTCGTCGTCGCCGTCGATGCAGTCGGGTTGCAGGTCGCCGTCATAGTCGTCGAACTCATCGACCAGTGAGCCGTCACAGTCCGAGTCGATGTTGTCGCAGGTCTCTGGCGCGTCGGGATAGATGCTGGCGTCGTAGTCGTCGCAGTCGGTGCCGCCACCGACGATGTTGGAGTAGCCATCGCCGTCATTGTCGAACAGCAGGTCGTCAGAAGGGTCATTGGGGTCGCGCTCGCCGGCATCGACGGCGCCGTTGCCGTTGAGGTCCTCGGCTCCGTCCTGCACCGCGCCGCCGTCACTGTCGGCGTTGGCTGGATCTGTGGTGGTCGAAGGGTCGGCGTCGGCGACGAAGACGGCAGGGTCGGTGTCGTTGCCTTGGGGTGCCGTCAGCCCCGACTCCACGCCATCGGAGAGCCCATCGCCGTCACTGTCCCAGGCGGTCGGGTCAATGCCCGAGGCAACCTCGTTGCCGTCCAGCAGCCCGTCGTCGTCGCTGTCGTCGTCGAGGGGGTCGGTGCCTTCGCTGGCCTCGTCGGAGTCAGACAGCCCGTCGCTGTCACTGTCGGCGGAGGTCGGATCGGTTTCGCCGGGATCCTGGTTGCCGTTGCCGTTGGCGTCTTCGTCACCGTCGCTGAGGCCATCGCCGTCGCTGTCCGCTGAACTGGGGTCGGTCTCGCCGGCGGCGTCCCCGCCATTGCCGTTGGCATCCTCGAGCCCGTCCGCCACGCCATCGCCGTCGCTGTCGGGGTTCTCGGGGTCGGTGCCGGCGGCGAACTCGATGGCATCCGAGATGCCGTCGTTGTCCGAGTCCTCGTCGAGGGCGTCGGGGACGCCGTCCTGGTCGCTGTCTTCGATCCCCTCTTCGCCGTCGTTGATCCCGTCGCCGTCGCTGTCGGGATTGTTGGGGTCGAGCCCGGCCGCGATCTCCTCTTCGTCGATGAGTCCGTCACCGTCGCTGTCCAGGCTGAGGTCATCGCTGGGGTCGTTGGGATCGCGCTCGCCGAGGTCGACCTGGCCGTTGCTGTTGGCATCCTCGTCGCCATCGGATGCAGTGCCGCCGTCCGTGTCGACCAGCAGCGGGTTGGTGGTGGTGCTGGGGTCGGAATCAGCGACGAACAGAGTGGCATCGGTGTGCAGGCCTTGGGCAGCGGCAAGGCCGAACTCCAGGCCATCGGCGAGTCCGTCGTTGTCGCTGTCTGCGTTGCAGGGGTCGGCGTCCAGCAAGACCTCGCTGCCATCCATCAAGCCGTCGTCGTCGCTGTCGTCGTCGAGGGGGTTGGTGCAGCCGCTGATCTCGGCGCCATCGAGCAGTCCGTCGTCATCACTGTCCTCGTCGAGAGGATCCGTCTCGCCGTCATCTACCCGGCCGTCCTTGTCCAGGTCTTCGCTTCCATCGCTCGCACCGTCCGAGTCGGAGTCGGCGAGGTCGGGATCGGTGACGGTGTCGGGGTCATCGTCTGCCTGCCAGTTGGGCGACTTGGTGTCGGTGGCGGCGGTGATGGTCTCTTCGGTGAAGCCTGCTTCCACCGAGTCGAGCAGTCCGTCGTCGTCGCTGTCCGGGTCAAGAGCGTCGATGGTTCCGTCGCCGTCACTGTCGGCGGTGCCGTCTACCGAATCGATCAGGCCGTCATCATCGCTGTCGGCGTCGTCCGGATCGGTGCCCAGGGTCAGCTCGACGGAGTTGGGCAGGCCGTCCTCGTCGTTGTCGGTGCTGGTGCCCGGATTGCCGGTACTCGTGCCGCGCAGGGGCACGCGAACCGAACTCCTCATGGCCTCGGTGCTCGAGGTGCCGCCGCCGCCACTGAACACGTCGGGCAGGAAGGTCTCGATGTCCAGGAAGGCGGTGAACTCGCCGGCAGTCAGCGGAGCAGTGAAGTGGACCGGCAGGCTGAGCGAGCCGAGGGCAGGCACGATCGGGCAGGGGAGCGGGTAGTCGTCCTCGTTTTCGCCTTCACCGCTCTCGGCGATCGTTACGCTGAATGCCCCGGTAACGTCCTCGACGACTACTGGTGTACTCAGGTGCAGATCCTCTTCGGTGGGATTGCTGATCACCAACTCCAGGGTCGCGCTGTCGCCACCGGCGAGCTCGCCGAAGTCCAGGCTTGCAGGCAAAGTGCTCAGCGCGAGTCCGCCAACGCCGTCGATGCAGGAGATGAGCGTCAGGATCGCGGCAAGAGGCAGGGTCCGCCGGAGGTGGTTCAGTCTCATGATGTAAGTCTCCCGTGACGACTTGAGTACCGGCCAGACTAGCAGCACGGTGTTCTCAGTGCCTCAGGATCCCGCGCACCCTTGCGGCTTCGAGGTGGCTCGCTGCGGGGCTTCAGCGACGGAAGCGTGCCA
Organism: uncultured Rickettsiales bacterium; assembly: GCA_964490445.1. Taxonomy (GTDB): domain Bacteria; phylum Myxococcota_A; class UBA796; order UBA9615; family UBA9615; genus UBA6601. The sequence continues at coordinate 3,705 of CAZBDA010000201.1, read as the reverse complement.
GCCGTCGGCAGGCTTCTTCCAAGACCTCGTGCTCCTTGGCGAAGCAGAACCGAAGCAGCCGCTCGCCCGGTTCGTCGCGATAGAAACAGCGCCCGGACACCGCCGCGACCCCGGTCTCTTCGAGCAGGAGCATCGCCGCTTCGCGCGCAGTGTCGTAGCCGAGGTGGGAGATGTCGGCGAGCACGTAGTAGGCACCCTGGGGCACGATGGGCGCCATGCCGCCCTCGCGCAGGGCACCGCACAGCAGGTCACGAGCCCGTTGGTAGTCGTCTGCGAGTCCGGTGAAGTAGCTGTCCGGTGCTGAGAAACCCGCGGCGACGCCGTGTTGCAGCGGGGTCGGTGCGCACACGTACATAAGGTCGGACACCAGCATGATGGCTTGCGCCATCTCCTCGGGTGCTGCTGCGTAGCCGAGGCGCCAGCCGGTGATGCTGAAGGTCTTGCTGAGGCTGGTGATGGTGACGGTGCGCTCGCGCAGTCCATCGATCGTTGCCGGGCTGATGTGTTTTCGTCCGTCGAAGACGATGAACTCGTAGACCTCGTCGGTGATGACCAACAGGTCGTGGCGTTGCGCGACGCGGCTCAGCGCCTGCAACTCTGCGAGGTCGAACATCTTGCCGCAGGGGTTGTTCGGCGTGCACACGACCACGGCGCGGGTGTTGGGCTGGATCGCAGCCTCCAGGGCCGCCTCGCTGAGCGCGAACTCCGGTGGCTGCAGGCACAGAAACTGTGGCTCCAGGCCCGCCACGGTGGAAGCATTGAGGTGGTAGCCGTAGTAGGGCTCGAACAGCAGGATGCCATCGCCCACGTCGAGCAACGCATTGATGGTGGCGGTAAATGCCCCGCTTGCGCCGACGCTCACTACCAGCTCTCGTTGCGGGTCGACCTGGAAGCCGTTGTAGCGAGCTATTTTTTCGGCGATAGCTTCACGAAGATCAGAGGTCCCTTCGGCGTACGAGTAGGTGCTGTGGCCGTTCTTGATGGCCGCGATGGCTGCGCTGCGCACCAGTTCCGGGGTGGGCATGTCGCAGATCCCCTGGCCGAGGTTGATTCCGCCTACGCGATGGCACTCCCGGCTCATGTAGCGGATGTCGGACTGGACCAGGCCGGCAGTGCGGCGAGAGCGGAAGGTACTCATGGGGCAGCCTCTTCGCTGGAGAACAACACGGGTTCGCCGGCAAAGTTGCGGGCGCTATGGACGATGATCGTAGTGGGCAGGGATCTCAGCATCTGGTTGATTCGCTCGAAGAAAAGGCCGGCGGTATCGTCGGGGTCGGGCAGGCCGATGCCGAGGATCGCCAGGTCAGCGTCTACGCTCTCTTCGCGCATGATGCCTTGGATGGTGCGATTGCCGCGAATGAGAATCCGAGCTTCGGCCCCCAGCCGAGCCGCCTGCAGCACCGCGCTGAGGCTGTCCTGGGTGGCTGTTCGTTGCGCTTCCGACTCCACCACCGTGATCACGGAGACCTTCGCGTTGCGCCACTTGTTGCTCGCCGTCAGCAGGTAGGCCAGCAGCAGCATCAAGCCGCCGTTGCCCTCCAGCCCTCCCCACCAGATGTGGATGTGTGCTCGCTTGCCGACCTTCCGCTCGTTGTCGTAGGCAACCAGGAACAGGGACCGGTCGAGTTCGCTGAGATTGCGCAGCATCTGCGCGTAGCCGTCGAAGTTCTCGCGCTGGCTCGGCCACCCGAGCATCACCGCGTTGGCTTCGAGGCTGCCGACGCCATAGGACTGGGCGACAGAGACGACCCCCGGGTACAGGTCGTCGACGATGTCTACTCGGTAAAAGACGCCCGGCAGCCGCTCGCTGAGGGTCCCTTCCAGTTCGGCAATCAACAGCTTTCGGTCATTGGCGCGCTCTGCCACTGAGCCGGTGAGCAGGTGAAAATAGCTGACGATGCCGCGATCCTGGACGATGGCGCTGCCAAAGTGCAGCAGCCAGGGGCGTTTGATCGGGTTGCCGCCCAGGACGATCAGGTTTGGCCGCCAGTTCTCGGGGTGGAAGGGTGCAGCGTGGAGTCGCAGTAGCGCGCTGCGTACCAGCGCCGACCAGATGCCGTGTCGGGCATCACCGAAGGTCGTGCCCAGGTCACGCCGCTCGATGAGCAGGAAGATCGCGGCGGAGAACAGCATGGCAGCCAGCATCGCCGGCAGGTTGATGATGCTCATCACGTAGAAGCAGGCGAGCGCACCTGTGATGCTGATGACCGCCGGCAACTGGTAGGCGGGACGGAAGCTGGGACTGGAGGCCCAGCGTTCGAGGCCGCAGGCGAGGTTCGTCAACCCGTAGGTGGCGAGGAAGAACATGGTCAGGATCGGTGCGATGAAATTGAGGTCGCCCAGCAGGATGCCGGCCTCGGCCAGGGCGAAGGTGATGAACAGTCCCACCACCGGTTCGTTGTTCTTGCCGCCACTGCGCCCGAACAGGCGGGGTACGAGCCCATCTCCGGCCAGCGCTTGCAGCGTGCGGGGGGCGGTGAGAATGCTGCCGATGGCGCTGGAGATGGTGGCGCCCCACACGCCCAGAAAGACCAGCGCCGAGACGCTCGACAGCTTGAAGAGGATGTAGTTGTCCGCCACCAACTCCTCGGAGCTGGCGTTCATGGCCAGCCACACGGGCAAGGCGAGGTAGACGACCAGGCCAACGCCGATGGCACTCATGGTGCCCAGGGGAAGCGACTTACGGGGATCTTTGAGGTCGCCCGACATGCCGACCCCGGCCATGATTCCCGTCACTGCAGGGAAGAACACGGCGAACACTACCGAGAAGGACTCACCGCCGGTGCCGCCGCCGAGCCACTCGATCTCTTCGGGAGGGTTCGGTCCGCCACCGGTGAACACAGCCAGAAGAGACAGTGCGATGGCCCCCATTACGACGTACTGAGCCTTGATCGCCAGCGCCGCATTCCGGGCCGACATTGCGCACAGAACAATAAGGACGCAACTGCTGATGATCTTCCCGGGTACGGCGCCCAACTGCCAGCCCCACCCGGCCAGGAACAGGTCGACGGACTCGGTGAAACCGACCACGTAAAAGGCGACGCTAAGCGCTTGCGCGAGGAACAGCGGGATGCCGATGGCCGCACCGGCGGGTGCTCCCAGAGAGCGGCTGATGATGTTGTAGGCGCCGCCAACGCCGACCGTGCGGTTGGTGGCGATGCTGGATACCGAGAGGCCCGTTGCGATGGTGATGAGGTGCGCCAGCAGGATGATGGAGATGGCTCCGAGCACCCCCATCTGGCCAGTCACCCAGCCGACCCTCAGGTACATGATGACGCCGAGGATCGTCAGTACGCTCGGCGTGAAGACCCCGGCAAAGGTGCCGAAACGTCGTTGTGCTGGGTTGAAGTGTTCGCCTGTGGCCGTGCGCGGGTCGCTGCCGTCCGGCGGTTCCGAGGCTGCTCCGAGGGCAGGCGTGTCCCCCGTGCTGCCCTGCCCGCTCGGCTTGCTGGACGGCTGCAGGCCGGAGCTGCCCTCAGATTCGTTGCCGCTCATGGTTTGGGAGGTTATCAACCTTGATGAGCCCGCGCAGAAGCGATGGGTGTCGAGGTTTCGAGGCCGGGCTCTGGTGGCCCTGTGCTGCGCAGGAGGCCCGCGGCGGCATTAGGAAACTCTCACGCCCGCGTGAGCGCCTCGAGCAGGCCGGCTCGGCGCGCCTTCAGGGAAGAGCAGAAATAGTCTCCAGATCCCGCGTATTTGCACTAA
>CAZBDA010000200.1:2347-6380 GCA_964490445.1 uncultured Rickettsiales bacterium | reverse complement strand
TGGCAAGACACTCCAGGAACTCGGGGAAGTGCTCCTTAGGAAGGCTGAATGCCAGGTCATCACCGCCTAGGTACGTGAGATCTACGGGCAGGTACTCGAGTTCCTTGGCTTCAACCAGCTGTCGGAGCGCATCGAACCAACGGTGGCGCAGGTCCAGTTCCGTGCGGACGCTGAGCCCCGACCTGCGTAGTCCTGGCGTTTCCACGAAGAGCTCCTTGAACGAGTCGCCATCGAGGAGGACCGTATAGAGATGTTCCTTGGGGAGCCCCAGCTTGTTCAGCCGCGCCATCTCAGTTGCGACGGCCAACAGTCGCCGTCCCTGACGCCCATTTTCGCCAGGCCGCTCGAGCTCCGAGAGAATCTCCTCGCTGGTTACCATTCGGTACACGGTGCCAGCCAGTGAGTAGGCCGTGGCTGCAAGCCCATAAGCCTGTTCTTTCTTGCTCTTCGTCTCGGATTGGTGCCAGCTCGGAACCCACAGAGCGTCGTCCGCGAAGCGCTGCTCGCCCTTAACCTCTGTGCACGGCTGGCTTGCCAGTGCTCGCAATCGAGCTGACCCGTCAACAGCCGCTTCGTCAACAGCGCCCACTGCAAAGTCGCCAGGCTGGGGCAGGGGCTCATACCCTCTCTTGTATTGGGTGGCGTCAAGGCTGAAGTCCAACAGGTTGGTGTAGCGAACGCGCCCCTCGAGATTCGGATCGATCCTCTTGCTTTTGGGGTCCCCCAGGTACTCACACAGACGTGGGTAGCGTCGGCCAAGAACTGCGTGGTTGTCGTGGTACACGAGGACAGCCCGGATCGTTTCTTCGATCTCGTTGGCGCGGACTACCGAGCTCCGATCGACAGGAGCACGCGACGATGCGATGAGCACAATCTTCGCGTCCGAGTCGGCCAACACCTTCCACCCGTCCGGCTCGCTCTCGCGAGCGGAGCAAAGTTCATCGCGGACTCGTGCAGTGCTCTGGGAGCACCACGCACTAGCGCCCCGTCGGGTGTGGGCATGCTCACAGCGGTCGAGGAAATCCCCGACCTTGACCGGCTTCAACTCGAGCACCTCGAAGCGCCAACGAGCAAGGTTGTGCCAACGATGCTGCCAGGCCTCCTTGCACTCTTTCTCCAACTCCTTCTTCTGCTCTCCCTCTACATTTCGGTGATAGCTTATCCAGTTGTTGTGTTCCGTTCGCAGAGCATCGCGGAGATGGGAACTCTGGTGCACTGGACTCTCACCTCCTGCACCAGGTGGCGGAAGTTTCGACTTGCCGAGGGCACTCAGAGCCTCGACAAGGGTGGCCATGTCCCAGGCAGCGACAAAGCATCGAAAAGCCGCCAGTTCATCGTCCTCGTCAGGATCTAAGCGAACCCGGTCCCAGCCGCCAATGTGCCGGCTACCGGACCTTCCTGAGAGGCTGGGTCGCCAACCAAAGTCCGTTGGCTCGTTGTGGTTCAAGCCAAGCAAGCGGCAGGCTCGCTCGAAAGCAGGCTGCCGATTATCGCACGGCACGCAGGGCTTCTTTGGGCAAGTGCACTTGCCTGGGAACAGCCATCGGACGAGGAAGTCGAGGGTCCCGACCAGCAAGCGACCGAGGTCCTGGTCACCCAGGGGAGACTGTGTCGCTTCCCCCTCCGCGAGTGGGTCGTAACTGGAAACCGAGACCAGCCGCAGGGCTGCGACTACGTCCAGCAGGCGGATGGAGTGGGAACTCTCATGTGGAAAGTTCGGTGCTCTGCCCCTCTCCTTCGGCGGCTTTTCCCTCCTGGTGGCAGGCTGGCAGGGCGCCCTGGTCTCCCAGAGGATCTCCACCAACCTGCCTGCCCGGCGGCGATGCAGGCCCATTGGGTAGTCGCGCGGCCGCGACTCACCCCGAACCTGGCGGTGGCCCAGGAGGAGGTCGCAGAGCAGGTCCCAGCGGTCTTGGTACGAGAGCATCTGGATCAAGCTCGGCGTGCTCGTGGCGCGGAGAAGGAGCCCGAACAGGATGAAAAATTCCTGACCTCGCTTGAAGCTGTCCTCTCCTGGGTCCTGCGTCATGGGTTCCCTCCACCCGGTAGGGTACATTGACGACGATATGCGGACCCTGGTCATCGGCGATGTGCATGGTTGCCTCGAGGAGCTCCGGGGCTTGGTAGAGCGCCTCGAAGTGGCCCCGGAGGACCGGCTGGTATTGCTCGGAGACCTCGTCGACCGGGGCCCGGACTCCCCCGGTGTCGTGCGGTACGTCCGCGAGTTGGCCGAGACCATGGGCGACCAGCTGGTCTTGATCCTGGGCAACCACGAGGACAAGCACCTGCGCTATCGCCGCCATGCACTGCTTGCTCCGGGCGACGAGAACCCGGTTCGGCTCTCAGCCGAGGAAGTGCAAGTTCACCACGAGGTTGCGCCCGAAGACTGGGAGTGGCTGCAGCAACGCTCACTGTTGTACTGGCGCGACGGCACCCTGCTGGTGACCCACGCGGGCACCTGGAGCGACTCAGAGTCACTGCCCGACGACCCCGCAGAGGTCGCGCATTGGCCTGGCAAGCGGCGTCGCAAGCTACTCAGCTACCTGCTGCACGTGCGGCAGGTGACGTCGACCGGGAAATTCGTCGCGCTCGGACAGGAAGGCGCCGACAGCCACTTCTGGGGAGAGGTCTACGACGGGAGGTTTGGCTTCGTCGCTCACGGGCACAGCGCGTCGCGGGGGCAGGTACGACGCTGCGAGTACTCCATCGGCCTCGACACGGGCTGCGTGTACGGCCACCAGCTCACCGCCGGCGCCTGGGTGGGGACGGTGCAAGAGCATCGTGGCCCGGACGAGCTGATCTCGTTTCCCGCTCAGCGGGCATACGCGCAGCACCTGCACGGCGCCGGGGACTGAGGGCAGCGACGGTTCCCCACAAGAAGTCCTACTTCTTTCGCCTGGCACGCCTCGCCTTCTTGGCTTGCTTGCGACGTGCCTTGGTCTTCTGTCGACCCGCCTGGAGGTGCTTGTTGGCTGCGCGAGCCGCATTCTGCTGCTGCACTGCCGTCGTAAGATCGGCCACTTGTCGCTCCGCGTTCCCCGTCGCTGGGTGTCCAGGACCCAAGACCCTGCGCCGAGCCGACAAGACCTCTCGCGACAGCTCGAGTGCTACAGGGAAATTACCCTTCCTGAAGTGCAGAGTGGCGTAATTCAACTTCGCTGTGAGCGGCTCGGGGTGAGCGGCACCAAGCAGGTCCTCTAGGCCAGCAATCGCTCGCTCGTACAGCAGAGCTGCTTCCTCGTAGTTGCCGTCGTGCGCGAGCAAGCTGGCGAGCGTCTCTGCACAGTTGAGCGTCTCGCGGCTACTCGGGCCGAGCACCTCTTCCGCTGCCGCCAGGGTGTCCCTACAAAGCGGCACGCCCCGGGCGACGTCGTTGCTCGCCATGTACACCGTGCTCAGGATGGTCCCAGACAAGAGGGTGTCGGGATGCGTCGGACCGAGGACCTCGCGGCGCGCCTCGAGTACCTGCTCACCCAGTTCTGTCGCCTCTTGCAATTCTCGGAGTTGCAGGAGCCCATTCACCAGGTTGCTGCGGCTGTTGAGGGTGCTGGGGTGCTCAGGGCCAAGCACTCGCTCCTCGGTGGGAATCAACGACTTGTAGGCGTCCACTGCCTGGGAGTACTTCCCGGTTCGCGTGTACAGCAACGCCTGGTTGTCGAGAGCGACCAGGGTGCTGGGGTGCTCGGGGCCCAGCAACTCGCGCAGGCTTGCCAGCGAACGCCGCTGCAATTGCTCGGCTTCGTCGTAGAGAGACATCGCCTGGCACGCCAGCGACAAGCCCGACAGGCTACGGGCCACCTCTGGATGGTTGGTTCCCAGCTCGCCCTCAGTAAGCGCAACCAGCTTTCTCTGTAGCTCGAGAAACTCGGGCAGCTGGCCGGCCAAGTGAAGAGACGAGCCCAGGCTACTCATGAAGCGCAAGGACATGGGATGGCTCTCGCCCCATACCTGTACACCGAGGTCCAGGACCTGGGAGAGGTGGCTGTGGGCTTCCACGCGCGGTCCCCCCGCGAGGCGCCCCCAGCCCCAAATT
>CAZBDA010000200.1:0-2337 GCA_964490445.1 uncultured Rickettsiales bacterium | reverse complement strand
TCTAAGCCGAGGCTCACCACCATGCCGTCATAGGCACGCCGACTACACTGCTCCGCCTCGCCGTACATCTCCCGGTCCCTCAGCAGGCTGCCCAGGTTGGCCAAGAGGACCAGCGTCACCGCGTGATCGCCGCCTAGTTCCCGCTCGGAGCGGTCAAGGACCTCGCTGAAGGTGGACAAGACACGGTCCATCTCGCCGGCGTGCTCGAGCGCGCTGAGGTAGAGCATGATGGCTTGCTGCGTGTCCTCGTCGGCCAGCCCGAGGTCTTCCTCGAGCCGCCGGCAGTTCTGCTCGAGGGCACGCAAGCCTTCCTCGGTCTCGCCCGAACCGAGCAAGCATGCGCCCACCTGCTCAGCGAGCTGGGGAACTGCCCGCCAACTGGTCCAGTCCTCGACCCCCAGGTCGCCGTTCAGAACCACGTGCTCTGCCTGCGGCGCAGCGACGATTCGCTCGACTAGTTCGGCCAAGCTGAGTTGTGCGGGCTGCTGGTTGCCGATCGCGTAGCTCCATCGCCCTCCTGGGGGGGAAGCAGGGGAAGAGTCCCCTTGCGGTAGCGCCTCTTGGCTCGGCGCGGACTCGGCAGCACCCGCTTGCTCGGTTGCCGGCCGCAGAGCAGCTTCGGCAACCTCGTCCGAACCCTGCTCCGAGCACCACGAGAGCAGCCCAACCAGTGCCCACTGGGCACTCAGCAGGTGCGAGTGGTCGAGCTTGAAATCCTGGTAGTGGGAACCGAGGCTCGTGTAGTCACGCAGCGCCTGCACGTGTGGGTCGACTCCGTCCGGCAGCTTCTTGGCCTGCCTCAGCTGGTTCCGCATGCTGTCGATAGTCGGCTTGGCGCGACCTTTCGACACCGTCGACACCGAGTGCTGCTCGCAGTAGCGACGCAAAACTCGCTCGACGATTTTCCGGATCTTGTTGAGCGCTAGCCCGATGTCGATCTCAGCGACCGCGCGCACCACGCCGAGCTCGTGCCTGAGCTCGGGGTCCGACTTCTGCACGAAGTCCAGCCGCTCATCCAAGTGGGCCATGACCCGCAAGCCTAGCCGATGCTGCCCTAGCTGACACAGGGGCCTCGAGACCAACACAAGAGGACAAGCCATTTCCAGCTGTAAGGCTCGAAGGAGGAACGCGTCCTCGTTGCAGGCGCTGCGAATTCACCCGCGCCTGCAGGAGATGTGAAATGAGTACTACAAGCCAGGTCGTTCCCAGTCCGTTTAGTTTGCCCGCAACAGCTGGGCGCGGAACGGCGAGACTTGCTCTCTCGCAAGCAGCAGGACAAGTCGCGCGGCAAGCCACCAACCAGGGCGTCAAGCAGTTCGCCAAGGCGGCGAGCAAGGGCGCGGCAAATCCGGCCTTCATCGCAGCGGACCTTCTCGAGTACGGCGTGGAACACGCCACCCGGAACAAGCCGCTGGCGAAGGGCAGCTCACTGGTCGCCTACGCGGGCATCGGCGCGGCCTGTGGGGGACCTCCCGGCGCGGCCATCGGCGCCGCGTCCTGGGGATTCAGCCAGCTGGTCGGCAGTCTGTTCTAGGCGCTGCAGCGGCTATTCCGGGCGCTGGTCCACGGGGCTCACGCCACGTATCATTGAGCCTTGCGCTGGTCCCGCTGGGCCAGGGCAAGGCTCAAGGAGACGAAATGCCACGCGACCCCCGGAAAGTCCTCGAACACGAACTCCCAGGGGTCCTGTGGCCCAACGCAAGTGAGCCCGACAAACAAGACCAAGGCAAGCAAGACCCGGCACCAGGAAGCCCCTGGCCCAAGTTCGATCCGGACACCGAGGACCGGCATGGCATCAGCCCTGGCCCTTGGCCCCGAAAACCAAGAGAATTCGAGCCACAGCGAAGGCTGGGCCCGGAGGAGGCAGGGAAGCTTTCCGAGAAGCTCGTGGAAGACATTCAGGACGATGCGTTTGGCTGGGGTTTTGACGTTGGCCGGGGTTTTGACGAAGAGGACGACCTCAGCTGGCCCGAGTGGCTACCTGGAGAACACGACCCCAAAGAGGATGCACCAGGGGGCTGGTGCCCTGGAGAAGACGCAGGGACTGGTGGAAAGGGAAACGGGCACATTGAGAATTGTGCTTGGTACCAGCCGTACCACTACTCCGCCGACTGGGGCATCTTCATTCGTGCTCACTGCCTCGAGAGACTGCAAAAAAAGGCGGCGCGCTGGATCGCACGCTGGGCCCCGCCCTTGTCCAAGGTTTCCCCTACAAAGGTTCCCTCGATTCGTGCCTGCGTCGGGTTGGCCTCGTTGCGGCTGGCAGCTCTCCGCTACTACCTCCACGAAGTATTTCACCACCAAGCTGAGGCCTACTCGACCCGCTGCGAGGTAGTA
>CAZBDA010000199.1:0-6484 GCA_964490445.1 uncultured Rickettsiales bacterium | reverse complement strand
CCCGCGGCGAGAAGCGGCGCGTCGTGCGAGTTGCCTGTCCACCCCAGGTGGTTCGCTACTGCCTGGTGTCGACTGGTTGAGGTGTCCGTGAAAACCTACCTTGCAGTGCTTTTCCTGTTGCTTGCCTCCACCTCGTGGTTTGTCTCCGGCTGTGAACCCGCACCACCCGGTGATGACGACGACACAGCCGGCGATGACGACACAGCCGGCGACGACGACACAGCCGGCGATGACGACACGAGCGGCGATGACGACACGAGCGGCGACGACGACACAGCCGGCGATGACGACACAGCCGGCGATGACGACACAGCCGGCGACGACGATACAGCCGGCGACGATGACACAGTCGGCGATGACGACGACAGTGCGCAGGCTCCAGTGGATGTAGACGACGACGGTGCGGATTCGTCTGTGGATTGTGACGACTTCGACCCCAACCTCAACCTCGCTGACCTGGACAGCGACGGTGTGTCGACCTGTGCCGGCGACTGCGACGACTTCGACCCCAACCTCAACCTCGCTGACCTGGACAGCGACGGCGTGTCGACCTGTGGTGGCGACTGTGATGACAGCCTCGCCACGGTCTATCCGGGCGCACCGCCCGTCTGCGAGGTAGGAGTGCCCATCCTGGACAATGACTGCGACGGTGTGATCGATGCGAACGAAGCGGACCAGGATCTTGATTTCGCCACGCTGTGCGATGGCGACTGTGATGACAGCGATCCCAATCTCAACCTCTCCGATTTGGACAGCGACGGATTCTCCACCTGTGCTGGCGACTGCGACGATGCTGACCCCATCAATACTCCCGGTGCTATCGAGCAGTGCGACGGCCAGGACAACGACTGCGCAGGTGGTGCTGACTTCGATGCTGCCGGCGAGGTGGATGCTGATGGCGACGGGATCCTGTCCTGTGCGGACAGCGACGACTCGGACGCTACGGTCTGTGCCGACACAGATGGCGACGGCTGCGACGACTGCAGCTCAGGCAGCTTCGATCCTGCGCAGGATGGCTGTACCACCACAGTGGATGTCCAGTCGGTGGTCAACTGGGTACGGGAAATCACCCAACTCGACTGCAGCACCCTGGAACCGATTCGTAGCGAACTTCTGGCAGCAGTGGCTCCGGCGTCCGGCAGTTCCTGTCCGGCCCTGACCACGGTGACGGATACGGGCCCCATCTGGACGGGCTCCTGTCCGTATCCCGCCTACATCCCTGGCCCCTTCCCAGCTTGCTTTGGGTCGAGCTACGAGGACAACTACACCGGCGGCTGTTCCACTTCGGCTGGCGATGCTGTGAGCGGCTCCTTGTTGTCCAGTTCGGACAGCGCGAGTGCCACCTGGGACGACACGTCCAACTGTTTCAACCCGAGTTGCCCGAACCATGGTGCTTCCGACTCGAACTGGACACTGGCGTCGAACCAGTTCTCTGTGGCAGGGCAGGCCCCCTCCGGCGGGAGCCGGATCGCGCTGATGGATGGAACGATCGACAAGCTCTCATCCTCCAGCAGTTCTGCGAACATGGGTGCCGGGTCCGACCTGTACAGCAGTTCCACCTGTACCTGGACAATGGAGAACGGTAGCCAGCCGCTATCCGTAGATCTGGACGGCACTTCGATCGGGCCGATGCTGGAGGGGGCGACAGGCTTTGCCCTGACCGGAGGGCGCACCTCCAGCGACCAGAGCAACATGATGACGGGCTACGTTACGTTTACCTACAACACAGGATCCATTGTGGGTACGGCAACGGCAGATACAGCAGGCGCTTACTGGGAAGCCGTCTTCAATCTCTCCTGGTCCGTGGAGCTTGGAGACTGGATGGTCTGTGGGGGCATCCTGGCCGAGTGCGGCTGTGCTGCGGAGCCGGAGCAGTCCAGCACTCTGACCATCGAGATCTATGACTTTTTTGGGGGCAGCTTACTCAGCACGCTCGACATTCAGTTCCACGGCCAGGCCGGTTGGCCGGTACAGAGCTACCCAGGATGCGACGGCTGTGCCGATATCTACCAGGACGGCGTTTTCCTGCAGCAGGACTGTGGTGACTGGTCGCATTGAGCGCAAGCAACCGCGTTGAGGAAAGCTAGCGCCCCTCGAATTTCGGCACCCGCTTCTCGACGAAGGCCGCCAACGCCTCCAGGCGGTCCTGGCTGTCCAGGGTGCGGTCGTAGCACTCACGTTCGTGGCGCAGCCCGGCTTCGAGAGGCTGGCCGAAGCCTCCTTCTATGGCAGCTTTGGCGGCGCGCACGGCGATGGGGCCACAACCGGCGATGGCTTCGGCACAACGAAGTGCTGCGGCCATGGCGCCCTCTGCTCGACCGTCGAGCTCAGCGAGGCCGATGGCCAGGGCTTCGTCTGCGTCGATCCGTCGGCCGCTGAGAATTAACTCTTTGGCGCGACCGACGCCGACCAAGCGGGGCAGACGCTGAGTTCCTCCGGCGCCCGGCACGATCGCCAAGCGAGTTTCGGTCAGGCCCATCTTCGCAGCGCTGCCAACGGCGCGGATGTCACAGGCCAGGGCGATCTCGAGGCCGCCACCGAAGGCGAAACCGTCGATAGCGGCGACAAAGGGGATGGCACACTCGGCGATGCGCTGGAAGGTGCCGCCGATCAGGTCCACGAAGGCAGGCACGTCTTCGGCGGGCATAGACTTGCGTTCCTTGAGATCGGCTCCGGCAGAGAAGGCCCGCTCCCCCGCCCCTGAGAGCACCACGCAGCGGACAGCCGTATCTCCATCGAGTCGGTCCAGTTCGCTGTTCAAGGCGAGCAGCAGTGCCTTGTTGAAGGCGTTCAGCGATTCTGGCCGGTTCAGAGTCCAGAGCTCGAAGTGGCCCTGCTTTGTCACCGTGAGAATCTCGGACATGGGCTCTCCTCAACTCTTCGCTGCGTGGCGAGTGGACCGCAGGTAGCGCCCTGGCAGTTTCTTGCCCAGTTGTTGTTCCATGAACAGGGCGGCCTCGACCAGTGCGTCGAGGTCGATGCCGGTTTCGATGCCCATGCCATGGAACATGTTCACCAGGTCCTCGGTGGCGACGTTGCCTGCCGCGCCCGGCGCGTAGGGGCAGCCACCCAGCCCGGCGATAGCTCCGTCAAAGACTCGCACGCCGGCGTCCAATCCAGCGACGATGTTGGCGAGGGCAGTGCCGCGCGTGTCGTGGAAGTGCAGCGCGATCCGGTCCAGGTCGATCTCGGAGCCGACTGCTGCCATCCGTTCGGTTACCTGGCGTGGGTTTGCGTAGCCGACGGTGTCGCCCAGCGAGATCTGATCGACGCCGAGCTCAATCAGCCGATTCGCTACTGAGACCACATTCGCCGAGCCAATGTCTCCCTCGTAGGGGCAGCCGAATACCATCGACACGTAGCCGCGCACCCAGGTACCCGAGCCCTTGAGATCAGCCATCACCTCGGCGATGTTGTCGATGCTCTCGTCGATGCTCCGATTCAGGTTCTTGTGGTTGTGCGTTTCCGATGCAGAGACGAATACGGCGATGGATTCGAGGTTGACCTCCCGAGCGCGGCCGAGCCCACGCATGTTCGGTACCAGTGCCGAGTAGCGGATGCCAGCCTTTCGTTCGATGTCCTGGAAGACCTGTTCGGCATCGCCCAATTGTGGGATCCAGCGTGGGTCCACGAACGACGACACCTCGATGTAGGGGAGCCCTGCCCGAGAAAGGTGGTCCACCAGCGCCACCTTTGCGGCGGTGGGTACGGGCGTTGGCTCATTCTGCAGCCCATCGCGAGGCCCGACTTCGTAGATGGACGCGCTGTCTGGATACGAGAGCATTGCTGTTTCCGTTACGAGCCGGGACTCATCGGAGCCCCCGGGGCCGAACTACAGGGCCCGCGAACGGCAGCCTAGACCGGGGCAGAAGCCTTTTCAAGATAGGGCCTCTGGGGTATAGGAGCCTTCGTCCGCTGCGAGCCCTAGGAGAGCGAAGCGATGCACAGGCCATCCGGCGATGATGACTTCTTTCGCTTTCTCGTGGAGAACTCCCCTGATGGGCACTTCATCCTGTTGCAGGGCGGTAACTTTGCCTTCCTGAACGAGGCAGCGATGACCATGTTTGGTCTCGATCCTCAGGTCAGTGTCGAGTTGCACCTCGCAGACATCCTGGATCCCAGCGAGAGCGAGCGCAGCAAGCGCAACATGGCGCTGCGTCTTCGCGGCGTGCTCAAGGGGGCAGCCTCGTACCTTGCCAAGCGTTTTGATGGCAGCACCTTTCCGGTCGAGGTCCATGCCCGACCCATGGAGTTCGAGGGCGAACAGGCCGTACATGGCGTGATTCGCGACGTCACCGCGCGAAGAAAGATGGAGCAGCGCCTCGAGAGCATGGAGCGCAGTCACCTGGTGTCCCGACTGGCCTCCGGAATTGCTCATGACCTGAACAACCTGTTGGCGGTGATCCAGTCCAACACCGAGGTGGCCCAGAAGGAAAGTCGTACCAACCCCATGGCCCTGGCAGCGCTGCGACGCATCCATAGCGCCGTGCAGCGTGGCAGCGCGAAGGTGACCCATATTCGCCAGATGGGCGGTGGCGGCGCCGCCCGGACGGAGTTCGGCGCGATCTACGTCAATCCGATCGTCGAAGAGGTGATCGACCTCACCCGCGCCCGTTGGCAGGACGAGGCGGAAGCTGCAGGGGTGATCTACGACGTCCAGTGGCAGCCCGGCAGCGTGCCGACCGTGGATGGCTGTGCGGCCGACCTTCGCGCGGCTTTGGTTGCGCTCGTGTTCAACGCCCTGGAAGCGATGCCGCGTGGTGGCTGCTTGAGCCTCGCGAGCTCGGTGGATGAGTCCGGTTCGGCCGTGGTCACCATCAAGGACACCGGCGAAGGGACTGCCGGCTCCAGCCTGCCGCAGCTTACCGATGCGTTTTTCACGACGCGCACTGATCGGCAGATGGGCCTTGGCCTGCACCTTGTCCAGGACATCCTGGCTCGGCACGGCGGCCGCCTCGACATGAGTTCCAGCGAGGAGCCTGGCTCACAGTTCTCGATGTTCCTTCCGGCGGGCAGTGAGACTCCAGCGGGCCCGGAGCCCGCGGCCCGGCCGGAGGTGCTGGCCCGCAGCTACGAGGCGACCGCTCCAGAACGACTCCGACCGAAGACCCGAGGCGGTCGAAGCGTCCTGCTGATTGACGACCAGGCGGATCTCGTCCAGGTGGTCGAGACCATTCTCGAGAGCCGGGGCTTTTCGGTCGACTGCGCCCTCAACGCGAAGGATGGACTGGCTCTTGCCTCTGCTTCGAAGTACTCGATCGTGCTCACCGACCTGGGCATGCCCGACCTCTCGGGCTGGGAGGTGAGCCAGCAGGTTCATGCTCTGCAGCCGAAAACGCCCGTGGTGCTGATGACCGGATGGGCTGCCGAAATCGACTCCGAGCGGCTGGCGGAGAATCACGTCGCAGCGTTGCTGGCGAAGCCCTTCCACGGCGAGCAGTTGCTGGCGGTCATCGACAAGTTGCTGCGTGCCAAAGAGAAGCGCCGCAAGGCCGAACAGTTGTCGACTTAGCGCTTCAGCGGGCGAGCCACCCGGAAGCCGATGGTGCCGCTGCAGGTGCGCGGAAACGAGCCCGCTCGTTCCGCCATGCTGCGTGCGCTTGACGTGCTCCAGCTGTTGCCCCGCTGGGGGCGGGTGTTCTGCTCTCTCTTGAACCAGTTTGCACACCAGTTTCCTGCCCCACCGCACATGTCGCGAACTCCGTACACAGACTCGTCGTTGGGGTAGGTGCCGATGGGTTCGAGCTGGCTGAACATCGGCCGAGAGCCTGACCAGTTGGCGAAGGTGGCGTCGTAGGCGTCCCCCCAGGGAAAGCGCCGCCCATCGACGCCGCGGGCCGCCTTTTCCCACTCGTTCTCGGTGGGTAGTCGCAACTCCTCGCCGCGCCGTTCGCTGGCCCAATCGCACCATGCGCTGGCGTCATCCCAGGAAACCCCGACCGCAGGAAGGTCCATGACCGCTTCGGGATCGGGATAGATCTCACGGATCTTCCCCTCGAACACGATATCGTGGATTGGACGCCACAGTCCTGCCGAATTTCGTTCACAGAACACGCCTTCAAGAGCTGTTCGTGGCATGCGAGAGAGAGCCTCTTCTTGGTTTTCCTTGTCAAGTTCGTTGATGTATTCGAGGTACTCATTAAATGTGACAGGGAAACGGCCGATTGCAAAGTCAGGGAGAAGCACTTCTCGGGTCTGCTCGGTGTCGCCGTACTCGGTGGTGCCGCCGCGCGCGAGGAACGGGCCACCCGGAACGTAGACCAGCGATTCGCCGATCTCGCTCGCCGTGTAGAAGCGGACGTAGCCCTCGTGGTGCTGCAAGCGGCGAATGAAGACCGGGTAGCGCACCTCGGGCAAGGAGCCGTGTCGGAGCACCAGCAGGTGACTGCCCATGGGGATCGGCGCGCCGCGTAGCGGCGTGTTGCCGAGGGATTTATAGGCTCCGGGCGGGCTACCGGCGTCGCATTACTCGTAGGGGTAAAGC
>CAZBDA010000198.1:0-6632 GCA_964490445.1 uncultured Rickettsiales bacterium | reverse complement strand
CACCCAATCTTCATACGCCGTGAACACCTGCGTATTAATATACACTGTACAAACCGGCCAAGCCGCCGGGAGGGCAATGCCGGCGGTTAAAGCCCAGGGAGGGCGGGAAAATCAGGGGGCTTTAACAGCGCGAGGCTTGAGCCAAAATGGCCATGGTTAACAGATCAAATGACCATCAAACCATATCCACTCAGCTCTCAAGCCTCACACATGCCCCTGATATAAATTCCCACCACCGACCCCTGGGACCCCCCCTGCTCGTTATGACGCTCACACTCCTCTCCCGCTACGCTTCGAACCGTGTTCGCTCAACATAACGTTTCCGGAGGGGTCACCCCACCAAAGAGGGGGGGAGAGAAGGAGAAAGGTGCAAGCACTTGTTTTCTCCAACGGGCAATTGACACCAACAGTGCCGTGGATGCAATGGGACATTCATCCCACCACACCCACTAGCGGCACATCAGGAATCAATCACCCTCCCCGTCCGACGGCGAACCAAGCACCATCGGACCAGTTCGGAAACAGTTGTCGCACAGGCGCGCCCCCCCAGGGGGAGGCACACCTGAAGGTTCGAATCGCGAGAAGCCGTAGGGCCACCCACAGCGTGTGCGCCAGACCGCAGGGGGAAATGAGGCACCGCCGGTCAAGACCTTATGCCAGGCCTTTGATTCAGCGTTCATCACAAACGACGGGCGATGCCGATGATCCAGCCGGCTCAACTCAGCCTTCAGCGACTCGAATTGCTGGGTTGCCTCACGAATGTGGGCTTCCAGCAATGTCACTAAAGACCGATCGGCCGGCGACTCGACGACAGAAGTAACTCCAGATAACATATCGCCAGTGACCGTGGCCAGTGGGGCATCAGAGACATACCGCAATATGCACTGGGACCCCCACCTGGCGAAGATCTGGAGCTTATATACTTCTAGGCCGTGGGATGCCCAGAAACGGGATCCCGCGACACGCATCGAGTGACCACCAAACCGTCGTCTGCCTCCGCTGTCCGCCAACTCCGCCCCTATCCTACTCATGCAATTCTCGATGGCAATCACCGCTTCCGCCTTCTTGATCACCTGGTTGAAGGCGTCGGGGAAGAGGGGTGACTCCTTGTCGAAGGGGATGCCATTCACGATGAGGAAGTTGTCCAGCTTGCCGAGGTAGTCCAGCCAGCGGTGATATGGGCAGAGCCCACGAGGAAACCGCTGGCAAAGGCAGCCCCACGACCTGGTGCAGGCCTTGGCTGCCGGATCAGTTTTCGACACTGGAACTTTCCACGATGCGATGAGTCGTCCTTCGTCGAGCAGTAGATCCTGTCGAGTCGCCCACGCCACCTCGATCTCCCTCATAACCCAGAGAGAGCCAAGGATCACAAAGTCGAACTCGAAGAGCGGGTGTCCTCGTAGAGGATTCGTGACCGCAGAGTCACAGGTAGCGAGTGACTCGAGCTCAAAGGATGCCGACTGCCGAGACGGTCCGATGCCCCGCGACACAGAGCGAACTGCCTCTTTAGCCTCCAAGTCGAGCTGGATGGACCAAGGGTGGCCCAACCTCAGGTGCTCCCTCTTGGCCCAAGACAAGTAGTTGGTGAAGGACCGGTAATTGTCCAATTTCATCAAGGCCGCGATGTTGGCCACCAGCACCGGCGTCAACGGGAAGACATCTTCTCCGGCGATCGCATGGTTAAGCCTGATGGCCTTGCCATGGTAGTCCCGCCATGTCGTCCCCCATGCCGCCCTGGTCGCCCATGAGCCAGCCGAGAACTTGTCCGCCTCATACTCCAGGATGGCGGCCTCGGAGTTGTCGAGCTTGTCAGAGGGCTTCTTGCCCTTTGGCGCCACGGTCACGACTGCCTTCGTCTTGGGCTGATCCGTTCGCCCAGACGAACTGGCAGCATTCGAATTAGGACGCAGGGCAGGAGTGCCGGGACTAGAGGCAGGCAAGGAGCCTGTACTAATCCCTACGGCGGCATGTCGCTGCTGGCGCGACATTTTGGAGCCGAGCGGTAACGTCGGCAGGCCCACACCGCGCTTACCCATGGTCGACGCGCGGATACGGGCCTATAGGAGAGACTATCGCCCGGTTACAGGCACACAACACGATAGCCTCGTTTGAGCCATGCGCACAGCAATCACACAAACATGCTGGTACAGAAGTCGACACCTGAACACATTCCCCACCCCAATGCGGGATGAGGAATGGGTTGTACCAACCAGCAATCATGCGTGCTTTTACTGTGCGCTTTGCTCAATCATTAATCATATATCCGGATCTGCCCTACACTCACACCTTGTTCGGCAGGTCCGAGATCATGTCATAGATGGTAAGATAGAAGGAGCGGTCCCGGGTGGGAACTTGCCGATGAAGAGCATCAGCAAGAAGAGGAGGGACTTCAGGACGGACTCCAGGTTGAAACCATCGAGACAAGGTATCCGCCGATACATTCGCAACGCCCGGCAAGTGCTGGGCTACGATGGGCATGAAGGAGACTGAGGCGAAGTCCAATGCCAGCTCCTGGCCAATTATGGCCAACCCAGGCGAACTCGGTCGCATGTTAATGACGAGTGAGAGCATCGTCACTGAGTCACCTTTGAGGCGTAGACGGACAGCCTTATCCGCCCACCGTGATTTCCACAGGCGTAAGGCCGTGAGGGCAGCCAGAGACTCCCACACCTGTTGCCCGTCGGCTGAGCCTGCGACATGTCCGTAGAGCTCAAAGTCGAATGGACCTAAAGGGTCTGCGAAGTATTCCTCCACTTCGCCATTTACCGTGAGGAGCCCAGCCAGCCCCCATGGAGATGCGTCAATGATGATCTCCAGCTGGCCCTCCGTTGCCATGAATGTAGCCAGCCTAAAGGTACGCCGCACCATGCCGCCCGAGGAGGCAAAGAACGTGCGGAACCAGTTCAATGGTCGGGCCAATTGTTTGGTCCAGATGCACCCCGGAGGTGCCCCTGTGAGTTCCTTGGAATACAAGGCTCCGTACATTGGACCCAGAAAAGGCCTCCAGGCGACCAGCAAGTTGGCAATATTGCAGAGCTTGCCTGTGGTGGACCTGAGGTGCTTGACTGAGATGACATTGTTCTCGAGGTGGCCCAAGACACCGTCTTTCGCATCCTCGAACAGGTCATCCTTGATCTTGACTGTCACCTCTTTGAGGTCGTTGTCAATATCGAAGTTGCCTCCGATCCAATCGGCCTGAGTACCGAGCACCGCCTTTTTCCAGGACAACGGGAAGCCCAGCGTCCTCCAGGTGAGCACGATAATGGCCACAAACCTGCGCCTCTGTGCCGGAGTCCCGGCGAGGGCCATGCAGGGGTCATCGGTGTACACCTCCATGCGCACTTCGTTCTTATCGAACATACTTTGAGTGAGCCTAGCCAACAGGGCTGCCACTCTTCCCCACCCCAATGGGGCGTTCCTCGAGCCTTGTGCGCACCGGAGAAACACAAAGAAGTGCTTGCGCAGCTCGGCGACGAAGTACATGCGCTCGTCCGGCGACAGCGGCAAGAGCCAGAAGGCATCCGCGAAGTCGCAAATGAAGAGCTCGACGTCCTTGCCTGTGGCCATGAGGTTGAGGATGTCGTAGACGACGTCGAGGAGCTTCGGCAGGATGATACGTTGACCCTTGGTTGCTTTCTTGGAAACCCCCGAAGAGGTACCGTCCAAGATCAACCTTTTCTTGGTCTTGCCTTTCTTAGTCTTGACCACAAGGCCAAATCGACTCAGAACAGGCCGACGCCCAAGAAATGAAGTGGCTGCGTTGAGGCTTGGGAACCTCTTGAGCCACTTTTTATCGGTCAACCTCATAACTTCCTGCCATGCCTCCTCATCTTCCTCCACAGACTCGAAGGGCTGGGTGTCCAGGCCGTACTCCTCCAAGTCGCCCTCGAAGAGCATGTCCGGGGGCACCTTGGGGAAGATACCGCAATCAGGCGGTTGATGTATGATGCCGGCAGGGACTCCAGAGTGTCTGAGCCACTCGCAAGCAGCCCAGTCCGGATCCTTTGCCGCACATCGCCAACCTTCCAACAGACCAGCCCAAATTTCGGTAGAAAAGTCTCCCTCGGAGACTGGACCCAGGTCCGTTACGCCTAGGAATTCAGCGAAGGCCGCCCTGGAGCGGCCCAACTGTTCCTGGTCTGGACCTGGGTCATTCAACTCGTTGTCCTTCACGACGGCGTCAACACACACCTGCTCGATGTCGGGATGCATGTCGAGGAACTTGTCCCAGAATGCCCTGGCCTTACGGCCAAACTCCGCAACAGCACCGAGCTTGGTCAAGGACCATTGTGGCCGTCTGAGTCCTCCTATAGCCATGTCGTTCTCCTTCTCCTTGTTGACCTGGGCTTGAATCCTGAGCGGATCCAAGAAATCCGGCTTCCGCTTGGGACGACAAACATCGTCAACCAAAGCCTCCGTCTCAGCGGTCATACTATCCCTGCCATCAAGCCCCGAAGCACTCGCCCTCCGAACAATCCCTAGATGAGACGGTTGGCGAACCAACCTATTCATCCAGTCACCAGTTCGATAAAGCGAGTTAGCCGCTTTCGCAGCGATAGCTTGCGGGACTAACAGACAAGCCAGATAGCAATTGACCATGGACGGATAATGAGCCGCATTCCTGGTCAGGAACTCCCCTTCAGATCTGGAACGTTCCAACGGTGTCATCTGTTCCCAGACCTCCGGTCGAACCGCACGATGCTTACCCACCAAAGGCGGGTGTGCCGCGCGGAGCCATCGACCATGTGGAGGTAGCCGCCACCAGACGCGCTGGTGGTTACATCTGTCCGGCACATCCTGACAGATTTCGAAGTCTGACCGGAACTCCGTGCGTTTGACCGCATCGGCAGTCAAGTTACACTGAGCCACGATCTTGCTGTGGGCCTTCTGCTCCTCCATCTGCTCCAGGACCTGAGGGACCCTGTAGATGCTCGGTGCGTCATCACGCTCAGGCGGATTCTCAAAGACCCACGGACGTCGAGCCGCGCCCTGTGCCTTGATACCCTCCGCCGTGCGCACTGCCAGCAGTGTACCGGTCCGGACCTTCTCCTTGTCCTTGGGGTCGAGATTGTCGAGCCCCAGAAGTTCTGGTCCATGAGTGCCTCGAAGAGGCGGCGGCCCTCCGTCACCTTCTTTGCGGGCCCTTGAAAAGGTACCGCACGGTGGCGAGTACAAGGAGCCGTCATATGTCCCACCGGGACCCAGTTGAGCCAAATGTTGATCCCAGATCAAGCTGTCAGCCAAGTTCACACCATTAACAATGTCCACCATGCATGTAACTACACAATACCCCAGATGTGCGCCCACCAAAATGGCCCAATCGGCAAAGGACCCCTGGCGCTCGGTGGGGCCCGAGAACCCGTAAAACAGGCTGAGGGGTTTCATAGTAGAGTTATGTATAGTCGAAGCATGGGCCCTGACATCGTCTTTGTACTTGTCGTAAAACTTTAAGTAGTCCACAAACTTGGCCTTGATCTCTGGATCCCCGGGTATGCCCACAGAACTCGAAGAGGAAGAACGCCGGAAAGTCCTGGAAGTCGTCGTAGCGGAAGGTGCCGTCGACGGAGTACCCGGAGGTCTCGATGCTGAGGTAGAATGTATCGATCCATCGGCCCCAGTCCCCGGAACAAATTGCAAACAAGATGAAACACAACTTTTCATGTCCGGTGACAAACAAAATGATGTACCACCCATCATGCTCTCCTGAGCGCCGACAGATACTACACTCTCTCAGAACGGCGGCTTGTTCCCCTTCTTGGACTTGCCCTTGCCCTTGCCGTCCTTCACCGGGGGCGCATTCGCGATGTCGTTGTGGCAATCCCGCGGCCACTTGGAACCATGAGCTGGAGCAAGGCACCTGGCACACTGGTGTGCCTGGTCACGGTTCTTGGGGCACCTTACCGTGCCTCGGTTGTAAGGGCATGCCCCCGTCTGGAAGCCCTGGCAGAGAGGCGTGCCTCGCCTGTTCGATACCAGGTTGCCCTCGGTGTCGGTGGAGTGGTGCTTGTTGACGTTGGCGATACGCTGGCGCTTTGCTGGTGGATGATCTCGAGCAGGAGGAGGAAGTGCCGGAGGTGGAAGAGAGGTTCGGCTCGTAACCTGTGAGGATGACGACCCGCACACCATGGCATCCACGCCCAGACTCTCCCGGAGCGAGCTGATCTCCACCTTGACAAGCATGGCGACGTCCTCCAACTCGCGGCGCCACCACAGCACATCGTCCGCCGTCTTCCGCAACGCCCAATCCCATGGGCACTTGGCATCATAGCCATGGGTCTTGCCCTGAGCCACGGCCTCATCGGCCTCCAGGGCACCAATCCTGCGGACTCGGTCCATATGCTCCAGACGCGCCCTGACCTCTGACTGGTATATCAGAGGCCAAACGGAAGGGCCATACATCTTGGCATAGTTGAGGACCATCTTCGACCAGTGGTCGCAGGTTGCTGGGGTCATATGCCCCAGCATGATGGAGCCTGTCTTAAAGACAGTCCAGCCCGCCACCCATTCGTCGACATTGGGTGGACCATAGAGCTGCTGCTGCTCCAATCTCCCATTGGCTCCCATGATGAGCCCCGGCATCTTGAGCCGCTTCTGTAGCCGCCGGCCATAAGGGCCCCACACGGCCAAGTCCA
>CAZBDA010000197.1:0-6637 GCA_964490445.1 uncultured Rickettsiales bacterium | reverse complement strand
GGAGGCTATGTATTGGCCAACGTCTATATTGTCTTCGAAGGAAATATTAAAGTCTTTTACTTTTTGAGCTATTACTACCTCATCTATACTCTCTCCCTTGTCGATGCAATTTTTTAATATCTTGAAGATAGTTGCGTGTACTTGGGTGCTTTGAGTTGAAAAATCTTCCGCGTTTACAAACGGTGCGATCTGCCCATATGTAGATGGGTGTTTTATAAGGCCAGCAAGTAAATGCCGCTCAAGCTCTTTAGATTCGATCATGCCTAATGATACTACATCAACAGCATCCTGTCAAGGAGAATACTTATCCCTGCAAGCCTTCGTCTTCGTCGTCCCTGTCAATAATGTCGTCTTGCTCTATAAAGCCTAAACCCCCAAGGCCTTGCGCCTCGGCCTCTTCGAGGTAACACTCCGTAGCTTTCCTGAGCCCCATCTCGATAATCTTGCCGCTAGCCTTCATAAATATCACAGGGTTACCTTCTTGCGTTAAATATGCTACTAGCACCCCTTTTCCTACATCGTGGTTACCCGAAAGATCAAAGATTTTCTCCAACAAATTCGTTGGCATTTTAAATTCGGGTAAGTTTTCTGGATCGAACTTCATATATTTATATTACACTGTTTATAGTAAAACTCCTATTTTTTTGAAATAATCTTTAGTCAACTCGTCAATAGAATATATCTCTATCAAGCGAATGTCATTCAAGTCGCAAAAGGACTGTTTATCTTGGTCTCTGCGCAGTTGGTTTATGTAGTTATATTTATTGTTCCAGTGAAAAAAGGGAGTATATTCTGTGTGCTGCCTGCCTTGGACCTCTATTGCGATTTTCTTGTTTGCATTATAGAAATCTAAAGACATTTTTGTGCCTGCGACTGGGAACTCTTCAAAAACTACGTGTTTTTGCCAAAAGTCTTTTAAAAAATCTTTCGTAGCTTTTTGTATCTTGCTTCTGCTCTTTGCCTCCCAGTTGATGAGGTATTTCTTCGCCCTTGGGACACTGCGGGTTGCCCCCATCAGGGTTATGAACTTCATTTGATTGTTTTAACCTCTTCTTTAATTAACTCGAGAAGAAACTGACAAAAATCTGTATTATTTTCTAAAAAATCTATGAGCTTCTGCTCTCCTTGAATCTTCTCAAAGAACTCGACCTTGGCTTTTTTGCATCTCTGCACAATTTCTTTATCTAGGGAAATCCATGCGCCCTTTTTTTCCAGAAAGCCCCATATGTAGCACATGTCTATTACTTCCTTTTCTAGCCAGACTGATTTACCGTTTGTCCTCCCGTACCGAATCGGGTATCTTACCGACGCTCCTGTCTTCTCGTTTACGCTTTTCCTAAAAACAATCTTACAGATATGCCCAATTGGGCTCCCCTTGTCTTCTAGCTTTGCCGCAGTTGGGTTCTCAAATAAAATGTCACTATTATAACGATCTTGAAACTCAAGAATAAAATTCGCATAGTGTTTAATCGCATTGCCCCCTGCTTGTTTGGTCTTTGGCCCTCCTCTAGCCGCATATGGATTCGTTGCTACTTCTACTCTCACTTGAGAGGTTAGGATCATCATGTGGTTTAATTTAATAATAGGCAAGACCATCTTCTTTAAAAAGACAGATGTTATTAAGGCTCCTCCTGCGACTTGTTCGCTGTCTTCAAAAGGCTTTTCGTAGTCATTTTGTCTACATAGTGCATCAACGCTGTCTACGATAAACATATACTTCTTGTCGTCCTCATTTTCTTTAACCAACATTCTAATAAGTTCAAAAACTTTTTCAAAAACATTACAATCAAACTTGAAGAATCTTTCTTCGCTCGAGTCCACTCCCGAGCGAGCTACCATTTCATTACTGAGCCGACCCTCGCTCTTGATGTATACAACCATAGCTTTCTCGCCAAAGTGATCCTGAAAGTTCTTCGCTACGGCAAGAGCGCAAGACGTCTTTCCTCCTTCGTTTACTCCTGTAAAACGATGTACTCCCGCTGGAAATCCCCCTCCTAGGGACAAATCTAAATTAAGGCTGCCCGTTGGGATTTTATAGTCTAGCTCCTTATGGTCATTATAATGGAAGTTCTTGTTATTCTTGTCGCTAAGAAACGCTTTTATTTGCTCTAATGTTCCACTCATTTTATTCTGATAAGAAATCGCTGATTGTTCTCTCTGTTTTTTTAATATTTGCATCTTGTCCTATTTTTTGTTCTTCTAGTTGTGGCGCGGAATACTTTGGCACCACATAGTTATAATCTAAATACTTTTTCTTTACAAACTTTTTCCAGTTGGGGCTAGCTAATATAGCTAGGCTATCAAACTTTTGATAAAAATCTACAACGCTCCAAAAGCATTGGTCTGGAAATTCCTTGAGGAATCTATTCAGAAGCGTCATTTCTTTTTTCCAGAAAGCCCTCTTATTGGCTTTTGGTTCATTAATATGCCTCTGTATTATTTGTCTTTTATTTAAGCACTTCTTCATGTATGTCGTCCACTGTCCTCTCGCTTCGTTTTTTATTTTTTTTAGGATATACGATATTCCCGAAAAAGTCAAGAAGGAAATGGTGGAGATGGCGGGAGTCGAACCCGCGTCCTTGTATAGATCCATAATCTATCTCGTTACAAGTTTGTCCTGCTTTTTTATGTTGTTGCAAACTCAACATTCAATTTCATTTATTTGCCTCCGAATACTCAGCGGACTACAGTTTGTGAATATGAATAACTTTTTCTGTTTTCTGCAGATGTCGTCCTCGCATTCCTTTATCTGCGTCCCAGATGCAAGGGGTAGCTTATGCTACAGCAGCCAGCTGACGCGCAACACTCTTACGAGCAGCAACCTTGCGGGTTGCAACCTTCTTAGAAGGATTGAAGCGGTCAAGCAGACCATTTACAAGTTTAGATTTGGCACTTATATAAGCCTTGGGCTTTTTAAGGAGCCAGCCCACTCCTACTTGCAATAAAAAATTTAGCTAACAAGTCGAATCCTTGTCATCCCCATATCAAATAACTAAAGTTAGTTTACACTAATCACTTAGCTTTGTCAAGCTTGCGTTCTGTTTTAATTAGAAAAGGATACTTGCTCACTTCTGTGCCCCCGCCCTCTCCCGCGTCGCTGATCCCGCTTTTAATTCCACTATCTTCTACCGCAATCTTTTTAAGGTTCTTTAGGGAGGGCGCTTCAATATTAGGGTCAATAGCCCATAGTACATCGTTTTCTTTCGCCCAGCGCTTCATCCGCCGAATTGGAACTGTTAAATTAAAACCTTCTCCTGCTCCGCGCACAAGCATACCCACATAGCGGCCGTCTGTAAGAAAAACCCCGCCTCCTGAGGAGCCTGGGAATGCGGTCACTGTAGTTTGGTCGTACTCTTGCTTGCCATGAATCCTGCCGACTTGCGACACAATGCCCGTGGTCATAGAGTTCGCTCCCATCTGGCCCAATAAAGACCCTACATGGAAAAGGCTTGTGCCAATAGGGACAATAGCATCGTCTGCATTAAGATAAAATCGCGCGCTTTCCTTAGAGTAGTCCTTGGCTCGTACCATAAGCAATGCAAGATCATGGCCGTCATCAGCATTAGAATATTTAATAACCATTGCATCCATTTTGATTTCGCCCACACGCCTTCCTTCAGAGACAAGTTCCTTTACTATCTGTGCGTCCTGAAACTCTACTACTTTACGAGGGCGCCCGCTCTCGTCAATTACATCTCGTACAGTTCGAAGGTTATCGACTACATGGGCCGCCGTCCACACAAAAGTGACCTCGCTCCCCTCGATTTCTCTAACGATCAACACCCCTGACCCCTCGGACTTGCTCCACTTCCCTTCGGATTTAATAGTAACCGAAATGTCCTGAAGAAAATTGGCAACACGCTTTCTGTTCTTCAAGTCTTCTGAAAAGGTGGGGGTTGCAACTAAAAATGCCAAGAATAATGTAATGTACTTCATGCTTTATGATATGTGAGGGTTTCGCTATTTTCAAAACTTTTCTATTTTTGTTTTTATACTAGAAACAATTCTTTTAAAAGTGGAGGCTCCTGCGGCTTTATTTTCTTGAGACAACTTTCTGTTTGCTGAAATTTTTCTATAATTATCTCTGATCAAACCTCTGGTTTTTCTTAATCCCGACTTAGCTTGATATAAAAAACTATTTAGCTTTTGGTTTTGGCGATATAACTCAGTAGGCTCCTGATTATTTATTTTTTTTTTATCGTTTTCGTAAAAGTCTATAATGCCTTTGATCTCGTCTTTAGTGGGAAAGTCTTCGATGTTAGGCGCTCCTTCGCTTAATTCGTTAAGCTGTGAATGGACCGTCTCCAGTTCTTCGATTGGCGCAAAGTCTTTACGGTTCTGGAGCTCCGTAATTTTTGACTCTAGGTCATCTACTTTTTTAAAAAAAGAATCTATATCAAAATCTTTAACTTTTTCATATAGTCGTGTTTGTGTTTTTTTATTAAGAACCGCACGCAATCCTGAAACCCCCGCAAGAACTAATAGTACTGCTAAGGGATCGAAGACAAAAATCAATACAATTATTATAATTCTTACCGCTTTATCTAAAGCTATCTCGCTTGCTCCTAGGTCTTCAAATAATTTAGCAATGTACTTAACTGGCCCGACTTCTGCCTCTAGCGTACGAACCTTCTCGTCAAAAGTAATTTTGCTAACTTCAAGTTGATTAATCTTATCTGTTGCACCATTAATTAGTTCATTGTATTTTTCTACCTCTTCTTTGGCCTCTGAGTGGCCTCCTCCTCTTGCCTGCTGAAACTCTGCTATTTTTGTGCGGGATTCTTTAGTCTCTATGTCTGCCTTTTCTCTGTGAGCGCTAATCTTGCCCTCTCCTTCTTTAATGCTAGACTGAATGGACACACGCTCTTCTGCTTGCAATTCTTTAAGTGCTTGTAGTTTTTGTTTTTTATTAGAAAATAAACCACCTGATTCCGATTCTAGAGTGGCAACTGCTGTATCGAGTTCTCTGCGTCTCTCGGCTAGCTGATCAATTCGATCTTGTTCAAATTGAACGTCTTTATTTAATTGAGAATTTATTTGCTCGATTCTTTTCTCTTCTCTCTGTATATCAATTAAATTTATATCCTTAGAGGATGTTAATCTTTTTTCTTCTTCAACAATATAAGATTCTTGTCTTGTAATAAATTGTTTCTCGCGCAAAATTTTCTCGTCTATTTGTTCTACCGCTGCCATTTCTTTTTCTGTCAAATAGCTATGTTCAATATGGGCTTTAGATAGGAACCCGAAAATACCCATACTGGTTATAAGCATCAGGACAACCACTGCGGCAGTAAGATAGTACTTCATCAGTCTATTCGCTTCTCTCCAGTTTTGATGAAGCCAAACCGCCGAAACAATTTTCCCTACTTCTAATACTGAGCCCATGATAATGACAGACCATGCAGCGCCTGGAAACATGGTAGCTAGCCCTAAAATACTAAAATAAGCACCTGTACCTGAGATACTTAACGCTGATAATAAAACTATGAAATAAAAAATCATTTTATGACAACTTAACAATACACTTTCTGGAGGCGCCCCAATACCAAATCTCCAGTGGATTGTAAGAAGCGGAGAGAGTAGACCCAGGAACGACACCATTATAAGTGAGGTCAGTACCTGTATTATTTCGCAAATAAAAAGCTCTTTGGTGAGAGCCTGCTAGATAGTAATAGCTATTGGTCGCTTTAGAAAGATTGCCAGGAACCGCTGCTTTAATGTTGGCCCCATCAAGGTTGCCGCATGGTTCCGTGCAGGGAGGGCCCCATAGATTAGAAACCAAATCCTCATCGAAATAATCTCCGTCTAGAAAGTCCTCAATCGTAGCAAGGCGCGCAATATTAATTCCCACTCCCGCATAATCAGCTATCATTTGGGCTTCAACTGCCGCAGGATCTACGGTTCCCGCCGCATTACCGAACTCATAGCTTGCGCTCGTCACAGCTAAATCTCCATATTTTATCGATAAAGCATAAGGAGAGATGGGGCCGTCAGCAAAAAAAGCTACTCCCGAAACGGGACCAACGAAATTCGAGCACTGAATGGGAGAATAAAGCTCTGTGGGGCCAACGTCGTCAACTTGTACTCCATCTATACTAACCTTTCCCTCTTTGAGTATAGCGGTAATAGATAAAGGTTGGGAGCTCCCAATCCCGCGAGTCTCATTCAGAGTTGACAAATAGGGCTTCATTTATAAAAGCGCCGCACCTATGGGCCCCGTTTGAAAGTAAGCAATATGGCCTGCTGAATTTGGGCTAAAGGAATCACAAATAATCGGAGAGTACAATTCCAGGGGCCCAGGAGAGCCTATGGAAGTCCCATCTATAGAAAGTGATTCTGCTTTTAAGATAGAGGTGATGTATAACCTATTGTCGGCACTAGGAGTAACTTCACTATTATCTGCATTGATTTCACTAGGAAAACTATTTGGTTCTGCCATTACTGCTCAAAATAAGCAACCTGCCCCGTTGAGTCAGGCGTAAAAGTATCACAAATTACAGGAGAAGGAAAGGCGCAGGGCCCTACCGAAGAAGCCGTGACTCCATCTATTATAACAGTACCAGATTTTAAAAGGGCTGTAATATAGAGTTTCTTGCTGCCCGAACTGGGACTTATTGCCGACGTTCCTGAACTAATT
>CAZBDA010000196.1:0-6665 GCA_964490445.1 uncultured Rickettsiales bacterium | reverse complement strand
CTTGCATGCACCCGGTTCGTATGTCTTGTATGTCTATGCATGCTGTGGACGCATGGGGTCTGAGACTGGGTCACAGCGACATGCGAACATACAGTGATCAGTGGCAAACCCTCCCATGGATATGCTTTTTCAAGTTCCAGTTTTCTTGTTTCTTTCTTAATATAGTTTGGAATAAAACATACAAAAAAGTTGTATGCAACAAGCAAAACCACACACACTGCACCACCACGCCTTCTCCTCCATTCCATGCGCCGTATGCATCTTGTACCCACCCACTCCTCGTTGTATTCAGGCGCACCAAAAACAGAAAAGAAGCGACTAACACAGTGCCTCCCCCTTTACTATCTTTGTATGTAGCTTGGATGGGCCAAGCCTCACCCAGCCGTGTCTGATAACACCCATGCCGTGGAAGTGAACGCATGATCTGCAAGCTTTTCATCGCTCATGCGTCGGTGGATCTCCAGCAATAACCGCACATAGGGCATTCCGTGCAACCCAGCGTCTTGGCAGGTATCTTTAATCCTAATTCGCCGTCATGCGCAATATACATACGCTTGTAATTTGTGGCGCCACGCACGCCAACTTCACGCATGAGCTGCCCTGCTTCCCTGCTCGACAACCCGAAAACTCTCTGGAACATGGCCCTGACGTCTGCATGGGGCGTGGCTTCGGAGCGCTTCACATGTTCAAAACTGGACATCAACAGTAATGCTTTTCTTTTATTCTCGGGCGTTATCACACGTTCGATGCGCGCTTGCTTGTCACTATCACGCCATTCCTGCATGAGCCTGTTGTATTGTTCTTCGCTTGCACGTTGGCTAACCTCCTCCAACAACCGTGATGCGGTTGCGACAATTTCCCCTGCTAACATTGGGACACGCTCACACAGAACATCTGCGCACGCGTTGGCCAGCTGCGATATTGCTAACGAATTACCCTTGTCTTGATGAAACACCGCTTGTTTGCGTCTACATTCTCTTCTAAGTTGCGGAGGTGACAATGCTATGACGATTCCAAATGCCCGGTGTGGATCTTGAGCTACAACGCCTGTCAGTAACTGGTTGGTTTCAAATTGCGAGGCCATTGCCTTTTTCTAATACAGTCACTTTTTTTTTGTGACCGTTGTGCAAAACCCCTGGAAATTTCGACCCTCATAAATTTACCCCTTTTTTCATGAGGTTTTGGTTAACAATTGTTGATCATCAAGGCGGCCCTGGGTTTCGAATGTGTTTCGGCTACATCGGCGATCTCCATTTGTTTCCTTCTTAATTTCCTTCGATGTTCGGCTTCGGCTTCCACACATTTGGCATATACTGGACTTTGCTTAAAACTATCATAGGCAGGCACAATGATGTCAGCATGCAGCCTGGGATTATACAAGGCGACATCGTTACAGGCAGACTGTAAAACACCAAACTGGACTCGACGTGTATTCGGTGTATAATGCGCTGGAACACTTGCTGCTCTCAGAAACCTTCCAAAACTGCTTGCCATCATGGTTGCTTCTGTGGGTGAATGGTCAAACATCCTTAGTAAGTCGATCGCATCGTGTGTCCCTTGGTTAGCAGTGCTGTGCTCTATCTGTTGAATTGTGTCTTTCGCCGCTGCCTGTAGAGAACTACTCACTGTTTCTCCCAACGACTTCTGGAGTTGAACAGCTTGCAATATTGTCTGTGTAGATGCATGGAGCTTGTTCATTAGGGCTGTCTGCCTGGCCTGTTCCCGCAAAATCTGCTCGTGGAAATTATCACCTCTCTCATTCTCCTCTGTTCCGCTCTCCGGATGCATTCCAAAATCCGTGCAGACCTGTTTGAGTAGCTCTCTCGCCGCATGTTGACAGCCCAAAACACGAGCCCCAACTACGAGGCAAGTACTCTCAAGTTTTGATAACGCCTCTGGTGTATCGCCAAGTGTCAGTATCAAATAGTACGCACCTTCTGCAGTCAGTGCTGGACTAAGCGCCTTCCGATTAAAATGACAGCTCGACATGTGCTCACACAGGCGAGGACACTTGATGAGGCAATCTCGCAAAACATGTTTCTTTGCCCCAGGACTAGACGCCGTAGTGACCTTTCCAATAAGCGTTAATGCATCGATCTTTTGGCTTTCTACTTTCACTCCGCGGAGATCGTTTTCTGACAACTCTCGCAGCTTGTGTGGCGAACCGTTTTGTGATTTTGCGATCACGTTCATCGTCTCTTTAATAGTACCACCATAAAAAAGTTACCTCACCCATTCGTCGTCTCACTTGCTTTTTCGTCATGTGTTTCTTGCCTAACCCTCATGGGTCGTTTGTCAAGAAACATTACATGACGCCTGTGGTAAGCTTTCGTGCCTGGCACCACCCTATCCAAAAGCAGCGAATCGATTAGTTGCCTGGCACGCTTTGGTCCATACTCAGATTTGAGAGCTGCCCGGCAGATGTTAGCGTTTGGAGCATCCGTGCGCGTAGGGCTAACTTCTAATATTCGTAAAACATCCTCTAAGTCCGGCGGAGTCGCAGTCACTGGGGCGCCGCATTTTGCACATAGCACGCGCTCGACATGCTGGTGGGTCATGTCGCTCGCCATGTTCTTTTATGGTGCTACATATTTTTATTGTGATCTCACCTGTTTCAGTTTCAGACACTCTCCACTTGGAGCCTTCAAGATACGGTTCTTTTGTCCATTTGCATTCTTAGCCACAGAAGCAACGCAATGGGCCAGTATGCGTGTTGCCTCTGCCTTGCCAAGTGTTGCCGCCAGGACTGAGCGAATGTCTACTGCTTTCGTTGCTTCTTGGCTGTTGCATGGTACGACATGCTCCCACAAGTTTGCACATGCCCTTGCATCATTTGCGCCATCCGTGTTGGCATTTGGTGTTCTCCCTTGCTCTTTGTCCTGAGCAATGTCGCCACATGAACTTGGGGCGTCGCTCCTTGCACAGTTTAGGTCTCCGTGGGACTCAACATCGCTGGAAGGTCTACAGCGCATCATCACGCTTGCTGCTTCCTCGTCAGATGGAGCAAAAAACCATTTGTTTCTAAGTAATCTGCATGGCTCGTCGATGGTGGGTGCGTTGGCAATTGTGTTTGGCATGACTAAAATTGGCTTTACAACAAAAGCTTGACTCGATTCTAATATGGCGCCTGCTTCTTCCCAATCGGGGCATGTGTGCACTAAATAAACTGGTGCATCGGAACGTTTTAGCAGTACTGTATGCATTGCCATCTTTATAATCAGCAACATTTTTTGCAATGGCCATGGCGGCAATGGCAATGGCAATGGCTACGGCAATGGCAATGGCTACGGCAATGGCAATGGCTACGGCAATGGCTACAAGAATGTGGCAACAAACAAGTGCGTTCGTTTGACGAGTAACTGTTTTCTGTACTAGTAATAAAAACTAGTGATGTTGACCTTTGAGGCGATTAATGCCAATTCCCAGGCTCTATCCATGTCTCCTCCAAAAAGCAGCAAGGGAGGTATCAAGATAGCCTGCCTAAATTGGGACAAAAAGCCAGTATGTGTCAAACTAGCACAGGACCTTAACTCTGTTTCCACACCGTTTGCTCCGAGTGTATTTGGCGGTGGCGAGGCAGACAGGAAAGGCATACTATTCAACATTTCGGACGAGACCTACGGGCAAGTATGCGAATTTGAACAAAACTGCCTCAAAGCTTTAGAAGAGCATGTGCCGAACATTTTCGAGATCTGGCACACAGCGATTGCACCTGCCGAAAAGTATTCCGCAACTCTGAAGGCGAAGATTAACACAGGAGGCGACAAACGCGTATCATACTACAATGCAGACCATGAGCCAGTGGATGAGCCCGAATCATGGAGCCAACTGGCTGTCAACGCCTTGATCACCATTAGGGGCTGCTATATACAGAAATCACAGGCTGGCTTCTTGATCGACGTAACACATATTCAGTACGGCAATGCACAGAAACAAGCCTGTCCTTTTCTGTAATCACTGCCCCCACCGGCCTACCAATTGCTTCTAAAAATGAAGCATAAGTGGGCCTTCAGTGCTTAAAATAAAAGGCATGCCCTCTAAGAAACCAAGCGATGTCACACCAAAACCCATGAAGTTGATTGACCGAGTGCTGGATCGCATTGACTTGGACGAACTTAGTTCCTCTCTTGCAGACAAACTATGCAAAAAACTGGTTGAATCTCTCAATGTGGATCGTCTCGTCAGCACGCTATTCGACAAGCACGGCGAAGAGTTGCAACAGGGACTAATGGAAGCCATTGTGAATCGTTTGTAGAAATGCATGGCCCATTGCTAGAATTACTGCAGCGGCTCATTGTACTCCTTGACTTGCTTTACGACTGTTGCAAATCATCAAAAGGCATATGGATACTAATCTCTGAAATTCTGGAAGGCATACGCAACCTCTTGCTGGCCATCGAGGCTTAGCTTGTGGCACACCTTCACACCCCATCTATTTACGCCATGGCATACAGCAACACCCAAACCAGCTCACAGCATTGTGCCATCAAATTTTTTTTTGTCATAGTTGCCACTTGTTCGTGTTATGCTGTCGTTGCTGCGTGCTGTCCCGGTCAACAGAAAACACAACAAGCAAGCCGAAACAGAAAACAGCTCACAGCATTGTGCCGCCGATTTTTTTTGTTCTTAGTGGGCCTCATGGTGTGCAATGCTGTGCGCTGTGTTCGCCGATCCTGTGCAAATTTGGCACACATGGCAGCAAAATGATGGGGAAATGCTGCATCCAGACTTCAAGTGCAACCCTCAGGTGTTTGAATTGGAGCTGGATTTCGAGTAGGGTGCGCAGAGGCGTGCGTTGCAGCTCCTACACGCCCAGCCGCGGATGGTGTCTGTATCGTGGTCATGATCCAGGACAAGATCATCTGTTGCCTTGTTGCAGGCAAAACACCGTCCATCCGCATCTTTCTTTGGATGCTCCTTCCTGAGTTTGTTTCGCAACTTTAGATCAGTATTCTCGCACTGGGCGCACTTAAGTCTCAAGCCCCAGCGGCTCGCTCTGTTTTTAACAAAATGATTGTTGTCAAAGGGAAGGTCGCGGCCACATTTGCCTCGGCATCTCCAGGTGGTAGGCCGTTGTGGGGCTGGGCGTTTGATGCCACGTTTTAAGTCACATCCTCGTTTGTTGTGACATGGGTTGCATTCAGCACGGCGTCCGTTCTTGCCTCGACCCTTGTCAAACTCAAACCATAGCTTGAACCGCTTGCACCCATTGCAGGTGCGCCCCTCCCCGCAGTATTGCTGCGTCAGTATCTGTAGAGCTCTGTGGGGCTTGCACAGCAGACATGCAAAGGCTGTTTTTACCAGCTGGAGATGTGCCCCGGACCTCCCTGAACGCAATGCTATTCACAACGAATGCGCAAAAATTCTGGCTTGAAGTCAACGCAGACATGGCAGCAATCCGATGGGTAAATGTTGCATCCATGGCCTGGTGCGTTCTCCGGCTGGTTTTGGTGGTATGCCCCATGTAAAACAATCCAGCGCACCATTTTGCTGTATATTCGCATCCTCCAGCGGCTATGGACAACGAACGGGAACGATCACCACACAGGCACATCTGTGATTGGGGCGGGTGTGGCAAGGCGTTTGCACGGAGCACCGACTTGGCCAGGCACAAGCGAACACACACTGGCGAGAGACCGTTTGCATGTGATTTTGCCGGGTGCGGGCAAGTGTTTGCACGGAACAGCATCTTGACCATCCACAAGCGAACGCACACTGGTGACAAGCCATTTGTCTGTGACTTTGAGGGATGTGGGCAGGCGTTTGCACATAGCGCCAACTTGACCACCCACAAGCGAATACACACCGAACGAGGCCAGCAACGGCAAAAAAAGAGAGAGCAACAAGTGGCAAGGGCATTGTCAGCTGCGGAAATCACATACGACAGGGAGGTCACTGTAAACTTCTGTGGCGAGGCAGGCAAGCGCCTGGCACGTGTGGATTTCGTCATTTACCGCGAATGGGGCAGTGTTCTTCTGGAAGTTGACGAGGGAGCACATGACAGCTATCCCGTCAGCTGTGAGGCATCCCGAATGCTCAACGTGTTTGCCGAACAGATGAAGCAAGGAAGGGCAGGAAAGTACCACTTCATTCGCTTCAATCCAGACGCATATTCGGAAGACGGCGCTGTCCAGAAGAAGCTGCTAAAAGACCGCATGGCAGCACTACTGCAGACCATTGAGCACGAGCCAGAGAGGCAGTACAGTGTCTCCTACCTGTTCTACACTAGGACAAACAGCCCCTTTCCAGATGTATGCCTCGACCCTGATTACCCTGGGAGTCTCCGGGCAATCGTCAATGTTTAAGCGCACGTTCCAGCATGATGCCAATCCATTTGTGTGTTTTCTGGATGTTGCCCCTTTCCCCGTATCTTGACCAATCAAATTCGTAAGATTGTGGAGAGTCCTCCCAGAGTGAGCATTATCGACGTGGTTGCCGTCGTGGCTGGAATGTCGTCCAATGTCGCCTCGAATGCCGTCCAGAGGCTCAAAGAAGCATACCCTGATGTTTCATCGGATTGGTGTAACTTCAAATTCCCTGGAAGAGACTAGCGAGAGACCCCCGTGACAGACGCGGAAGGCATTACACAGATTATAATGATTCTGCCAGGCAGGGCAGCAGCAGCCGCATGTCAGTCTGCAACCACGCCTACACTGAATTTGGCA
>CAZBDA010000195.1:3010-6908 GCA_964490445.1 uncultured Rickettsiales bacterium | reverse complement strand
CTTACGGCGGTGATTGCAACGACGCCGATCCCGTCTTTCATCCCGGCGCCACCGAGATCGATTGCACCGATCCCGCCGACTACAACTGCGATGGACAGGTCGGTTATGCCGACGGCGACGGCGACGGCCATCCGGCATGTGAGGACTGTGACGACGGCGACGCAGCGATCAACAGCGCCGCCACCGAATCCTGCGACGGCGCTGACGACGACTGCGACGGACAGGTCGACGAGAGCGGCGCGACCGGGGAGGCAACCTGGTACCTCGATGGCGATAGCGATGGCTATGGCCGCACCAGCCCCAGCGTGCTCGCCTGCGCCCAGCCCGCGGGCTACGTCGCCAACGCAAATGACTGCGATGATCTCGATCCGGGCACGTACCCCGGGGCAAGCGAGGTGTGCGACGAGGTCGACAACAACTGCGACGGTGTGGTGGACGAGGGCGCTGCTGCCCCACTTTCATGGTTCGCCGATGCCGACGGCGACGGCTTTGGCAACGCCGCGGTCTCGGTGACCGCCTGTGCTGCGCCGTTTGGCACCGTCGCGGACTCCACCGATTGCGACGACCTGGACGCGTCGAGCTTTCCCGGCGGCACCGAGGTGTGTGACGGCGCGGCCCACAACTGCGACACCGTGGTGGACGAGGGCGTGACCAGCACCTACTTCATCGATGGCGACGGCGACGGCTACGGCGATCCCGGAACGGTGGTGCTGGCGTGCTCCCAGCCCGCAGGGGCCAGCGACAACAGCCTGGATTGCGACGACGGCAACGCGGCGACCAACCCGACCAGCTACGAGATCTGCGATGGGGTGGACAACAACTGCGCGGGCGGCATCGACGAGGCAGGCGCCCTGGATGCCAATGACTGGTACCTGGACGCCGACGGCGATGGCTTCGGAACGGCGGGTACGCCGGTCTCAGCCTGCACCCAGCCCACCGGCTATGCCGACAACGACGAAGACTGTGACGACGACCCGACCACGGGCCCCAGCGTGAATCCCAATGCGTCGGAGCTGTGTAACAACGTCGATGACGACTGTGACGGCACGCCCGACGACGGCGCTGTCGATGCGGTGCTCTGGTACGACGATGCCGATGGCGACGGCTATGGCAACCCGGGCACGGGCAGCCTCGCCTGCGCCCAGGTAGGCAGCAGCGTGCAGAATGACACCGACTGCAACGACACGGAGTTGAGCATCCATCCCCTGGCGCCCGAGCTCTGCGACGGTGTCGACAACGACTGCGACGGCGGAGTCGACGAGGGTGATGCCCTGGGCACGGACAACAACTGTGCCGGCGTCACCTGCAAGGACATCCTGGATGGTCACAGCAGCACGCCGAGCGACGGCACCTACTGGATTGATCCCGACGGCAGCGGCGCATTCCAGGTCTACTGTGACATGTTCGGCGGTGGCTGGACCTACGAGAGCGTCGGCGTGCCCTTCCGCATCGGCTACACCGGTGCGTCCGTGACGATTACCGCGCCGACCATCAACACCGAGTACGACTTCAGCCTGTACGGGGCGTCCGACGGTGGTGGCCCGAACAACTCACCTTCGGGAGGCGGGCTGGCCTTTGGTCGCAAGGTGTTCACCGCGGGCACCAACATCCACGTCTACGTGGGAGGCCAGGGCGACACCGCTGGAGGTGCGGACCAGGGTCCCTGCAATACACGAACCGGCGGCTTCAACGGCGGCGGGCTCGGCAGCCAGGGCGGCGCCGGCGGCGGTGGTGCAACGGACATTCGTACTACCCTCGGAGATCTGAATTCCCGTCTGCTGGTAGCCGCCGGTGCCGGGGGCTGTGGCTATGAGAGCTGCAACTTCCTCGGGGGCGCAGGTGGTGGCCTGACCGGTGGCGATGCGGTCGACAGCACAAGCCGTACCTGCGGCGACGGCGCCAGCCAGAGTGCCGGCGGCGTTAACCCGACCAATGGAAGCGCCAACGGTGCTTTCGGGGTGGGCGGTGATAGCGTGCAGTGCAACGACGAGGGCGGCGGCGGCGGTGGCTGGTACGGTGGCACCGCAGGCGGCCTCGACAACTGCGGCGGCAGCGGCGGATCGTCGTACGTCGACGGCATGGATGACGCCACCGGTACTACCGCTGGGGTGAATACCGGCAATGGTTACGCGGACTACATCTTCCGCTAGATGAGATGCTGGGAGGCTCGCGATCGGGTCGCTCCGCGACCTCAGCAGAGTGAACATAACGCCTCTTATCGGACCTATACGCCAAGAGGCCTTATGTTGGCTCTGCTGAGGTCGCGGGGGGCTTAATCGTCCCGGGCGAACCCACAATTCCATGCTCCGGAGGCCGAAAGTCCGGGAACAGCCCATCTCTCCGTGACTTCGCCGGGCCCGGTCCGAGCGTCTGTAGCCTTGAGACCAAGCCAAGTGCCACGGCGAGCCCATGGAACAAGATCACCTGACAAGCAGATCCAACGTATACGGCAATCCTTTGTTCCTCATCGATTCTCTCCACAAGATCGACATACGCGACATGCCAATAGATGAGGGCACCGATCCCTACATAACAGACCAATCTTGCTGCCTGCAGAGCGACAACCTGCATAGTACTCACCGTTAGCGGAGCCTCACTTGCCGCCTTTGCTGCTGATACAACACCAAGGAAAAGCCCTTTAATCACCAAGTAGCCAACCGTTGCGACAACCGTACAAATCCCGACCACTATCAGCCATTTCAAAGTCTCTACTGACACCTGAACTGCCTCCACCACCAGACCGAGTCAACTATTCTGAAAGTTCACTGTGACGCTCGATGAGCGTATAGGCTCAATAAGAGGCCTTACCTTAACTCTGCTGAGGTAGGGGGTACTACTGAGGGATCCACCTGGGCCGCATAGGCGAACCTCGGATGGAGTCCTGACAGTACCAAGGTTCGTTGCAAGTACCAGGCGACTGCGGTCGCCGGCACCTCGTCCCAGACGGACAACTTTGCCGTCGAGGCTCGGTGTGATGGAGACGGCGATGGGGTCGAGGCCTGGTACACCTGCAATCGCGGCATCAGAGCAAGGATGAGAACGCCAGCGAACGTTTGGTAGTCGAGGCACAGGGGGCGTTCGTCTCAGGACGACAAGGAGGTCAGTTATGTGGGCGTGGTTGATGTTTCTGGTGGTGATGGGACTTGTCACCGCAGCGGTGGTGATGGTGGTGAAGCGGCTTGGAGCCGCGCATCGGCAGCGCAGCGAGTTCGACCAGGCGG
Source organism: uncultured Rickettsiales bacterium (assembly GCA_964490445.1). GTDB lineage: Bacteria > Myxococcota_A > UBA796 > UBA9615 > UBA9615 > UBA6601. The sequence goes on along the minus strand of CAZBDA010000195.1, from coordinate 3,687 downwards.
GGAGAGAGGTGAGCGCGGAGATTGACCGGGAAGATGACTTGGAGCAGTACCGGTTCACGCTCAAGTTGTGGGCGGGTGAGACCGAGGCTGAGCCCTGGGAAGAGGGCACGTTGGCCGAGGAGGCCAGGCGCTTCCCCGGGCACATCAACGCTACGCTCTGTGCTGCCCTTGCAGTACCGGTCCTCGCGCTCGTGGTTTGTGATGGTCTTGTTCGAGATACCCCGATTCCCGGGATGTTGGTGCTCGGATCTTTGCAGACGTGGAGCGAGGAGTGGATCCATCTGGGCCTGACGTCGTTCCTTGCCATTAGCGCCGGCGCTCTGGCCCCCGTCTCCTGGCTGGTACGACGATCGCATGACCCGCGCCACAGCATCCTCAAGCTGGGTGTCTGTATTTTCAGCAAGTGGCCGATCCGAGTGCTGTTGCTCTCCCTGCTTGCGGGAGGACTCGCTGCAGCGATGTATCCGAGCACGGTCGACAGCATGCTGCAAATCTGGCTGGTCCCCTTTGGGTACGGTTACTTTGGCGGTCTCGGCGTGTACCTCTTGATACTTCTCATCACTGCTTATGCCAATGAGGTCATAAGGCTGATCAACCTGGGGCCCGTGTCTCGCAAGAGACCGTACAGAAGGTCTTGGAACTACGGCGAAAATCCGGAGACCTTCGTGGACAGCGTC
>CAZBDA010000195.1:0-3000 GCA_964490445.1 uncultured Rickettsiales bacterium | reverse complement strand
CTCATGAAGAGAGCAGCGAAGCTCCCAACGTAGAGACGGACGAATCCGGTGCCAAGGCTGCCAGTGATGAGGCCGCGGCCTCTGATCTCATGGACCGATACATGCAGGATTGATGAAAGGACCGACTGAGTTGGTCATAGCTGACTGTCCAACCTCCCCTGGAACCACCCCATCGTAGCCCATCACGGTAAGGGCGTTCCGCCCCCCCCCGCTACCTCAGCAGAGTGAACATAACGCCTCTTATCGGACCTATACGCCCAGACGACTGGCATCTATGGCTCTACTCTGAGCATCAAGAAGAGGCCAGCTGAGCCCCAGGCCCGACTGAGCCTCAGGCCCGAACTGTAGTGATGACACACGGTAGAGGCGATGGGGGTGGGCGCTGGAGTTGGGGCGCGCTGAGCCGCCCCCTGCCCTTCCGCTGGCTCAGCGGCCGCCGAGCAGGTCGTCTCCCAGGTTCTGTCTATGGTAAATAGCGGGGAGCCAATCAATGCGCTGGGCTAAGCGCTCCACACCAGGGGCGGTGGGCCCTTCGCGGTTCTTCAACTGATTCAATCGAACGGAGCGCACCATGGGCGAGATGGTTTATCACGGCAAGGTCAAGCAAGTCTGGACGACGGAAGACCCTGATATCATTGAGTTTCGCTACACCGACCAGATCTCGGTGTTCGACCAGATCATCCCCAGCCTGGTGCCGCGCAAGGGTGAGTCACTCAACCGCACGTCCTGCTACTGGTTCGACCTGGTCGAGAAGGCAGGCATCTGCGAGACCCACATCGTCGAGATGTCCGCCCCCGACCGCGTGCGAGCGCGGCGCTTTGATGTGATTCGCGAGCCCGGCGCCATTCCCAGGGACGCCGAGAACTTCTTCGTGCCGCTTGAGGTGATCTGCAGGCACTACCTGGCCGGCTCCGGCTGGCGGCGCTACCAGCGCGGCGAGGTCACCGCCAAAGAGCTGGGCTTCGAGCCGGGCACCGTCCTCGAAGAGGGCGTCAAGCTGCCCACTCCCTATCTCGAGGTGTCGACCAAGTTCGAGAAGTTCGACCGGCTCCTCGACCGCAAGGAAGCCCTCGAGATCTCCAACCTCACCGAGGCCGAGTTCGACTCAATCCTCGACATCGTCCTGCAGGTCGACGCCATCATCAATCGCGAGGCCGCCAAGGCCGGCCTGATCCATGTCGACGGCAAGAAGGAGTTCGCGCTCGGCGCCGGCCGCAAGCCCGTGCTGGTCGACTCGTTCGGCACGCTGGATGAAGACCGCTGGTGGGACGCCAAGTCCTATGCCGAGGGCAAGATTGTGCAGCTCTCCAAGGAATTTGTTCGCGGTCACTACATCGAGACGGGCCACCACTCGAGCCTCAGCGAGGCGCGCCGCAACGGCACCGAGGAGCCGACGATCCCAGCTCTACCGCAGAGCGTCATCGATCAGACCACCAGGCTGTACGTCGAGATGTTCGAGCGGCTAACCGGCCAGACGTTCTGAGAAGAGCCGCCTGTCTCCTCCAGGCTGTCCTGTGAGTGTTCGCCAAACACGGGGGGACAGAGAAGTCCCAAGGGTGTCTGGACAATCGTTCATGGGCAGGTAGTGACCTGGTTGGGGCATTGGTTGTCGGGATGCACCCAGCCGGTGTACGGGGTCTTCTTGCCATCCACGGGAGTCAGGGTCGGTGACCCACAGCGTCAAGGAGCATTGCTCGACGCCAGCCTGGGCGACGTGGAGCAGAGCCACGAAGAGAAGGAGAGACATGAAAAAGCTCGCTCGCACGGCTCAACCATAGTGGCAGGAGGTCGGGGCAGGCTGCACAAAAGGTCCGAATGCACACCTCAGCAGCGCCCTCGCGCCAAGCGCGAAGAGGCTAGCCGAAGGAGCGTTCGAAGAGCTCCGTGATGGCCTGACGCCCTGCATCGTCCAGCAAGCGCGTGCCGGTACCCGCGAAGTGGAACTCTGTGATGCGGGGTGGGGTCTCGCAAGGCGCGAACCCGTTGTCACGCCAATGGAGCCAAGCGCCCTGACCCTGGTCGAAGACAAAGAGGGGCTTATTGCAGAGCTTGGCGAACTCGGCGCCCCAACCGGTGCCGCCCTTGACGATGCCATCCTCGTTGACCCAACCGACAACGAAGACCTGCTGACTACTGTTGATCTGATGCCAGATGCTACGCAACACGTTCCGGAAGAGCGGCGTGTCCCTGTAGGTGCGATTCATCATCTTGCCCAGGTAGGACAGGCTGACGTCACCGGTCATCAGCTCGCTCTCGGTGAGCACCTTGAGTCCACGGGTTCGCCTGTCGTTGTGTCCTTCGAAGGAGTAGTTCACCTCGTTGACACCCCAGCGCTCCGCCGTCTCGCCGAAGCAGGCCTCGGTGCCCGAGGCGGCACCGCTGTGAAGCATGTAATCCTGCGTACTCATCGTCGCTCTCCTTGGGCTCGGCCTTGCTGTGTTTCGTCTCCCGAGCGAGCGCAGCATAACCACCACCGGAGGCTGTGGTCGAGCCCTGGATGGCGGAGAAGAGCAGGTTGTCGCAAAGACGGTCACCTCCCCTGCCCTTCCAGCCGAGCTTGCGCCGCTCTGCTCGGGTAGACGCCGTCTTCCAGGAGCTGCCTCCACATCCGTGCCCTTGCTCTGTGGTCTGCAGCACGCAGCGCAGCGACTTGGGCGGTTTTCTTCCCGACCCGTTTGCTGTTCTAAGAGTGGGGAGCTAATCCTTACGCTGGAACCGCTGCTAAGTATGTTGCAACACCCCCCCAGCCTCGACTCCTACTGCTTCCGAGCGCGCTTCGCCCTGTTTGCGCTGCTGCTCGTCGCGGTGCCCTCGGCGAGTTGCTACGACAGCACCCGTCCGGGCCTTGACGACGACGATGGGGGCGGCGAGATGGGTGTCGATGATGACGACAGCAGCGCTGATGATGACGACTCAGGAGGCGACACCGGCGACGACGACACAGCCGGCGACGACGACACAGCCGGCGATGACGACACAGCCGGCGATGACGACACAGCC
>CAZBDA010000194.1:6559-6928 GCA_964490445.1 uncultured Rickettsiales bacterium | reverse complement strand
CCGGCAGCCCCGCCGCGGGCGACGACGACCGCGACGGCGACGGCATCCCCGACGCCGACGAGGGCGGCGGCGACTCCGACGGCGACGGCATTCCCGATTTCCAGGATGCCGACGACCAGGATGGTCCCGACGGCGATCTCGATGGCGACGGCCTGACCAATGGCGAGGAGCAGGCAGCGGGCACCGACCCCAACGCAGAAGACAGCGACGGCGACGGTCTCTCGGACAGCGAAGAGGTGGCGGCTGGCACCGATCCGACCTCAGCCGACAGCGACGGTGACGGCATCCCTGACGGCGAGGAGGGCACCGACGACCTCGACGGCGACGGCATCCCCAACGCCCTGGACGACGACAGCGACGGCGACGGCA
>CAZBDA010000194.1:5358-6549 GCA_964490445.1 uncultured Rickettsiales bacterium | reverse complement strand
GGTTGGCTAGGTCTTCCACAAGTCCATGGACGACGACTCGGACGGGGACGGTGCGCTCGATGCCGACGAGGGCACGGGGGATGCCGACGACGACGGGGTCCCCAACTTCCTCGACGACGACGATGTCGAGGTCACGCCCGAGGACAGCGATGGCGACGGCCTGAGCGACGACGAGGAAGCGCAATTGGGCACCGATCCTGACGATCTCGACAGCGATGACGACGGGCTCTGGGACAGCGAGGAAGGCAGCGGTGACAGCGACGGCGACGGCCTCATCGACCCCCTGGATCGGGACGACGACGGCGACGGCATCCTCACCGGCTTCGAGACCAACTACGGCTGGGATGTTGACGGCGATGGCATACCCAACCACCTCGACGACGACAGTGACGGCGATGGCATTCCCGACAGCGAAGAGGGGATCGGCGATGCCGACGGCGATGGCCTGCCCAACTTTGTTGATCCCGACTCCGATGGCGACGGTGTGCCCGATGAAGAAGAGGGCGCCGGCGACAGCGACGGCGATGGCGTGCCCGACTACCTCGACAACGACATCGACGACGCGAGCGGCCCCGATGGCGACCCCGATGGCGACGGGCTGACCAACGAGGAAGAGGCCCGCTGGCGCACTGATCCCTTCAACCCGGACAGCGACGGCGACGGGGTGTCTGACGGCGACGAGGTCGCGGCGGGTACCGATCCGCGTTCGGCCAGCTGCAACTGCTCGCTGCCGGCAGCTCGCCAACCCGCTGGGATCAGTCTGCTGTTGCTGGCGCTGTGGGGGCTGGCGGGACGCCGCCGCCGGGCTCGGCACTAGCTTCGTCGAGCTCGAACACCAGGTAGTCGGGGTCTTCGAACACCAGTGTGCTGCGGGGATCGCTGGCAGCCGCCGTGCTCAACGAGTCGAACACCGGCACTCGCCAGATCGTCACGTAGCGGGCCTGGAAGCGGGTCAGGATCGTGCCAACCGGATCGGGATCTTCGCCGGTGATGGTGGCGGCATAGGCGAGGAAGCGCTCGGGGTCGTGGGCGTATAGGAAGGTCGGGTCCAGGGCGACCAGTGAGCGCAGTTTCGGGGCAAACCACAGCAGCGGCGCCGAGTCTCCCCACTGGGCCGTGTAGACGAGGTCCCCTTCTTCGGCGGGGAGATTCCGCCCCTTGTTGCCTAAAGCTGAACTCCGGCGTGGCCGA
>CAZBDA010000194.1:0-5348 GCA_964490445.1 uncultured Rickettsiales bacterium | reverse complement strand
GGAGATTCAGCCACTTCGACATGGCCACGGGGGGCTGCAGGTCGGTGATCCAGAGATTGGCGTGGTGCTGGGTGTTGAGGGTGCCGAGCAGGATGGCCACGCCGAGCGCCGCGTGCAGTCGACGTTTTGAGGCCCACTCGAACAGGTCCGTCTCGACGGCGCGGCCCATGACAGCCGCCGCCCACAGCAGCGACAACGGGCCGGCCAACTCCCACATCCTGCGCATCACGAACACTGCCAGCAGGGTGAAGATCAGCGCCGCGATGCCGATGGTGATGGTACGGCGGTCGCGCAGGGCAGGTCGCAGGCTAAGTGCCGCGCCGAGGACGCCGAGCAGAGCCAGGGCAGGGAGGTTGGTGAGCACGATGCTCGCGCTCGACGGCATGAGCTCGCCGCCCAGAGCGGCGGACAGCGCCGAGGACCCGGCGCCGCTCGCGCTGAGCGGGACGATGACGTTCTGCAGCCAGAGCACCTCGAGGTTGGCTGGGAAGTTGGGGTGCAGCAGCTGGCCCAGCCCCCAGCCGGTCGCGGTGGCGGCCAAAGGCTGCCAGTCCAGGCGCCTGGTTTGGCCCTGCAGTCCCAGCAGTGCGGTGCCGGCGAAGACCCCAGCGAAGCCCACCGACAGCCAGCCGCCCGAGTGGAACAGGCCGTGCAGTGCGGCGCACAGGAACAGCGCGCCGAGGTGTCGTCGCCGGGCTGTCAGCAGCGCCAGTACCAGCAGTGAGAAGGCCAGGGTCCAGGTGTGCGGCCGGCACATGGACAGGCGCACGGCGAGTGGTGGGCCGATGGCGCACAGGCCCAGCAGGATCCCCGGGGCCAGGGGCGTGCGCCATTGCCACAGGATGAGCGCGAACACGGCGACCACCGCGACCTGCCCGAGCAGTGCGCCGAGCTGGCCGGCGCTGACGATGTCGAGGCCGCTCAGCGGTATCAGCAGCACGTGGAACAGGAACTCCTTGTCGGCGAAGCGCTCGGCGAACAGCGAGTAGGGGGTCCACGGGAAGCGCTCCAGCGGTCCGCTGACGAGCATCTCGCGGGCTACCGCCAGGTGGTAGTAGACGTCGGCGCCGCGGACCACCTCGAGGCCGAACTGGAACCGGGACAGGAAACCCAGGGTGACGACCGAAGCGAGCGAGAGCTGCAGCGCGCGCCTTCGCCGGGTGGCGCGGTCCTCGTCCTGGGCTGGCTGTTCAGGCGTCTCCACAGCGGGCAGTATAGGTGGGCCGATCGGCGCAATGGCGTCGCCTGCGGCAGCGGAGACTCTGGATGCGGCCCTGGATCGTCCTCAAGTTCGGTGGCACCTCGGTGGCGACGGCCGAGCGCTGGCTCAGCATCAGCGAACGCATCGCTGCCTTGCTGCCTACGCACCGGGTGTGGGTGGTGGCATCGGCGCTGTCGCAGGTCTCCAATCGCCTGGAAGAAGCGCTGGCGGGGGCCGAAGCCGGTGAGCCCGGCGGCAGCCTCGACTGGCTGCGCTCGACCCACGAGGAACTGGCAAAGCAGATCGGACTGCAGACCCCCGACTTCGAGCCCGTGGCCGAGTTGATCGAAGAGCTGGGCCAGATCCTCGAAGGGGTCCGCCTGACCGGCGAGGCTTCGCCGCGGCTGCGCGCTCGGGTCATGTCCTTCGGCGAGCTGGCCTCGACCCACCTGGGCCTGGCGGCGCTGCGCCACCATGGCCTGGCGCCCATGCGGGTGGACGCCCGCGAACTGCTGCAGAGCACTGTGCGGGGCAGCGAGGCCGAGGAAAGCCGCTTCCTGTCCGCCGAGGTGGAGCCGCGCGCCGACCGCGAGTCCTGCGAAGCTGCCGCCGCCGGCAGCGACCTGGTGTTGACCCAGGGTTTTATCGCTCGCACCCCGCGCGGCGAGACCTGCCTGCTGGGCCGCGGTGGCAGCGACACTTCGGCGGCCCTGTTCGCGGCCATGCTGGGCTCCGAGTCGCTGGAAATCTGGACCGATGTGCACGGCCTGTTCACCACCGATCCACGCCAGATCCCCACGGCTCGCCTGATTCGGCGCATCACCTACCGCGAGGCCCAGGAGCTGGCGGCGATGGGCGCGCGGGTACTGCATCCGCGCTGCCTGGGGCCGGCGGCGTGGGCGGGTATTCCTGTCTGCGTGCGCAACACGGCCGACCCCGATACCGAGGGCACCCGCATCGGCCCGGGAGTCGACAGCAAGGCAGCTGTCATGGCGGTGGTGCGCCGCACCGGAGTCACCCTGCTGACAGTGTCCACCCTCGAGATGTGGGGTGCGCCCGGCTTCCTGGCGCGGGTCTTCAAGCCGTTCGCCGATCTCGGCATCTCGGTCGACCTGGTGGCGACCTCCCAGTCTGCGGTGAGTGTCACCCTCGACGACATTCCCGGCGGGGTCGACGGCGAGTCGTTCGGAGCGCTGCTGGAGCGTCTCGGTGCCCTGGGCGAAGTCGAGGTGGTGCATCCCAGTGCGGTGGTTTCCATCGTCGGCCGTCGCATTCGCACGGTGCTGCACGAGCTCGGGCCGGCGTTTTCAGCCTTCCGTGAGCACGAGGTGCACCTGGTCAGCGAGTCGTCGGAAGATCTCAACCTGAGCTTCGTGGTGGGCGAAGACAAGGCGCCGCGCCTGCTCGCCGATCTGCACGCGCGGCTGCTGCCGCAGCAGGGCGGAGACAGCCTGTTCGGGCCGTCCTGGGAGGTGCTCAGCTCGCGTGCAAGGGGAGCTTCGGCGAGCAGGCTCGAGGCTGCTTCCCCCGAGCCGCGCTGGTGGCATCGCCGGCGCGAACAGTTGCTGCAGCTGGTTGCCGATGGCGAGTCCCGCTACGTCTATGACCTCGACACGGTGGCGCAGCAGGCGCGCAGCCTGCGCGAGTCGCTGACGTCGGTCGGCGCGATTTACTACGCGGTCAAGGCGAACACCCACCCGCGCGTGCTCGAGACCATCGCCGCCGAGGGCCTGGGCATGGAGTGCGTGTCCGCCGCCGAGGTGCGCCGGGTGCGCGAAGTCCTGGGGGACGCGGTGCCGGTCCTGTTTACTCCCAACTTCTGTCCGGTGGACGAGTACCAGCAGGCCTTCGACCTGGGCGCCGAGGTGACCATCGACGGGCCGGATGTGCTGCAGCAGGCTCCGCAGTTGTTTGCCGGCCAGCAACTCGGTCTACGCATCGACCCGGGCCGGGGCATGGGGCACCACGAGAGCGTCCGCACCGCCGGCGCGCACGCCAAGTTCGGGCATCCGCTGGATTCTTTCGACCAGCTGCTGGAAGCGGCTGCTGCCGGCGGGGTCCAGGTCATCGGCCTGCACGCCCACGTCGGCAGCGGCATCCTCGACTCGTCGGCCTGGGACCGCACCGCCGAGCAGCTCGCCGCGCTTCGCTCGCAGCTGCCCGACCTGCGCTGGATCGACGTCGGCGGCGGTCTCGGCGTAGTCGAGCGTCCCGGCCAGGTGGCCCTGGACCTGGCCGCGCTCAACGAGCGGCTGGCGGTGGTGCTCGAGGCGCTCGATGGTGTCGAACTGCGCATGGAGCCAGGTCGCTACCTGGTCAGCGAGGCGGGCGTCCTGCTCGCGCCGGTGACCCAGGTGCGCAGCAAGGGCGGGGTGCGCTTCGTCGGCACGGCCACGGGCATGAACTCGCTGCTGCGGCCGGCGCTGTACGGCGCCTGGCACGCCATCCACAATCTCAGCCGCCTGGCAGACCCGGCCGCCGGCTACTGGCACGTGGTCGGCCCCATCTGCGAGACCGGCGACGTGCTTGGCCGCAACCGGCTGCTCCCCGAGACCCATCCCGGCGATGTCCTGCTGGTCGAGAACTGCGGCGCCTACGGTGCTGTGATGAGCTCCAGCTACAACCTGCGCAGTCCGGCAACTGAGCACTGCCTCGAGTCGGGGCCTTAGCCCCTGCTAACGTCCCACCTCGGGAGGATCAGGCGTGCCGTCGGTTACTGAAGAGCTGAAGGAACTGTTCGCCCTGTTCGAGAAGGGGGCGATCACACGCGAGGAGTACGAGGGCCACAAGGCGGCCCTGCTCTCGGGTGGCCGTGGCGCCAGCGGACCAGGAGTTCCCAACCAGGTCGGGGCCTATCGCATCCTCGCCCACATCGGTGACGGTGGCTTCGGCACGGTGTACCGGGGGCGACATCGCAGCCCCGAGATCGCCGAACGGCAGGGGGGCGACGTCGCCGTCAAGGTGATGCACGCACACGTCGCCAGGAACGCGGCCTTCGCGGATCGCTTCGAGCGCGAGGCTGGCCTGGGCTTGAAGCTGAGCCACGAGGGCATCGTCAAGGTCCACGACCTGGTCATGGACGCGGGTGTGCTCGCCCTGGTCATGGAACTGGTCGAAGGGCAGCCGCTCTCGGAGGTCATCGGCACCAGGACCGGGCCTATCCCCTGGGGGCAGGCTCGGCCGATGTTCGAGCAGTTGCTGGCGGCGGTGGAGTACCTGCACAGCAAGAGCATCCTGCACCGCGACATCAAGCCCGAGAACGTGCTGGTGACCGAGAGCGGCAAGTTGAAGCTCCTGGACCTGGGCATCGCAAAGGACACCGGCTCCGGCAAGACCAAAACCGGCATCGGCATGGGCACGGTCGATTACATGGCACCCGAGCAGCACACCGATGCTGGCAAGGTGGACGAGCGGGCAGATGTCTATGCCCTCGGCATGACCCTGTACGAGATCCTCGCGGGGCGGCTGCCCTGGGGCGGCGAGCTCGATGCACTGGGGATCCTGCAGGCGAAGCTGGCGGGAACGATCTCCCCACCGACCGACTTCTACCCCGACATCCCCAGGGAGGTGGTAGCCGTCCTGATGAAGGCGCTGGCTTCTGATCGAGCGATCCGTACGGCTCGTGTGAAACAGCTGCGAGAGGGCCTGCACGAGGCGACCGAAGAGGCCGAGCGCCGAGAGGCCGAGGCGGCCCGGACTGCACGACGCCGCGCACAGGAGCAGGCCGAGGCGCGCCGCAAGGCCGAGGAGCAAGAGCGCCGCAAGGCCGAGGAGCAAGAGCGCCGCAAGGCCGAGGAGCAAGAGCGTCAGCGAGCCGAGCGTGAGCTTCGGCAGAGAGAACAGCAGCAGGCTCGGCTCCGCGCGGCGCAGCCAGCGTCTCCCGGGTCGAGCGACGACTCCGCCGAGCAGCCTGCTCGCGCGCATACTGGGCGGTGGGTCCTCGTCGCAGTCATCGCCCTGTTGGCTTTCGGGGCGATCAGCTTCGTCCTCGTGCCCGGCGAAGACGAGGAGCCTGCCGGCTCGTCGAAGCTGGACCAGGCAGCCTCGAGCGAGCCGCAGGAGACTGTTTCTGCGGCGGTGTCATCCACCCGGCCCGAACCCGAACCCGAACCCGAACCCGAACCCGAACCCGAACCCGAACCCGAAC
>CAZBDA010000193.1:0-6985 GCA_964490445.1 uncultured Rickettsiales bacterium | reverse complement strand
CCTGTTGCTGTGCATAACCTCGTTGTGCATCGGCATGCTCGACTTCTGTTCTCCAAGTGTCCTCAAGAGCGTAGTGTTTTACCATCCACTTGGTACTCGGCCGATACTTTCTTGGATGCTCAACATCATCTTGAACATTTGGATTGAAGTCAACCTCATCGTCTGACCATTCAATCTCATCAACTTCAAGAATCGCCGGTGGGTTACTCACCTGGTGATAATGATCCTCCTGCTGAATCAAAAGTTCCACACCTCGGGCATACTGCTTTGACATGTTGTGAAGGGCACTGTCGATCCTTTCCCTCAACAAACATGTAGCGTCATATTTTCTCATGCCTGAGCGTACATGACCTAGCCAGATGGGGCACTTGAACTTCTTGGGATCATATGTGTTGTGCTCTGCCAACATGCTTTTGCACAGACTAACTTTTTCTTCAAGTTGCACAATCTCTTTGATACGATCATCATCAACACCAGACCTGTTGTTTAGTTGAATCGCACTCATCTCGTCTTTAGGTGCATTCAAACCAGCTTTGATCTGTCGTACAGCTCTCGTGAAATTTGTGATGTACGTTCTCAAGAGATGTGTGTGCATGGAGGGACTGCTGTGCCTGCAAACATTCGCAATTTCGTGCAAGTCAAACTTCTTGAAAACTGGATCCCTGGAGGTAATCATACCATCCCTGAGTTTCTTGATTGCTTCCAAGATTTCTGTCTTCATCATCTTTGAAGGCACATGACGTCTGTTCACAGTGAATGCAATCTCCGGTTTGGGTCTACCAGGAACATCGAGACACACAAGACCAAGTCCTTTCGTGTCACGATCTTCAACCCATTGACTGTAGAACCAAGTTGGTTGGACTGCAGAGTCACTACCAATTGGCCAGCCGTTTTCATCCATGGAATATGACTCGTCGAATTCCTTCTTCAGCTCTGCACGAAACTCCGCGTTTGTCTGAGCTTTGGTACCATCGTGTCGGTAAAAGGCATTCTGGTCAGGGAGCTTCATCATCTTTTCTGAATTCTCCTTTAATTCCATGACAATCTGCCTAGCAGGGAGTTTTCTTGCCCATGGAGGTGGGTTTCGCCTGTTCTCTTCTTCAAAGCGACTTCCTTCATGCTGGTTCTCATCATAATCAGACATGTGCCTGTGCACTTTTCCCAAGGTGAGACGCTCATTATCATACCTCAAGAGAATGATGCGAGGCCAAGCATGTTCAGCTAGCAGAACTTCTTGCTTCTTGTATCCCTTGGATACCCTGACACTTTCGGCGCGCAAACCCACAACGCTGATGACTCCTAGGTCCTGAGTTTCCGAGCCAACTTTGCCAAACATCTGCATCTTGACATATTCAAGTGTCTTCCACCAAGGTCCTCCGTAACACTCCTTCGGTTGAACTTTATCAACGGCTCTGTTCCTGTTCCCGCGATCAAGAGTGACTGTAGGATTCCTTGCCATTTTATGAGTTCGACTCAATGTAGTCCCATGCATGACATCACAATCAATCTTTCCTTGAAGGATGAGCTCTGCATCGTAGTTCTCTGGGAGCAAAATGAGACCAACCCACAACAAGAAACACTTCATACCATTGTACCTCTCTTCAGGCATGCGAAAGACATGCACGACAATATTTGCACCATGGTATTCCTCGAAACTGTCTCGGAAGATCAGTCGAAGTTTCTTGCTTGTTCTGAGAGCATAGAGCTCAAGATGCTTAGGCAAGAATTTAAGTGTCACTCCTTGTCCGTTTGCCATATCTTTTCCCCAGTGATCGAGAGAGTTGAATGCACACAATTCCTTCTCATTGACATAATTCATCCTCTCTTCATCTTCCATCTGCAACAGTTCATCAAGTTCCAGATGATACTCTCGCACACTGTCAAGGTATCGCTCACGTTCACGTTCTTCCCTAACCTTGGCAGTTCTAACACCAGGATTGGCATCGTCGTCGTCGGAGGAACTAGGAGGTTTCTTGGCATCTTCTTCGTCCTGTAACTTCTCAGCAAGATCTGCATCTTCTTTTTCTCTAGCCTCTGCTGCAGATTCTGCTGTCTGCAACTCCAAAGCAATCCTATCTTCAGCTCCAGGTGATCGAGCGCGTTGCTTGATCTTTTTGCCTTTGGACTTTTGCATCGCTTCTGCCTTGAGCTGTTGCACAGCCTCGAGTTCGGCTTCCCGAAGTTCTCTCTCCGTGTTCTCTATCTCAAGCTTCACAATCTGTCGTTCTTGTCTGTCCAACTTCTCTGGCTCTGGAAGTGGATCTTCAACTTTCCTGATTGTTATGCCGCATCGAGTGTACACAGCTGTCCCTGAACCTGTGGAGGTTCCCTCATCTGGAGCTTCTTGAGGGGGACTAAGGCTTTTCTTTTTGCTTTTCTTCTTTTTCGGCATGACCGAATCTGGACACACAAGACCAAGTCCTTTCGTGTCAGACAAGATCACACCGCGGCGGTCGTCGGCGAGGGGCGTACCTGGCAAAGGTTCCTTGGAAGCTGACAATGGCTTACCAAGGAATGGGGGGTTGTAACTTTCGACCTGAGCGTCGTCGTCGTTGTCGTAGTCGGAGCGTGGTTCAGATCCACGTGTCGCGTCACTGTAACAACACCAAGTGTAATTGGTGTTTCCCCTCAGTTTTTCCTTCTTGCGCTTGACGCTTTGCAGTGACTCCTCATGCAATCGAGTAGTCCCACTTGCAATGCGTTCCCGGAAACTGGCCGCCAGGCCTTCCTTGGTGAGGCAATCAGCCAATTGCCACCGTGAGGGCACCCAACGACACTCAGACTTTCTGGTGTCTCGACCTGGACCTGCACTCACTGCACCCCGCAGAGACGCAATAGGTACAGCCACCCATTTGTCATCAGGTACCGAGCCTTCCTTTTTGAGATTATCATATAAGGATTTGCAGTCGGTGAACATTACAATGGGGAGCTCCGTCTCACCATAGCTGTCCAGATCTTTCCAATCTGCATATCCAAATAGAATATCACACATATAGGCTCGATAGTACTTCGCCAGACCAAAAGTCTCTACTCCTGCCTGTGCCTCAGCTGCAAATGTACTGTGCAACACTCTTCGTGAAGCCCTGGTTCTCCAATCTGCAAAGCTGAAAGGCACATCACCTAGATCATCCAGATGTGTCTTGTCGAACACAACTAACAAACTACCTCCCTGAGAGTGCAGTTTATGTTTGTCGTAACCAGCAAGTGCTTCATCGTCGGGTATCAATTCACCCTGTGAACCATACAACGAGGAATCAGTAAATGCACCAACCGCCATATTTTGTATGGGTCGGATTTTGATTACAACATCTGCAGTGTCTTTCACCTCCTTTACCACCTTCACCAGATCCTTGTAGTCTGCATGTGTAGGTGCGTTTTGTCTCTTTTGGAGGCGACTAGTATCCACTGCATGATCGACTCGACTCTGAGATGTAGCCCAATGCAGGTTGCCAACACCTGATCGGAACTCAGCATGCTCAGTCGGCGTGCAAGCCGATTCTGGAGATCTATTCTTTTCTCGCTTAAGAGGGACCTCATCCATTCGGCCGTTGACGAAATCTGCTTGACCCACATGGATCTCATTTCCATGAACACTGATTTGACGTCCAGTGTAAGCAATCTCCTTTTGGTCAACCACCTTTTCCCATTCACCGAATGGGTACTTGGCATGAAACTTCTCTATCTGAGCTTCCATAAAATCGGATCCATCTGTTGCAACCATCACATCGTCAACATGTAAGACAAGCATCGCACCGACACTTCCATCTTCATGATAGAGCACCATGAATGCAACATCCATCCTGGAATGTACGAAGCCCAAGCTTCTGAGAAATCCCGTCACTTCTTCCCACCAGGCACGTGGTGCATCTGGAAGTCCGTACACGCTCTTTTGAACTTCTAGAAGATCGTTCCAATCAACGCCTGCAAGAGGTCTATCTCGGGGAGGTCTCAGATAAAGTTTACCTTTGGATGAGTCTCTTTCAGTTCCCTGGAGAAATGCACTGCTTATGTCTCCTTTTCTCCAAGTCTGAATCCAATCAAAGTTTGCGACCAACTGCAAAAACACCATGATTCCCACACGCTGAACTGTCGGTGAGTCAAGCTTAACAAGTCCGGCTTTGGCAAGTGGTTCTGAGAAACCTTGCGCACACATGCGGGCTTTTGCCTTGACTGGTAGATAAGTTTGAGGCGTGCGAATGGAAGCATTCTTATCGCGGTAAACAAATCGAAGGTTGATGAATCGAGAGGGGTCGGTATGTTTGTAAACTTCCGCAACTTCTTTACCTTTTACAATTCGAACACTCTTGTTCTTGAGCCAATCAGCCCATTCCCTCTCCTCAGCTGCTTCATACAACGGACGATCTTTAACGGGGATCTCTTTATAAGGAATCTCTTTATCCAACATCTTCTTTTTGATCTTTGCTGTGAGTACCCGCTTACCTGCTGCAGTTGCATTGCAAATATTTGAGGTTTTGCTCTTTTTATTCCATCGCAGATTATCAACATCTCCTCGAGGCTGCCATGTAATCGGAGCCGGAGGTGGTCGTGGATTTTCTTCTTCATCAATACCGGTTGAGGATGCCGATCTCTTTTCACCTGCAGATGACTCTCCTGCAGTAGTGTTAGGAGCCTCAACATGTCGTTCCACTTCCGCCTGCAAAGCTTCGGTTTCCATGTCAACCTCCTCGACTGGCTGCTCCAGCGTTGCGAGGGGTTCAGCAGGAACTGGTTCCACTTCCATGGGAGGAATCGCGACTTCTTCCAATGGTGCAGAGTGATCGTCACCTGCTGGACTATTGACTGCTTGCTCAAGTTCACCAGCCGAAACCGTTTGGCGAGTGATATCGATGGTATCTTGCAACTTTGAGGCTTTTCTCAATTCTTCAAGACCTTGTCTTATCAATGGTTTTGTGGAACAGATCTCATCAGGAGCCATTGATCTCAAATGCTCTGGTGCTACTAGATAGCATCGGCCAGCATAACTTACCCAGGCATTTTGTTTCTGATGACCTATTACCACTCCAGGTCCAAGATAACATCCTCTTTGAGCCTGCAGCTTTTGGGCTTTGGCCGAAGGATAACATCGATAGAAGAATACCAGTTCTCCAACTTCCACCTTTTCGACCAACCTTGTCCGAGCTGCAACAGTCTTTCTCACCATCTCCTTGGCATAATGAGCTTCAGCAGCTTGTCTCGATGAACATCTGATTTGCAATCTCCGTCCAAGCTCTGTGGAAGCATCATTACCATCCAAATGATGATATGCCGGCTCACCATCTGCGTAAAGTTCGCCGTACATCTTCAGCCTCTGGCCAAACAACATCATGCCAGGGCTCACACCTGATGCTCCTGGGCGCTGATTTACTGCGGCAGCAGCTTCAATGCCTGCAAGTTTCATTTCTTCTGGACCCTTAAGTCCCAAATGCAGAACAGTCTTCTTTATGATAGAGCAGATCGTGCTTATCTTTCTTTCTACCCTACCCTTCTGCCAGGGGGCGTATCCCGCAGCCGGCGTGAAGAGCGTTCCTGCTTTTCCTAACTTGAATGCAAACTCTTCTGCAATGAAACCTCTTTCACTATCAGCAACCAATACATCTGGTGGTCCTGCCCAATCGATCCAGCCTTCCTCCAGTATCCGGTACAGCTCGCCTGCAGTCTTGCCGTTTCCAAGATACTTGACAACACACCAGTCGGTGCCTTCGTCAACCATGACTGCCCAACCATGTGTCTTTCCAACGGAGTCCTTTTCATATCCCAGATCAATTAGGACTGTCTCATTAAATTGTCCAATATTCATTTTTGCTTTGGCTGGCTTTGGAGTCTTGGTGGGCGCTGCTTTTCTGCACACCGTACACTTAATACCTTTAATGGCTTGCCTTGCCAACTCGCTACCACCCGAGAGCCTGACGATTCTCTCTAGCTCATCGTTCGGGGGATGTCCTGAATTGAAGTGAAGACGTCTGATACTTGACAACAAAGCCTTTGGCACTTTTTGGTGCAGCTCTGGAGGTAAATCAAACTCAATTCCCGCCTCAGGAATGTCTCCCTTCTCATCAATGACTGCAAATGCATCGTGACCACACGAGACCAAGTCCTTTCGTGGTCGACAGAGCATCTCAGACAAGTTCACCATGTGAGTATCAGCATAAATCCCAGCACCTCGAATTCTCGAATCCAGCGAACGAATCAGAGACTTGATCCGCTCAGGTTCCTTGTGATGTAGGGTTTCAGCCAGACCAGTCATCACATTTCTTACCATTTTCACGGGATTCTTCACCACGTTGTTCTTCTCGAGTTGTTGGGCAATATCGTGTGCTGATGTCAGCCACCAAGTAGGCTTTCCATTTTGCCAGCTCTTACCGTTTACCACACAGTTCATCTCATCGTCGGTCATCTGCTTAACGATGGGATGACTCATCACCGAAGAGGTGAGTGGAGTTTCTAGCAAGAAATCATGTCCATCATAACATTGTTTCTCTGCTACTTGCTGTGCGGTTTCCAAGAATGGTGTCAGTTTCTCTCTGAGCTTCTTTTCGGCTTGCTTAGCAGCATTCTTGGCCTTAGGAATTGGCCGTGTGCAATTGTACCAATGCTTGTTCGGACATTCCATCACCACCAATCTTGGAGATCTTTCTTCCAATGTGTCAACTATATAGCTTTGGAATGATGTATCACTGAATTTCGCAGCCTGCAAAGGTTCCAGAGCTCTCCAACCTTGCCTCCACGAGACTTGAGTCAAGTTGTCTGCTCCAAACACCTCCCAGACATCGGCTTGTCCAGTACCATACATCTTTTGCGTCCAGCCTCCAGACCATTGAGACGACGCACTCATCAATACCATGGCTTCTAAAAGGAATATCGCTGCAGCTGTTTGAACACCTTTGAGTAAGTTCCTTTTCAGTCTTGACTTCTTTGGCTCTGAAGTCTTGCCATACCATACTGTGGTCTTAATGTCTGCTGGTCCATCGAAATCTGGATTTAGTCC